>NZ_JAMPOT010000007.1:0-446170 GCF_028480685.1 Providencia sp. PROV174
ATCACTATCCCAATAAACGCGATGATGCTTCGCTGACGATGATTAATTTGCTGCACGAATATCGACCTCTTGCACCATCTTCACGATGGCTCTTAGCGTAAACTGAATTGCTTTTCGATTTTTAATATCACCAAGGCTGTCGACAGCGTAAGCATTTTGATGGTCTACATTAGTCGCCAAGCTACTTTGGGTTGATGGACTCTTGATAATATCCACCAGAGATTCCACGGGAACGGTACCATCGCCGGCGCCCTGAGAAGAAACTAAGCGAAATTGCGTGTATTTGTATGCACTGCTATCCCAGAGGCCAAATGCATTATTCGATTCATTCGCGCCAGAAAAAACAAGGCGCTGATTATTTTCAGGGTTGGAGATTAAAGGACGCTTTGGACTTGGCTTCAAGGGGACTTCCTTTTCTACCGACCACGCTAGTGTATTATCCGAGCTTATTTCTGTACCATAAAAAACGTAGGTATTCGGATGATATTTTCTTTCTTCTTGATGCTCCATGAATAATTTAACTTTATCTTTCATTAAGTTAAAATATTGCTTCCAATTATTTTTAATATCTATCTGTTTTTTATCCAAAATATCTGGCTCGTATAATCGCCACCACACATCTTCGCGTAAATAAATTTCATCAAACGGATCGAATTTTCCCGTGGAAGTCTCCACGATAGAAGGATAACGGCCACTGCCTTCGACAGTGAGCCATGAGGATTGATATCTCGGGTAAGGAAGAAGCTGGAGTGGGGCAGGGGCAAACGCAAGGACAGACATGAGTTCCTTTGCGGTAGAGCCTAAGACAGCCCCTGCAATACCTTCTTGTGCCGCGCCGACCTTCATTCGCCGATACGCAGCAGGAGAGCCTAAATCCGGAATAACACCATGCACAACGCCTAAGACTTTATCTTTGCACCCTTGAAATGCCCCTTCTGGTGGGTTCATGGCATAACGCGCAATTAACCCGCCCATTGAATGGGTTAAAATAATGACTTTTTCAATGGCTAAACCATATCCATGTTTATATTTGTAAGTATCTAGAACCTCATCAATATAGGTCGCCAGATTTTCAGCAGAAATGGCGTTATCTTCAAGCCAGTTATACCCAAAGACATGCACTGAAAATAAGAAATGTTCAAAATGCGCTAACTCTTCGTCAGACAATAAGGCTTCATGCGTTCCCCCTATGGGGTTATTCACAAGATGTCGTAATATGCCTTTTGATGGACCTTTACTCTGAAAAGATTTGCTTTTATCTTTCCTCACTATATTCAAGATATCGTGTTGCCAATCATCGAGTAATGCGGTTTGGAGCACATCAAGAAACTTTCCATAACTTAAAAAAAGGGCTTTTCCCCACCCGCGTTCGCTCCTTTTGGGTAACATGTTACCGTCATCACTAAAGGGGATATTTTCACTCTGAATATACTTACCGCTATCATCAACAAAAGTAGATTCTACATTTAGAAGCTGTCTTCTTCTTTTTCCTGTTGATGTAGCGAGATATAGCGTATCCACGCCCATAAACTTATCCGCACGCCAAACGGGTTTGTGATTTTTATCTTTAAGATTCGTTCCCATAATCCCCGGAATAAAAATTACCGGAATGACTTTGGTTGGTGGTTTAATGCAGTGAGATTCTGCATTAAGAGATTTATGTTGTGCAGTGACATCATCCCAAATAACTTTGCCATTTTCCTTCCATTTGGGTAAATGGTAGGAAATATGCTGACATTCACCTACTGGTGAGGCATTATCAGAATTGTTATTCATCTTTATTCCTTTTAAATTATCACGTATTCAATAGGGTAAGACTTGCTATTTATTTTTATTTAGCTCAATTAAAGCATTATCCAGCCCTAAGCTATCTTGTGGGGGGATTTTCCCAGAGGTGTCGGTGGTTTTACTTTCTTTTATTTCATTGGCTAGAATATCAATTGAATACGAATTTTGAGAAACTTCATTAGGGATATAGGGAACAACTTTAGATTGAACAGCGAACTCAGAACTTTCCCATGACGGCATCGTTTCATTGATACTTTGCCCACCAAATTTTTGCCAGACAGCCCCACGCTCGATAATTTTATCGGGTGCGGCACATTCCACCGTGCCCTCTGCAATGCGAATATAGCCACCACCACTGGTTAAAATAATTTCCTTTTTAGCCTTGATGATGACTTTGCCATCATGACTACTGATGCTTAAATCTTTTAATGCATCTAATGACATTTCATCATGTTGAGCCTCAATCGCGATTTTGCCTTGATTGGCAAAGATTTTGATCCCGAGCTTTTGAGCAAATAGGCTGATAATTTCGCCAGCAGCCACGGTGAACTTTTTGGCAATACTAAAATCTGCATTTTTACGGGCAGTACTGATGATATTTTCACCAGCCGAGGTTTGAATGCTTTTGGGGGTGGTCTGTGCAATTCCTTCGGGTGAGGAAACCAGCAGAGCGGATTGCTGAAGTTCATTGAGTGTTTCAGACAGGAGTTCTTTCTGTGTTTGTAAATCAGCCAGCTCAGCTTTTGCAACGTTAGCGGCTTCTTTGAGAGATTCCGTTAACTGCTGTGCTTGTTTTAACTGTGCTACCGCCTCTTCCATCGCCAGCACATCCCCACCGGCTTTATCCTGCTTATCGGTGGTAATAAACAACCCGTTACCCGCACGGATCGCGCCCCAGCTATCTGTACGTAGTTCAAAACCGTCACCACGCTGTTCGCGTTCGGCGTTCACCAAATGCCCCAAGTTTAACTGGGTTTTTCCGCCATATTCCGTGCTGAGCTTAATATGCTCTTGTCCGCGTTTATCTTCCATGCGCAGTTTGTTATTCGCAGGCGTTCGGATCACATTACGGGTGTTATTTTTATCCGTCACGTGGTCGGGGTGGCGAGAATCATGGAGTGCATGAGCAATGTAAGGGCGGTCTGGGTCCCCCTCATGGAAGGCGATAGCGACTTCAGTCCCTTGAATTAGCGGGAAATGCATCCCATACGTATCGCCAGCGTAGGGTTTCGCCAAACGTACGGGCATACTTTCATAACCCTTGGTTTTATCATCACGGTCTGCATCGAATTTGACCCAATAAAACCCATGTTCATTTTGGTGGGCATAAATATCGTGGTCTTTTGCGCTGGTGACGCGTGCCATTAAGGTTCCGGCAATGACAGGGCGCGGTTTGAGTGCAGGACGCCAGCACAGTGATTCCGTGTAAGGTACGGCGTCAAAACGAACAGTCAGCGCTTTATCTCGGCTGGCGGTAAAGCGTAATCGCGTAATTAAAATCGGTGATTTAAAGACGGCCGGTAAGGTCGAACTGAGCGGGTTATCTTGAATGTTTAATACCAATAATGGCGTCAGGTCTGCTGCGCTGCTTTCTCCGCGTAGCAAAGTCTGGCGAGCCAAAAAGCGCTCGTGATCGAGTCTTGCCCAGAAGTTAGCGGTTTCAGTTTCAGGGCGAATTTTATCTCCACGGGTGAGGTGGCGGCCTTTATAGTGGTAAACATCGCCGTAGTTGGTTTTTTCGCCATCACCGCGAGTCATGTCTGCGACAGCGGAAATCAACGTATCTTCCGCCAGTCGGTGGTTATAGTCTTTGGCAAAAACAGTGCTTTCAACTACTTGATGACGTAAAGATAATCCCCAAACACTGTCGACATGGTTATCGCTCAGCCCAGATGGGCTATTTAATGGCAGCGTTTTGTCATACACATAGCCACGTTGGCTGTCAGTAAAGTGGAGCACCTCGGTTTGGGTATCATCTTGTAAACCAAAGCGGTAAAAAATACCCACTTCACTGAGTAAGCGTTCGATAAATTGGCGGTCACTTTCGTTAATTTGGTTGATTTGTTCGCGTTTTGGGTACGCTTTTTCGAGATGAAATTCGAATTCCCAGCCTTTGAAATTATGTTCACGTAAGATTTGCTCGACCACATCCGGTATGGATTGGTTAATAAAAAAACGATGACTGCGAATTTGATGGCGTAGTAGCGCAAAAAAAGGCTCGATAACTAACTGGTAGCGCGCTTCATCGGCAGAGCCTGAGAGGCGACGGAAATCGGTCACCACGCCATGAACTCGCTTGGCAACGGTAGGCTGAGTGGCGAGTCCCATTAAGTTATTTATCGGTGCACAAAAGGTCAGGCTGGCATTACGGCGTAATAATTGTTGAGCAGAAAGATCTTGGGCGGAACAGGTAAACGTAATTTGATAGCGATAGGGTTCGCTAGCGGCTTCACGCCCCGTAAAATGTTCAACGTCCAGTAAGTCTGAGCAGCCTTGCACTTCAAGGCGATAGCGGTTTTGGCCTTGGAGGAGGTTTTTGGCTGTGTCGAGTAGGCTCATAACGTTACCTCCTTAATATCACTGAAACTCAGGGTGATCCCGTCTTCTTCGCTATACCCCAAAGTCAGGCTTTGCGCTTGCTGGTGGTTAGCTTGACGCATGAGTAATTGTTGGCTAAGTACCGGTAAAATCTGCTGATTGAGTAGGCTGTCTATATTACGGGCGCCGGTGTCAGGTAATAAACAGGCGCTCACGAGGGTGTCATACAGCGCTTCTTCTATAATGCCTTCAAGCTTGTAGTGGGTGTAAAGACGCTTAATGACGCTGCTCAGTTTCATTTCAACAATTTGGCGCAGTGCGACAGGACCTAATGGACGATAAATCAGGGTTTGGAAGCGGGCAAGTAATGCAGGTTGGAAGTGGTCGCGCAGTGTCGGGCGCAATAACTCTTGCAATTCTCCGTCTGTCGATTCCGGGAACTCATCTAATTGCTGCATCAGTAAGTCGCTGCCTAAATTGGCGGTCATTAAAATCACGGTATTGCGAAAATCGATTTCGCGCCCTTCGCCGTCTCGCATAAATCCACGGTCGAAAACTTGATAAAACAGGTTAAGCACATCGCGATGGGCTTTTTCCACTTCATCAAGTAATACGACGCTATAAGGGCGCTTGCGAACAGCTTCCGTTAAAATCCCGCCTTGGCCGTAACCCACATAACCCGGAGGCGAGCCTTTTAATTGGCTGACGGTGTGGGCTTCTTGATACTCGGACATGTTGATGGTGATTAAGGATTTTTCGCCACCAAACAGGACATCAGCTAAGGCTAAGGCCGTTTCTGTTTTACCAATTCCGCTTGGACCGACTAATAAAAATACGCCTTGAGGGCCATTTTCTGAGGCGAGACCCGTACGCGCAGCACGCAGTCGCTGTCCGAGCCCTAACAATGGACTTTCTTGACCTACAACGCGTTTGCCTAGTGAGTCTTCTAACTCCAGCAGTTCGGTTTGTTCGTCTTTTAATAGGCTGGATAATGGCACACCCGTCCAGTCGGCAATCACGGTTGCCACTGTTCGCACATCCACATCCGGAGTGATCAGCGGTTCATTTTGTTGTACGAGTTCTAACTGTGATTGGATATTGCTGACATCTTGGGATTGACGGCGTTGTTCTAAGAGCTCACCGATAAGATTTTTTTCTTTCTCAAAACACTGTTCTAATTCAGTCAGCTGTATGGCGATTTGCGCATCTTGAGTGACTAATTCGCTCAGCAGGGATTGGTTGGTGGTGTTGCCAATGGCTAAGTCATCAAGGATCGCTTGCTGCTCAAGTTCTAAGGCATTACGCTTGGCTTTTAAACGCGTCAGTTCTTCAGGGAGTGTATCGAGGCTCATGCGGATACGAGCGCTGGCGGTATCGAGTAAATCCACAGCTTTATCGGGGAGTTGGCGACCAGTTAAGTAACGGCGAGATAAGGTGACAGCGGCTTTGACCGCATCATCGGTAATGTGAACACCGTGATATTTTGCATAGCGAGGTTTTAATCCACGCAGCATTAAACAGGCTTTTTCATCATCAGGTTCATCGACTTTGACCACTTGGAAGCGGCGTTCTAAAGCGGCGTCACGCTCGAAATATTGCTTATATTCAGACCAAGTGGTTGCGGCAATCGTGCGTAATTCACCACGGGCAAGAGCGGGTTTGAGCAAGTTAGCAGCATCCGCGCCACCCGCTTGGTTGCCTGCGCCAATGATGGTATGAGCTTCATCAATAAACAGTAAAATCGGAGTCGGGGATTGTTGTACGGCTTCAATCACATTTTTTAGGCGCTGTTCAAATTCGCCTTTTACGCCAGCTCCCGCTTGCAGTAGCCCTAAATCTAATGTGCGTAATGATGTTGTTTGCAGGCTGACAGGAACGTTGCCTTCAACGATGCGTAGAGCTAAACCTTCTACTAAGGCGGTTTTACCCACCCCCGGTTCGCCCACGAGAATTGGGTTATTTTTACGACGGCGGGAGAGGATATCCACCATTTGGCGAATTTCATCATCACGTCCAAAGACAGGGTCAATCGCGCCTTCGCGTGCTTTTTCGGTCACATCCACCGTAAATTTATTCAGGACGGCCAGTAGAGCTTCACTCAGAGTGTCGCCAATTACATTTGAGTTTTTCGCCTTTTCTACCTCGTTAGCGTCAGATGGCGTTTCTTGGGATAAAGACTGATTATGTGCGGCGAGTTGTTGTACATCAGGTCGTTCATCGGATTGCGCGTCAAGCATCGGCCTTAAGCGCTGAAGTTGGGTCGTACTTAATGTCATTAACGGCCACAAATTATCATTCGGTACCAGTGACGGTTGCTGAGTCATGGCAGACAAGAGATGCACGCTGCGAATGTGTTCGATGTCTTCATCCAGAGACGCAATCACCCACGCTTGTTGAATGAGTTTAAGGAGAGGTTTCGATAAGGAAGGGCGGGTATGAATGGAGCGTGGTAAGCTGTCGATATCTGTCAGTAAACTCTGCCAAAGGGCTGACATATCCCACTCATAGCGACGAGCTAACACCGTGATATCGCTTTCCCCCATTTCCAATAATTTGAGCAACCAATGTTCAATGGTAATTTCCGCATGCGCCCGTGTCTGGCAAAGTGAAGCTGCCGCTTCTAATGCGCTGGCACAGTAAGGGTTTAGGCGACGTAATAGCATCACGGATGAATTGTCCATAATCTCTCTCTTGTATTGGGGGGAAATGGTTAGAGACAGCAAGGAACGCTACCGCCCCTAACCGTTAACCGAGGTTCATTAGGTATCAAGATAAATTGTGTGTTGTGTGTCATCGGCGTACGAATACGTACAAAAAAGCAGACGCCGAAACGCCTGCTTGTTCTTAATTAAGCGGTAGCACGCTCATTCCACGAGTCGGAATGAATGATGTTGCCGTCTTTGTATGTCCAAGTGATTTTTTCATAGCGCAGCTCAATCTCTTCGAGATGGTTGTGCTTCTCTTTATTAGGGTCTTTAATGTCGTGCATTTTTGGCGCGACTTTGACTACTTTGACGTTTTCGAGCTTGGTATTGAAATATTCGACTTCTTGTCCTGCATCATCAATGCGGTACCATTTGAATTCGGCTTCTTTCAAGGTTTGGCCAGTCGTTACCGCTTTGTACAAATAAGGGCTTGATGCATCAATTTCTTTCACGAAAATAAAGGGTGTATGAATACGTGTACCTGTTAACTTACCGGTATTGTTATCGGTTGGGATGTACAGGTTATGGTCTTGTGCGACCACTTCAATACTGCCTTCACGGTCTTGTACATTAACAGAGCCCTTGATATCTGCACCGCCGTCATCTTTTAGCCATAAATAAACAGGAATAGCCATTGTTACTTCTCCTTTCGGGTCGAATGTGTGTCATCGTCCATCGGTGACACGGTTTGATTATCTGTCTCTTGGCAAGCATCTGCCTGAGGGATGAGTCGTATTTCAACGCGCCGATTCTTCGCTCGGCCTTCAGCGGTTTGATTATCGGCAACAGGGTTATTCTGGCCATCTCCTCGAACGGCAAAACAGGCTGGACTGATATCACTGGTCTTTATCATCCAATCTCTAACCGATTCAGCGCGTTTCAAGGATAGTGTTTGATTGAGTGCTGGGTTTCCGGTGTTATCGGTATAGCCAGAGACGACAATCAACCAACCGGGCTTCGCTTTAATATTGAGTAAGGCGTTGACTAAAACCTTGGTGGCACCTACTTTTAGCGACGATTGTCCCACATCGAATAGCGATAAGCTGTCAAGGCTGACCATTTCGGGGGCATTTTGAACAATGATAGGCGCAGGAGGTGGTGGGGGCGCCCAACCACTTAATAGTGCATGCAAGTAGGGTAATATTCTCGTTCCCTGATATAACGCTAAAGAATGAGAGGTTGGAACGCCTTCGCGTTCCCAGCGCGCTAATTGAGCAGCATCATCTTGTAGTTGTTGGTAAGCAGTCTGTTTTGGTGCAAGTGGTGTATCCGACAGTTGCGAAAAACGCGCAATATCTTCGCCAATATGACGAATGAGTTGCTGATTATGGTAGTAACTTCCGATTAATGTGCCTATTAAGAAAACACCAAAAATAATTCCGATAGCGCCGAGGGTTCTTTCTGTACGGCTTAAGCTAATATCATGGTGTAAGCGACGCAACATTACATCGGGCAAAGGTAGCAAATCCGAGGTTTGAATTGATGAATATAGAGGCAGCATGGTTTTTTCTTGAATAAATTGCTGCCATAAATTGTTTGGGTGGCTAGTGATATCAATCCACTGAATAGCCCATGCTGAAGGGATTTGTTTCGGTGCTCCAGCTTGAGGTAGTATGAATTGAGGAACTAAAACTTGGTTTAGCCAGCTTTGTAAGGTATCTAGCCATAGAGAAAATTGCAGGCTTTGTTCTGATTGTCCGATATGCGTGGGTAGCCACACAGAGTAAGGGACTGACATTGCACCTTCTTGCTCTACCTGAAATTCAGTTTGGTGGCTGAGTAACGTCATCCAAGGTGTATGTTTATCATCAACTTGCATAGCGGTATCAGCGTGATGAGGTTTAGAAAGGTATACCGTCACCCAAAATGGTAATTTAACCCCTGTTTTTTGACGGCTTTCCCCAATAGCTCGACGCCAATTGAGTAGCGTTTGTGTCAGGGTTTCTTGTTGGGTAAGTTGCTCAGGTAATACAACATAAAGTAAGGATAAGTGCCCAGATAGCGAAGGCGCATATTCCACCAATGCGGCAATTAGATTAACGAGCTCAGTGGGTGCGGATACGCGGATATACCAACCTTGATTTGTTTCTCTGTGTAATTGGGCATCCAGAAATAGCGCTTGAGATTGACCACAGACTAAAATGACAGGTCCTTGATAATTATCAGCCGGAAATGCACCTGTATAATCATGTTCAGTGGATAACACTTGGCGTCGTTGTTTATATTGCCAAAACAGCATTCCACCCGTCAGTACTAAGACGAAGACGGAAACAAAAATGGTGACACTTTGCCCTAGAGACCAAAACCCCCAAAGTAGCCACAAGAAAAGCCCCGTAGCAAAAAGTGTCAGACACGGTTTGATTGGATTTTGCATGCCTATCCTTGTGTCATCCACTGTTGTAGTAAATGTTCTAGCGAAGCACTGAGCCCCCACCACATGGCGGCGAGTATGAGAATGCCGCCTATCCAACCAAACCAGTAAAGTCTGCGACGGCTAAACCGTAATTTAGGTTTTACGACGAGAGGTAATTCTGAAGTGACCAGATAGTCCGGAAGTTGAACATTCAGTTGAGCGACGATCCGCTCACGTTCTGGCGCTTCTTTTTGACGAAACTTACCGACAAACCCGAGGGTAAGCACACGATGAAAACAGAGCAAAACGTCAGGATTAGGCGCGGTTTCATTTAAAATACCGCGTAGGCGATCCCAAAGTTTGTCTCCCGCTTCTAATGTATTGAAGTAGCGGGCTTGCAAAGGAGATTGGATCCAAGTGTTGTACCCATCATCTTGGTGCTGGCGATTCATCACGCTTTCATCAATTAGCGCACATTGGGCATATTGCATATGTTCAATGGCTGATTCGGGGTAGCCATGTTCGAGCAATTTTTGGCGTGTTTCATCAATGAGTTGGCAAACGTGACGATAAAAACTATCACCTTGAGTGATGGCAGTGCCTTGATGTAATTGACAAACCATCAACCAAGTTTGAGCGAAGATCATATCGATAGTATGGTGCGATGTTGTATTGTTCATGAGCGAAGTACCGCAAATAGCTCTAATTGAATGTCACCTAACGTGCTTGGAACATAGAAAGCACATTGCCCTGAAGAGAGCATGGCTTGACCTGCAGGTGTTTCAATATCTAGCGCAAAATATTGATTCTCTAAACGAAGTGGAACCGCGGTTGGTACATGGTTGAGTGGTTTTAAGGGGATACCATTGAGTGCCACATTGACCACATCGGCAACATCATCACGACTACCTGCTTTGCACAGTAAAGGAAACTGAGCAATAAGCAGATGAGCAGGTAAAGATGAGCGAACGGATAAATAGAAATCCGCCTCTTCACGTAAGCGGCCATCATGAAGCTGCCCTTTCCAGAAAGGACCTTCTTTTACTAATTCAATACTGATAACACGCGAAGGTAAGCTGGCTTCAAGTAGCGTATTTAATAAAGAAAAAAGCGGTGGAAAAACCTGCTCAGGCTGCTCATGTTTGTATAGTGGAATATCTTCCAATTTATGTTCTAAAGAGAATGTTAATAAGCTCCCTGCTAAACGAGCAAGTTCTCGATAGAGTAATTCAGGATGACGATGTAATGCAGACCCGAGTTCATTGAGTACGGGTTCAGCGCTGTTTAGTGAATTCAATAGCCAAAATAATGAGACATCAGCAACGACAAAGTCGGCCATTTTTTCATTACTTTCGCGACGTAGAGCCATTAAACGGCGGCGTTTAGCCACTAATCTATGCATAAACTCAGAGAGTAATGAACGTAATTCAAGGCTACCCTGACAAGCAAGCAAGGGGGGAATAAAACGGTTGTCGAATTCCCACATCCCTTGAGCGTTGCGGATAAGCCGTGCAACCGGACAGGTCATATAGGCTTCATTCTCATCATGTGCAAAACGTAGCGTTGCCACATGACGCAATACGGCAATATCCGTTTCCTCATGTCCGAGCAGATCTTGAACTTTAACCCACTCTTGACTAAATCGACGAGGGCGATCAGTGCCCGCTTCAGAGGCTAAGTTGCCACCATTTGCTAGCATTAAAGGTAATGCTAAAACGATGTCTAATGACTGGCGGTCTGCGTAGTCAGCAAGGGATAACACCGGAGGAAGCGCATCAGCCAGAGTAGTGTCAATAAGTGTACCATCATGGAAACGCACAACCATTTTTTGTGCGCTAACGCGAGATAAGGTTAAAGCACTGGCATCAAATTCCGCGCTAATCACCCCCCACGTTGAGGCAATACCCATTTGAGCAACGACTTCAGCGACATGGTTGTCCCAGCGGGCTTGTTGTTGAAATTGCTGAGGGGCCAAAAAGGCCCCGTCTGTCCATAGGGGACGGTAGATTTTCATCCTGAATGACCTTTATGAACCGTTAGGCTTTGGCTTTAGGCATTTGTGAAACTAACGATAAATCAACATCCATACCTTCGACTTGGAAGTGTGGGACGGCATACAGTTTCACGCGGAAGAAGCCAGGGTTATCTTCAATATCTTCGACAACCACTTTTGCATCGCGTAAAGGATGAGAGGCTTGTAAATCATCCCCCGGATCGGTCATTTCAGTCACTAAACCACGCACCCAGTTGTTGAGTTCTAATTCAAGAAGGCGTCTATCTTTGGTGGTACCAATGTTTTCACGTTGGATCAGTTTCAAGTAATGTGCGATACGAGATAATAGGAAAATATAGGGCAAGCGGGCGTTGATTCGACTGTTTGCTGTCGCATCGGCGGTGTCATACAGTGCTGGCTTCTGGGCTGAGTTGGCAGAAAAGAAACAGGAATAATCACGATTTTTGTAGTAAGACAGCGGGATAAAACCAAGATTCGCAAACTCAAACTCGCGGGTTTCTGGGATCATCACCTCAGATGGGATTTTGACCTGACTACCTGTTCCTAAATCAAATAAATGAATAGGTAAATCTTTCACTGCGCCACCTGCTTGCGGGCCACGAATTTGCACACACCAGCCATTATTGATAAAGCTTTTTACCATATTAGCAGCAAAGGCAAATGTGGCATTCGTCCACAAATATTTCTCGTGATCTGGCCCTTTTACTTCTTCGACGTAATTGAAGCTACGAACAGGTACAGTATCTGGACCATAAGGTAGGCGACCCAATACACGCGGCATGGTTAAACCAATATAACGGGCATCATCCGAGTCACGGAAGGCTTTCCATTTGATGTATTCTGCACGGTCAAAGTAGTTACCAATATCTTTGATTGCAGCCACTTCTTCCATGGTTTCTTTACCAAAGAATTTTGGTCCAACAGAGCCAATAAATGGCATATGGGCAGATGCGGAGACTTTAGAGATACTACGTAATAAGGCGATATCTTGAGGGCTGCGATCGAATTCATAGTTAGAAATCATCGCTGCAATAGGCTCACCACCTGGAGTGTCATATTCTGCAATGTAGGTATGGTGGTAAAGGCCACTTTGGATAATTTCTGGGCTATCTTCGAAATCTTGGCGTAGGTCATCTTTGGCGATATCCAGTAGCTCAATTTTGACGTTTTGACGAAAATCAGTGCGATCAACGAGGAATTTTAAACCACGCCAAGTAGATTCAACTTTTTGGAAGTCTTGATGGTGCATCACTTCGTCAAGTTGTTGACTAATTTGATTATCAAGTTCAGCAATATGATGATCAAGTAAGTTGCGGTCTAAACGTTCCACTTTTTGACCGGATGATTTTAAACGGTCTAAAAAGACTTGAACAGCAACCGTGACACGTTCATCCGCAGTTGCATCCGCTAGTGCAGTATTATCTTGGAATTCATTAATATCACTAATTGTAGCAACAGGGGTTAAATTAATTTTTTCAAATAAAGAAGCATAAACACCGTGATTAGACGTATCATCAAGTACAGTTGTTGCACCTTGGGTTGATTCAGTTTTTACAGACATCAGCATAATCCTTTAGTAATCCAAATTAATCTTTCTTCGGTGCAAGTTGGGCTAGCTCTTCGCGCAGTTCATCACTGAGTGTTGGATCCTTAAGGATATTTTCCAATTCACGGCGAAACGTGGCGTTATCGAGGAGATTAGATTTTAGGTCGCGTAGCAGATTACGCATGGCTAACATTGCGCGCAGTTGTGGGATTTGACGAGCCACTTGCTCGGGTTCAAAGTCCGCCATGTTTTTAAACGTTAATGCGACACTTTCTTCACTTCCATCCCCTGCTAAGGTGTTTTTAACCGTTAGATTGACTGACGGTGAGAATTCATTGAGGACGCTGTCAAAGTTATTTTTATTGATATTGACTTTTTCACGTTCAGATAGCGCACGATCATCTTGCCCATGACTATAATCACCAACCGCTAACAGCTTCAGGGGTAACTCGACTTTTTTCTGAGTCCCCCCCGTGTGCAGATCTAATTTAATATTAACCCGCGCTTTAGGGACTTCATTTTGAAAGCTATCTGACATGAGTGAATTTCCTTGAATTTTAACAGGTATATTTCTTGTATATTGTTAAATAGTTACAATTGAATTTGATATATTTAACTTATGTGATTATTTTATTTATATCTTCACCAAGTAAATAAATCAACTTTTCTTATCAATAAATGTGAATGCAAATTAATGTATTTTTTTGAGTTATCTTAGTTTTGTAATTTTAAAAACCAATAATATCAATATGTAATGGGTTTTTTTTCTTATAATTGTGATTGTTCTGTGTCAATCAAACCTTTTTGTAACACTTTATTTCAAGTTGTTACAGAGTAATTCATAAGAATATTTACTAGTTTGTTGTGTGGGAACCCTGATTTTGAATAGAAAATTACTTTATGAAAAGGAATTGATGAGCCTTATGAAAAATCATCACTTTTAATGGCCTTTGATAGAAATGCGTGACATCGAGCATTATTACGACCGCAGTAAAAAAGGGATATTGCAAAACAGCCACGGCCATTTGATGACAAACGCAAAAATTGGGTTGTCATCAATCTAAAACGTTATTTTGATGTGAGGATGAAAAGGTAAATACATCAAGCTTGCGTAAAGCTTTAAAAGAAGAATATGTTGCTGAAGTTTCAAGGCTGATTAATAAGGAGAATGGTGAGATCTCTGCGAAGGGCTCCAAATGATATTTTTTTCTCTTTTCCTGCAAATGGGTATTTCATTCACCAGTATTTTGAACCGTTAATAATGACTTGCAGGTATAACTCGTCTCAATCAGCCATCTTATAGGCTTTTTCTCTAGGCTTAGCTGTATCTACTTGACGTGCATTAAGTGGCATTGAGGGCCTGATTTTTTATTGAACAGGACGAGCCCCTATTTATTAAGCCTCCAATTATAAGTTGATTTAGGTTTTATTGGGTAGAAGCCGGTTGACGTTATAATCTTAAATAAAGAGATTTAATTGATTAGAAAGGATTTTTATTGAGTTAGGTAGACTTCGGGAGAGTTAGGCATGGTGTCCCCTGCAGGAATCGACTATTTAATTCAATGCATTGATATTTAATAAATATTATTTTTTTATTTTATTTTCTATACACATTGCTATACATAAACTCTTTGCTGTAGAACATCAATTTCATATATTTGTTTTAGAGTAAATATTATACAAATCATTTATGATTTATTTTAGATTTTCCCCTGAAATTTAAATATGTTAAATTTCAAAGTGTTATGTTTTGTTTTCGTGAAATTACAAATAATTAAAATTCTTTACAAAAGAGCGTTATTTAACCGTTTGTTAAATTCTCAATTTTATATTGGGAGCGATTAGTTATGAATGATAATGACTAGTAATACGGATAATTATTTGTTGCTATTTGAGGTGTTTAAAAATCAGACATAGATAATAATTCTCAAAATCACGCCTTAGCCCCTCTCTTTACCATTCTTAATGTCTGTGTAAATATAAAGACATCCAACGACATCTAGTAACATCTAATAAAATTCAAAATAGAATTTAATTATAAGGGAATAACTATGAGCTTATTACCTTTGGGGGAACTTAACACCGAAAATAGGTTGTTAAGGCTACCAGAAGTAACTTTATTAACAGGTCTACCAAGTTCCACAATTTATTTAAAGATGAAATCGAACGATTTTCCTAAGCAAATGAAAATAGGGTCACGTTCTGTTGCATGGTTAGAGTCTGAAATAAATGAATGGATAATCAATAATGCAAGGAGAAGATAATGACCGAAAATATATCTTTCTATAAAGATGAGTCATTAAGTTTTATTTTAAATTATAAATCAATCCCATTTGAAGCTAACGGTAAAGATACAGGGTTTATTATTCGCGCTATAGAAATAAATCATCTATTTATGTTAAGAAATAAAATTAATACATTAGGTGAAATCATAGGGTTTAGCTTTGATAATTCAATGCCAACTGCAAAAGAAGTGAAGCTACTCATTGGTAAAGGTAATCAACTTTTAGAAAAATATACAGCAGATTGTGATGTGCAGGTTCAGCAACTAAAGGATGCGGAAACCTACTTGGAAAACCTGAGTGAAGGGCGATTGAAAAAGCCAAGTAACTATAGAACTGCTCATGCATGGGCATCAGACTCCTATGATAAAGTTGAAAGAGCGAGAGGATGCTTAGGAAATTCTCAGGACAAGTTAAGTAAGATAAGTGGGGTATATGGACTGTTAAGGCCAGTGGTTGAACAGTTATTAAAAGAAAACGTAACTGGTTATAAATCGGAGTTTTTAATTTCAATACCGAACGAGAAAATAACTACTCATTCATTAAGGTCTAATATGAATTGGGCTTATTCAAATGAATGTAATTTAATATTAGATGAGTGTGAAAACTTAAAAAACCACATAAATAAAATCGTTGGTGATTGCCATCTATCAACTGATAAATATGTGAGAAGAAACACCTCTGATAATCAACTGAATTATTATAAAGAGTATTATGATATTAATAATAAGTCAGTGAATGCAGTATTAACTGCTGATGAATATGTCTCTAAAATGGTTTCTATTCAAAAAAGAATTCAAAATAAATTAGAACTAATGTAATAAATATAAAAGGAATATATTATGTATGCTACTACAGTACCAAATGTGGCAAGGGATTTTCACGCCAATTTTACACGCGGTGCAAATTATTTTTCTAAAAATAATAAAACATTTTCAATTACTAATGCATCTGAAACTTTATTGCGCGTAGCAATATCAGACTCAAATTGGTTCTTAAATAAATTAACAATAGCCGATGTAAGTGAAATCAAAGGGGATACAGTTAACCTTGGCGATAGTAGCCTTCATACTGGTCGTTCAATTGAGGAGCGTTTTCATAAGCGTTTAAGTATGGATGCTATTTCTTATACGCTAGAGGAAACGGATACCTGTACGGCTCTTACCTACGAACAGCTTTCGATAATTGCAAATAGCCGTAGTGGTGATGATGAGCACTTTACTAAAGTGATGTCTGATTTGTTCTCTAAAACAGTATCGTTAGACATGATACGTGTCGGCTTTAATGGCGAGTTTTGTGGGTTTCCAACAAAGCCAGAAAAATATAAACGAGGGCAAGATGTTAACTGTGGTTGGCATACCATAGCAAAATCATTTAATCACGGCTCTCAAATTGTAACGGATCAAATTGTTTTAGGTAAAGACGGTGATTTCCCTAACTTAGACGCCATGGCCAACTTTCTTATTATCAAAAAAATACCCGAAGAGTTTCGTGAAGACCCTAGATTAGTCGTATTGGTTGGCTCAGAACTTGCTGCTTTATACCGTGAAAAATTATTTAGAGGGGCAGATAACGCCGCAGATATTCAGGCAAGTCAAATGGCGTTAAGTACGGTTGCAGGACGCTTCGCTATTATTCCACCGTTTATGCCTGGTCGTCGCTTAGTGGTTACCACATTAGATAATTTGCATATTTATACCCAGAAAAATACCCGTCGTTTTCGTGCTGAGTTTGTGGATGACAGAAAAGTCTATGAGCACAGTTATATTAGAAATGAAGGTTATGGCCTTGGTGATGGAAATCTCTACGCTGCCATTGATGAAAATGCCATCCAAATTGAAGACGGGGTATTTTCATTATGAGTGACCCTCAATTAATAACTAATTGGATTTGTGTTGCTACAGAAGGGCAAACAGTCGATGAGCGTACGATTAAATCTGAATGGTTACAGGAAATGGCTGATACCTATGACCCTAAGTATTACACAGCTTTAATTTGGGAAGAACATAACCGTAATCTTGAGAATTTAGGTGAGGTTATCGATGCAAAAGCCGACATGATGAATGGTAAAATGCAGCTATTTTTGCGATTAAAACCAACCAAGAAACTGATTAAATACAATGAAGAAGGTCAGAAATTATTTTGCTCAATTGAGGTAGAAGAGGACTTTCAAGGAACGAGTATTTTTTATCTTGGTGGATTAGCGGTGACGGATAATCCAGCAAGCATAGGTACGGATAGATTACGCTTAAGAATTAACAACTTATATTTCGCTAATAAAAATTATAGGTATTTACTTAGTTCACCAATGCATTTTAACCTATCAGGTGGTTTAACCAAATCTAAAAATAACTGGTTTTCTGCTATCTCTGCGGGGTAAACCCTATGCCCAGATTGCTCTGGGCATAGCCTCAAATATCTATTTTTCCCAATTTAAGACATGTTAATTATGAAAATAAAAGGGTTGCATCCGTCTAAACGGTTGGGCTATATTGATCACACGTTAGCAAAATCTAACGTCGGGATTGGCGTCCTGAATCAGTTACTGGCGACACATGACGCGCCTTGCGTCTTTTTTTGTGTCTATGCCTACGCGCACCCATTAAATGCGGTTTTGTATCGCCCTGATTCTATGGTGGCGTTGGCGGGGCAGCCTTCGGGCTGGCTGGATTCCAGTAACTCCAGTTACGCCAACCCTGTCAACGTCACCACCCCCGAAATTGGCGTTTCAGGTGGTGACTCCTTAACTAAGTTACTGGAGATCATCGTCATGATGGCAACCCCTACCCAAACTCAATTTAAATTCTTATTCTTGAGCATTAAACGTGCTGGTATCACTGCAAAGCCTTGCCGTCGGGCTGCTATTGCGTCAACTGAATATGATGCACGCATGCTACTTGCTCATGATTTCATCTTGCTTTTTGCAGGTCGCTTACCTGTAAGTCAAACAGGGGAGTGCTAATCATGAAAAATACAAATTATATCAATACAGTCATTTCTGCATCGGGCGAAAAACAATTATTAAGAGCCGCGCAAATGACGAGCTTTCTATCTGAATTACTTATTGCTAGTTCTATTAATGGTCAGCGCCATGTCTCAAGTGAGGGAATGGCGGCAATGATGGAATGTTTAGCGGAGCAGGTTGAATTTGTGATCAGCGAAAGTAGCTTAATGAATAAGGACATAAAACAATGAGTTTACTAAACAGTTCTAATTCATTAACTGCCTCCACTCAATTGCCATCCGTTACGGATATTATGCGCTCTGCAAATGGGCGTTGGCACTATATTTTAACGAGTTTGGGTGTTTGCGTTCCTGATAATCATAAACATGGCGCTTGCCCGAAATGTGGTGGTAAAGACCGTTTTCGTTTTGATGATAAAAATGGAAAAGGTACATGGTTTTGTAACCACTGTGGCAGTGGTGATGGGTTGGATTTGCTCAAACTAGTGACAGGAAAAGATACGAAAACCGCTTGTTTTGAAATCAATAAAATATTGCTTCTACCAGAGTTTAGTAAGATCACGCCTACCAAAGTAAAAAAAGTAAATGCGGCTCGGGGCATCGAATTATTTGAAAAATTGAAAGCGTCGTCATACCTAGGGGAAAGCCAATACTTAACAAATAAGGGCTTAATTAACCATCAATGTTTAATTACCCAGAATTCCTATAAACAAGGTGAATTAAGTTTCCCAATCGGCTCAATATTGTTGCCATTGGTCGATAATCAATTTCAGGTTAAAGGTGGGCAACTTATCAGCCCAGAAGGTGATAAGGCATTGTTATCTGGTTCTGGGCTTTCAGGTTCATTTATTGTTGTGTCAGGGGAACCACAAGACACACTTGAACAAATTGTGATTACTGAGGGCTTTGCTACGGGGTTAAGCCTATCAAAGGTAATTGATACCTTTATTGTGGCCGCGGTTGCGGCTACTAACCTTGTGAAAGTCGCTCAGCAGCTACGGGAACGTTATCCATCTGTAAAAATCATTATTGCGGGTGATAACGATTTTATAGATGGTAAAGAGAATACGGGTAAGGTGTGGGCAGAGAAGGCCGCCAAAGCAGTTGATGGTTGGATCACCTTACCGCCAACTCATTACAAAGCGGATTGGGATGATTACCGACAAGAAAATAGCACGGTCAAAGTCAAAGAAGCATTCTTTGAGGAAATGACATACTGCGGTAAGGATAAAGCCTATTTACCCCAAGGCTTTAGGCTGACCCAAGAATATTTGTGGTATGACAAACTAGTCAATAAATCGGATGGTGACACCGAGGTTAGAAACATCAAAATCAGCAGCCCGATAAAAGTCACCGCGATCACCTGCGATGCAGACGGCAGTAATTACGGCCGTTTATTGGAATGGGATGATACCTACGGAAATTGCCGTAAATGGGCAATGCCAATGGAAATGTTAAGCGGTAGCGGTGAAGAATTACGTCGTGTACTTTTGGTGAACGGGCTTTCATATATCAACATTTCGGGGCAGGCCCGCGCGCATTTAATGGAATACATTTCATTGTGCCGACCAGAGAAAAAAGTCACTTGCGTAAATAAAACGGGCTGGCATGGCAACGTGTATGTGTTGCAGGATGAAGTTGTTGGAACAGGGGCAGATTCTGTTATTTTGCAAACTTCCAGTGTGCAAGGCAAAGATTTTAGGGTAGCAGGCACTAGCGACGAATGGCGGGAGCACATTGGTAAATATTGCGTTGGAAACGCTAGGCTGGCGTTTTCCGTAAGCCTTGCCTTTGCGTCATCATTATTAAAATTAGTCGGTGTGGGAGGCGGTGGCTACCATTTAAAAGGTGAATCAACAGACGGTAAGACGACCACCATGAAAGTGGCGGCTTCGGTTTGTGGAGGTACGGATTACTGGTACACATGGCGGGCAACAGGTAACGCGCTTGAGGGAACGGCTTGCCGTCGTAATGACGCTACGTTAATGCTGGATGAAATCCGTGAAGTGGACGGACGCGAAGCGGGTAACATTGCTTACATGCTGGCAAACGGTCAAGGTAAAGCCCGCGCAAAAACAGACGGCAGCGTCAGAGAAACAAACCGCTGGAACTTACTGTTTCTCTCAACGGGTGAATTGTCATTGGTTGAACATGCGGCCAATGCAGGCGAACGCACCTATGCAGGGGTTGAAGTCCGTATGATACAAATCCCAAGTGATTCAGGTAAACACGGTGTATTTGAGGACTTACATCAATTTGCTAGCGGCAAAGCCTTAGCGGAATACCTAGAACATGCAGTCACTAAATACCACGGCACCCCGTTCCGTGACTGGCTGAAATATCTTACAAATGATCTCACTTTCATCTCAGGTACAGCAAAAGCGTTATTAAAAGAGTACACCGCCAAAATGATGCCCGAAAATGCAGGTAATCAAGTTGGGCGGGCTATCACCCGTTTTGCCCTTGTCGCGATGGCGGGGGAGATTGCCACAATTGCAGGGATCACAGGCTGGCAGGAGGGCGAAGCCTATATTGCGGCTGAAAAGTGCCTAGCGGCTTGGATGAAAGAGCGGGGGCATACAGCAAATCAGGAAGATATCACCGCCTTAGAGCAAGTGACCGATTTTATCTCACGTAATCAATTTAGCCGTTTTGCGGATTGGTATGATGAGAATAGCCGACCACTCAATATGATGGGCTTTCGTCGTGTTGAAAAAGGCACGAACAGCCAAGAACCTACGGTGCAGTTTTATGTTCTATCTTCCGCATGGAAAGAAATATGTAAAGGTTATGACTCAAGGAAGGTTGCGCGTTTATGTATTGATAAAGGTTGGTTAGAAGCAGGTAAGGACGGTAGGTCACAAAACAGCATACGCCTACCAGAAATAGGACTTAAACGTGTTTATTTGTTCAATAGTGACGTGTTGGGCTCAGCTGAATGATAGTAATGAAACTAACCTTCTTATATTTAAAGTGTAACAGTGGTAACAAAGGTAACAGCTAGGGCTATCAATGCTTATAGCTGTTACCAGTAAATTAATGTGAGTGGTAACAAGAGGTAACAAAAATAGGTTGTTACCTTGCGTTACACGTGATTTTGCAGGAAAGGTAACAAGTTAAATTATTTAAAATCAATGATGTAACCAGTGTTACCACTGTTACCAGTGAAATTGGAAATGGATGTATTTAATAAGCTTTGTTCTGGAAGGCATATAAGGCAAGGGGGATTAGCAATGCGAGTAATGAAAATATACTGCCCTGAGTGTGGTCAGGAAGCCAAAATTCAGAAAATTGATAGGCAGGG
Source organism: Providencia sp. PROV174 (assembly GCF_028480685.1). Taxonomy (NCBI): domain Bacteria; kingdom Pseudomonadati; phylum Pseudomonadota; class Gammaproteobacteria; order Enterobacterales; family Morganellaceae; genus Providencia; species Providencia sp. PROV174. Next base: position 21,495 of record NZ_JAMPOT010000007.1, read on the forward strand.
TAGGGATAATACTCATTATATTTATTGTTCGTGCTCTGATTTTGAATGTGGCCACACTTATAGGCTAACGCTGACGTTTTCACATTCTATTTATCATAAAAAGCCCGAAGATCAGCCAAAGCAACTATGTTTTGACGTTATCGAAAATAGAGCATAATCAAAAGTAAATTAAGGCGAATGGTATAAAGGTAATTTTGACATGTAACCAAGTGGCGATTATTACTAATGGTAATTAAATATGTTTAATGAAAAACGCAATATTCGAATAGAAGTGAGTGACAATAAAAAAGTTATAGAGCTAAGGGGATATACAGAAAAAGAAGCCCACCGTTTGATTGATACGTGGTTAAATAAAGATTCATTAGTTCAAAAAACAAACACTAAAATAAAAAAGTAATTCGTTCATATTTCAGTTTTCTATTTCCTCTCAACCCGCATAGATGCAGGCTTTTCAGTTTTTATGCGGCTCATACTCTTAAGTTAAAATCTCACGTAAAATAGAAAAGTTATTTATATTCAAATGATTATAAATTCATTCACTAAGTGTACTTCACTTGTAAACTGAAATTTATTGAAAATCTTTTCCCACATTTCAGTTTACAATTTTCGGCAACGCCCTAGCCTTGGTAAGGCTTAGCGATATGTTTTGTAGAATTTTAAAACTGAAATAATTTTATGATCCAAATTGTGCAGGCGGGTGCGGTGTAGTGAATTTTACTTGTAAATAAATTATGCTTCGTTAATTTATTTAGAGAGCTTTTTGGATATTTTTTTGTGATGTGACTTAGTGACTTTTGATGTGAAATTGATAAACAGTGTGATACATAGCTCTGATTACGACCAAAATAATTTTATTGGTTGTTACGTTTAAATTATAAGTTGTATAGTAAAGTTTTATTAGTGGGATTAAATATAAATTAAATATCAACTCAGATTTAGAGGTGTAGTGTGAGATTTTCTGAATATTATGGTTTGAAAAAAAATCAGCAGCATCTTGATTTCGTAGATATTCCACTGGATACAGACATTCCTGTATTTTTAGATCCTAGCTCTATTAAAAGTATTAATTCAGCCTGGGGTAATGAGTTAACGTCATGTTTACAAAGCTTTTTTGATAAAGTTATTACGCTAATGAGTCAGGGTAACCAAGAAGGCGCAATTAAATTATTAAGTCGTTTAAATGAAAGTAATGAGTATCACTTGGGATACTCATCAGGAGCTTCAAAGGGGAAGGGATTTGGGAAGGATTCAGCAACATCTGTATGGTTAGCCTTGACTAGAAGCAAAGTAATTTCAACGGGACTACTAAAAGATCTTGAAGACACTGCATTATTAATTCCTGGTATTGGTATAGATATGATATCGGATGCAGTATGTAATATTTTAAGAGGGCCTTTTATTCGATACACGCAAAACATGTGTGAATATTATGGAGTGAAACTTGAAAAAAATATAGCATCAGGTTCTATTTGGGATGCTCATAAGCAGTGTTGGTATGATGAGCTTGTTTCATTACCTAAAACAAGTTATGGGAAAGTTATATTAGTTCCTAAAAATTTAGTAAGGCATCAATTGTCTTATGATTCTGATGAGTATTATCGACACTATTTACTACCTGCAATGCAAGAAGAACACCTTAATTCTAACAGTTCGTTAGTTCAAGTTTTAAAAAGTGGAGAAAGAAGAGTTACAAAGAAAAGTTTAATTAAAGAATATGGAAATAATAAAGACAGTGTTGGGAAACAAACATTATCAAGAAAAAATATTTTAGACGAATATAAAGAAGATAAGCAAATTGGGTTAAAGCCACTAACGCTAGAAGAATTTCATTTAATGGAAAGTAATCAAAATAAATTAAATGATAATTTTAATGAAGAGATTAGAAAAGAGTTAAACCAGCTTGTGTCTGATATGATGGCTCTACCTACAGGAGCAAGTAAGGCTAGTGAGTATGAAGATATAATTGAAAAAATATTTACGATTATTTTCTATCCATCATTAGTCTATCCAAGTAAACAGCACAAGATACACAATGACAGAAAACGAATAGACATTACGTATACTAATGAGTCTAAGGAAGGTTTTTTTTATTGGTTATCTGCTCATTATTGCTGCCCATTTATGTTTGTTGAATGTAAGAATTATTCTAATGAAATAAATAATCCTGAGCTGGATCAAATCAGTGGTCGATTTTCACCATCTAGAGGAAAGGTTGGAATCTTAGTTTGTAGAAAAATAAAGAACAAAAAATTATTTATGGCTCGATGTATTGATACTAAAAATGATGATAGGGGGTACATTATTCCACTAGATGATGAGGACGTTAAAAAACTAGCAGAAGACTATTTAGATACTGAAAATAATCAAGATTTTCCATTGTTAAGGAAAATATTTAGAGACTTAGTTAATTAAACTAGTATCTTTATTACATCTTTTTATAAGGTTGTAATTTAAACAGTGTATTTGCCTGCTTTTGATATGATTAATTCCAACTGAAAGGCAGGCAGATTATGGACGAGAAGAAACTTAAAGTCTTGCATCTGAATTCGCAAAAGGTGTTAAAACTGCAGCAGGCCTCAATCATCTTATCCGCATGGCCATAAAATCAACGGTGGAGACTACGTTATGTGGAACTAATCGAAACATTTTTATCATAAAAAATAGCCAAAATCAGTGCATAGCACACGTCATGGCTATTTATCCAAAAACACTATTATCATTAATTAGTTTATTTTTCTTGCGTAGCCAATCAATACCTACGGCATAAAAACCCTTTAGGAATATTGATGACTTAAAAGGCTTTCCAGACTCATTAAATAGTGTTTATCCGTAAATATAGGTTCAGTTATGTATCATTTATATGGTATAAATTAGCTTAAATATGACTCTTGGAAAGATTACAAAGCCGTGATTGTAGGGATTAAAAACTGTATATCACACCTTCACAGAAGCTTCAGCACTTATACTGTTTGAACAGTTTTGCAGTCTAGATATAAAAAATCCCCATAAATAAGTAAAAGTTGGTTTGTACATTGGGAAAACTTGAATATTTTTTTCGCTTTACCTGACGATATGGGCAAAGCCATTTATTTAGTCATCGAATTGGTATATAAAAATGGAGTATGTCGCCCCAAAACTGGAAACAATAAATGAGCCGTTTTATTACTAAGTTCGGTACTCGTTTTAGAGACAACCTTTAATGAGTGGGTAAATAGGCTGAATTATTTACAGGATCGAATCATAATAATTGTAGAGAGTAAAATTTCATCATTTTAATTCTACTTTCTAAATACAAAGCATGGTTATAAATTCCACGGATGGAGTTTTTATCAACATGCGCAAGCTGCAATTCTATCCACGCACTATCAAAGCCTTTTTCATGCAAAATAGTGCTCATCATGTGTCTAAACCCGTGACCTGTCAGCCTACCTTTATAGCCAACTTTGGCGATGACCTTATTTATACTCGCATCACTGATTGGTTTTCGTACATCATTACGCCCAGGGAAAAGTAGCGAGTAGTTACCTGAAATGACTTTTAGCTTATCAAGGATCTCTAATACCTGTGGTGAGAGAGGAACTAAATGAGGGCGACGCTTTTTCATTCGTTCTTTAGGTATTTCCCAAAGTGCATTTTCAAAATCAAATTCTGACCATTCCGCGAATCTTAACTCAACAGTTCTAACACCTGTTAGCATTAATAGCTGGGTGGCATATTTCGTGATTTTACTGCCTTGGTAGTTATTAAGCGCTTTGACAAAATCAGGAATTTCACTTTCTTGCAAGAATGGGAAATGTTTGGTTTCAGGCTTATTCATTGCGCCAGACAAATCAGGGGCAGGGTTATATTTTGCTCGGCCTGTAATAACTGCATACCTAAACACTTCACCACAACGACGGCGAATTTTACTTGCTTGCTCTAATGCCCCGCGTTTTTCTATCTTCTGCAATACGGCAAGTAATTCCAATGGCGCTAATTGGTCAATAGGCCGACTACCAATGAAAGGGAAAACATCATTTTCAAAACAACGCAATATTTCGCTCGCATAGCCTTTTGACCATGTAGAGCATTTTGATGCATGCCATTCCATTGCAACGGCTTTAAACGTATTTTCAGCAGCGTATTTTTGTGTGATCTTTTCCGATTTGCGAGCATCACTTGGGTCTATGCCATCTGAAAGCTGTTTTTTTGCTTCATCTCTTTTTCTTCTGGCATCGGCTAAAGAAATTTGTCCATACACGCCAAATGAAATCATTTTAGGCTTACCCGCAAAGCGATAACGAAATCGCCACCCCTTGGAACCATTGGGTTCAATGAGAAGGGATAAGCCATTGCCATCATTTAGGGTGTAAACCTTATCTTTAGGCTTAGCTTTACGAATTTGGATATCAGTGAGCAGCATAATGTGTATAGTTTTTTTATCGAACCTAGACCTATACACAATACTATACACATTAGTACTTAGATTCCACTAGAAGTTACTAGACCTTCTTGGAAGTCAAAATAATTAATTGTTTGTTTTTATTTGAAAAATTGGAAGTCTTGAGAGGTGTTTGGAAGTGGTAATGGTGTCCCCTGCAGGAATCGAACCTGCAACTAGCCCTTAGGAGGGGCTCGTTATATCCATTTAACTAAGGGGACTTTTGGCGTCATAATTACGACAGCGAAGGCATTTTACTGTTCAGACCTAATTGAATCAAGTTGTTACGGGCAAATAATCGAATTTATCTACCATAAATATTTTTTTGACTGTTTTTTATTCGAAAATAGGGGGTTATCATTTTTAAAGTTGAGTGAGGGAACATTTCTGTTTTGTACTAATTGTTCAATTTTCTTATAATAAGAATATGATTAATTGGCTTATAATTAGCCTTTATGATAATCAAATAACTCAAAAGGATTAACATAATTCTTTTTTTAGCCTTACTATAAGCAAAACAGTTATTACAGTGGAAAGTACCGTAGTAGGACGGTGCAGGGAATGGAGAAATGTTATGAAGTTTCGCATGACGGGTGTTTTTCTGGCAGGGGTGCTGATTGCAGGTTGTGCAAGTAGCATTGATCCAGAAACACATGAGCGTTCAGACCCTTTAGAAGGGTTCAACCGAGCAATGTTTAATTTCAACTATAACGTCCTTGACCCTTATGTCTTGAGGCCTGTAGCGGTTGCTTGGAATGATTATGTCCCGATGCCAGCTCGTAATGGATTAACCAATTTTTTCGTTAACCTTGAAGAACCTGCAAGTATGTTAAATAGCTTCCTACGTGGTGAAGTGACTCAAGGTTTCAAACATTTTAACCGCTTTTTCCTTAATACCGTCTTTGGTATGGGTGGCTTGATTGATGTGGCATCAATGGCCAATCCTCAGCTAGTTAAGGAAGAACCCAAACGCTTTGGTAATACCTTGGGTTATTACGACGTGGGCTATGGTCCCTATGTGGTGCTACCGGGATATGGCAGTGCAACACCAAGGGAACAAGGTGGTGATTTAGTTGATGATTTATATCCAATGCTAAGTTATCTCACATTCTGGATGTCAGCAGGTAAGTGGGCACTGGAAGGAATTGAAACCCGAGCAAGGTTATTAGATTCAGATGGATTGCTGAAAAACTCTTCAGACCCGTACTTAATGATGCGAGAAGCCTATTTCCAACGTAATGATTTCTTATCAAGTGGTGGCGCGTTAAAAGCAACAGAAAATCCAAATGCGGCAGCGATTGAAGACCAACTTGATTCGATAGATTAGTAAATTGAATTGTTTTGGAAGGTTTATCACTCTCTTGTATACGAATGATACTAGAGAGTGATAAATAAAAAGCTAATCATTGTCTCTTTTTCCTCGTTGAGAGATAGTGTCAATCAGGGCGATTACCCCTAATACACCAATAAAACCGACAGTAAATAGTGTTCCCATAAAACCTCCTAAGTTTTTGTCATTGTTGCCTCTTTTACATGCCTTCACGGCCGTAGCCAATAATAGAATATAGCGTGATTAATACAGTTTGATGAAAAGCCATACATATTAGTGGATATCATCAGTATAAATTATGCTATTGGGTTGTACTTGCAAATAAGAACATTCAGAGAATGAATTATAATTTAATGAAATATAAAGCGAATTATCTCAAAAGTGAGGTTGTATCTATTTTATAAAGAAATGAAAAAGTGAATTATATGCTTAACATTTAATTTACATATGATGTGGGTTAGGGTCAAGAAAATTTATGTTAAGTTTTGAAAATTAGTGGGATGGGAAAGTTGAAATCGAAAATAATATCAGGGAGAAAGCACTCCCTGATATTTAAAAACTCAATTAATTAGAATGCGTAGTTAAAGTTCACACCATATAACCATGCAGAACCTTCAGATTTGAAATGAGTCATTGTGTTTGGCTTGTCTTCGCTTAATTTCTCATTAATATTGACTTTTTTGCCATGCATGTAAGCAATACCAACATCAACAGAGGCATTTTCATTAAAGGCATAAGTGGTACCTGCACTTAACCAGTAACGGTCTTGGTCAGGAATGGAAATTGAACGATATTTGGCAGGTACAGGGCTTTCATCGTAAGCAATACCTGTACGGAAGGTCCAATTATCATCATAGAAATAAGTGGTACCCAGTGCTAAACGCCATGCATCTTTAAAGTGTTCTGGTTTATGGAATAACTCATCCCCATTACTTTTTTGATAGGCAGTTAAATCTTTAAATGTACTCCAGCCAGTATAGGAAGCACTGTAGTGAAGAGCCCATTTAGGTGCCACTTTATGGTAACCGGAAAATTCCCAGATATCTGGTAAGTTAAGATCAAGTTTACCTTTAACACTAGAACCATTTAGCCCGCCAACCATTGCTGGAAGGTCGTTTGAGAATTTACCATCTTCAAACTTAACTTTAACTTTCGAACGGTAAGTGAAGCTTAAACGGTTGTCTTGATTAAATTCATATAAGATACCGGTATTCCAACCGTATCCCCAGTCATCACCTTTAAGCTTGGCTGCAGTTGTGCTTGGCGTCACGCCTAAGAATGATGGGATTTGTGAGGCTCCAACTCCCATATGACGCGTTATTTCGGCATCTGCATAGACAGCGTTAACACCTAAACCAAAACTGAAATTATCATTGAAACGATATGCACCGCTCAAATTTAAGTTAACGGTTTTTAAATCAGTCTTACCACCAACAGGCCCACCAGCATAATCCTTAGGGAAATCAGTTGCTAAGCCAAAGTTGGTGGTCATTGATGTACCAACAGCCCACTTATCATTAATTGGGAAAATGAAATGGGCATTAGGTACAACTGCGCTTGGAGCAATATCATTGGAAGTAAAAGCACTATTATCGCGGCCTTTAATATCAACACTTGGGTCAATATAAACGGCACCAATAGAAAGAGAAGGGCGATCAAACAACATCATGGCAGCAGGGTTTCGGCTTCCCTCACTTGCGTTGTCGCCCATCGCACCAGCTCCCGAAAACGCGCGTCCCAGTGCGGATGTAGAATATTCATTAAGCAAAAAACCAGCCGCGCCTGCGTTGGATGATACAATTGCCACTGCTATTGCTAAAGCTGATCTAGAGAACAGGTTTTTCTGGCTCATGACCAAAACCCTCTTATGTTTTATTTTGAATAAAGCGACTTCTATCGCAAGAAGCGCAGAATTGTAGGGTCCCTTGCCGTTATGACAAATCAGACCAGTTACTAGAGTATAGGTCTGACCACCTGATATGTTGCAAGCTTGTTTTGCTATTATTGTGAAATTGTTTTCAAAAATGCGACATATTTAACAAAATAGCAACATAAGCGGACGAATTGAGAACAATAAGTATGCGAATACGGGGTAAGATCAAACTTATGTTTAATTATTAGCGATATATTTTGATACACACTAGTTTTTAGCACTTTTTCAGCGTTATGATAGCGACTTAACAGTTTGTTTATTTGGAGAGTAAAATGACTGATGCGATTAACCGTTGTAGCGCGGATGAAACCGCAGCCTGCTGCTGTGTAGATGTAGGAACAGTATTGGATAATAAAGACTGTACTGCGTCGTATCAGCATGTTTTTGCTACACAAGGTGAAGCTGAAACCATGCTGAAAACACTCACAGAAAAAGCAAAATCTGTTGAGTCTGATCCTTGTGTAATAACCCATTCTATTAAGCCTGTAGAGGGTGGTGCTGAGCTGACGGCTGAATTTAGTTTTAGCTGTGAAGCAGAAAGCTTAATTTTTCAATTAGGCCTTCGTTAATCAAACGTTTGAATTTGCTCTGATTTGCCTTTTATCGCTAAAACGGTGGTCTGATTAACACTCAGTGATAAAAGGCTTCCTTCATCCCCTCATTTTCCCTTACTGCAATTTGTTGCGTTTTTACTCTAAGTTGCGTACCTGCTCGCATTTTTAATTAATACCCATTGATAATTGTGAATTTTATGTTAACAATCATTACAGGTCAGACCTCTTTATCCGGTTAGTGAGTTAGTTAACTATAATTTTCATTTTTGCTTTAGCAGGAGCGACCATGAATCAACATCTCCACCATGGTGAAAATACAGATAAAACAAATGAAAGGATCGCCATTGTCAGTGGTCTACGCTTGCCTTTTGCAAAGCAATCTACGGCATATGCAGGAATTCCAGCAGTCGATTTAGGTAAAGCGGTAGTTGCTGAGTTATTAGCCCGTAGTGATTTAGACAAAAACCTGATTGAGCAACTGGTATTTGGCCAAGTGGTACAAATGCCCGAAGCGCCTAATATTGCGAGGGAAATTGTTCTCGGAACAGGTATGAGCGTCTCAACGGATGCTTATAGTGTATCCCGAGCGTGTGCGACGAGTTTTCAAGCAATTGTTAATGTTGCACAAAGTATGATGGTAGGTGATATTTCTATCGGTATTGCTGGCGGGGCGGATTCATCTTCTGTGCTTCCTATTGGCGTATCAAAAAAATTGGCAGAGACATTGTTAGCTTTAAGTAAAGCAAAGTCTGTTGGGCAAAAATTATCACTGTTAACGAAATTACGCTTGAAGGATTTAGCGCCTGTCGCACCGGGTGTTGCGGAATACTCTACGGGGCTACGCATGGGGGATACCGCGGAGCAAATGGCGAAAAGTTATCAGATCAGCCGAGCCCAGCAAGATGAACTCGCTCATCGTTCGCATATGTTAGCGGCAAAAGCGTGGGAAAATGGCGTTTTAAATGATGAAGTTATGACTACCTATATGCCTCCCTTTAAGCAAGCATTTTCCCAAGATAACAATGTGCGTACAAACTCAGTCTTGTCATCTTATGCGAAATTAAAACCTGCATTTGACCGCAAGCACGGTAGCGTTACTGCAGCAAATAGCACGCCGTTGACGGATGGTGCCGCTGCGGTGTTGATGATGACAGAATCTCGAGCAAAATCGTTGGGTTATACACCGCTTGGTTATATTCGAAGTTATGCGTTTTCCGCGATAGACGTATGGGAAGATATGCTATTAGGGCCTTCTTATGCCACACCACTCGCTTTAAAACGAGCAGGGTTATTGTTGCAAGACTTATCCCTGATTGACATGCATGAGGCCTTTGCTGCGCAAACTCTTGCTAATTTACACATGTTTGGTAGCCGTAAATTCGCTCAAGAGAAACTGGGAATGGACCACGCAATTGGCGAAGTGGATATGGAAAAATTTAATGTCTTAGGCGGTTCTATTGCTTATGGGCACCCATTTGCGGCGACAGGCGCACGAATGGTGACACAAACCCTAAATGAGTTACGTAGACGCGGTGGTGGGTTTGGGTTAACGACAGCTTGTGCTGCGGGTGGTTTAGGTGCAGCAATGATTTTAGAGGTGGAATAATGGCTCAAAATTCTGCTATAGAAGTTACAAGAGAAAAAACACAACAGGCCTTTAGCTTAGAAATTTATGACGAAAATGTGGGGGTGATCTTCATTGATGTCCCCAATGAAAAAGTAAATACACTAAAAGCGCAGTTTACGGAGCAATTCCTGGCGATTTTACAACAAGCGCAGTCTACCTCAGGTTTGAAAGGGCTAGTTATTACCTCAGGAAAAAAAGACAATTTTATTGCAGGCGCTGATATTAGCATGATAGCAGTCTGTGAAAATAAATCCCAAGCCAGTGAGCTGTCAAAAGCAGGTCACGTACTGTTTGATAAAATCGATAACTACCCATTGCCTATTATTGCTGCGATACATGGTGCGTGTTTAGGGGGTGGGCTAGAACTTGCTTTGGCATGTCATGCGCGGGTTTGTTCCAATGATGATAAAACGAAATTAGGCTTGCCTGAAGTACAATTGGGGTTATTACCTGGCTCCGGGGGAACTCAGCGTTTACCTCGGTTGATTGGTATTCCGCATGCATTGGATTTAATGCTGACAGGCCGCCAGCTAAAAGCTAAACAGGCGCTGAAAATAGGGTTGGTTGATGATGTGGTTCCTGAGCCTATTTTACTCGACGTTGCGGTGAAAATGGTGAAAAAAGGGGGCGTTCAGCGTCCCGCTATCCATTGGCAACAGCGTTTATTAAGCAGCAAATTACTACGTAATAAAGTGTTTGAGAGTGCCAAACAAAAAACACTAAGCAAAACTAAAGGCCATTATCCAGCCCCAGAAAAAATTATTCATGTTGTGAAAACCGGCATGAATAAAGGTTTGCAAGCAGGCTATGCGGAAGAAGCGAAAGCTTTTGGTGAGCTCGTGATGACACCAGAGTCTGCTGCATTACGTAATTTATTTTTTGCGGTTACTGCATTAAAAAATGAAACGGGGGCACAAGCAACACCATTGAAAATTGATCAAGTTGGTGTACTTGGCGGCGGGTTGATGGGGGGAGGAATTGCTTATGTCACTGCGTTTCAAGGTAAATTACCCGTCCGCATAAAAGATATTTCAGACAAAGGCGTCACTCAAGCCTTGCGTTATAGCTGGGATCTACTGACCCAGCGAGTTACCAAGCGGCGATTATTAGCCCGAGAACGTGCAGCTGTTATGGCTAAGGTATCAGGCACATTAAATTATCAAGGGCTCGAAAACGCAGATATTGTGATTGAAGCCGTATTTGAAGATTTAGCACTGAAACAAAAAATGGTTGCTGAAGTTGAAAAGATGTCGAAACAGCAAGTTATTTTTGCTTCTAATACATCATCTTTACCTATTCACCAAATTGCACAGAAAGCGACTCATCCCGAAAGAGTGATTGGCTTACACTATTTTAGTCCCGTCGATAAAATGCCTTTAGTTGAAGTGATCCCTCACCAACAAACAGATGAAACTACAATTGCGACAGTGGTTGCTTTAGCGAAACGCCAAGGTAAAACAGCGATTGTTGTGGGGGATGATGCAGGCTTTTATGTCAATCGCATTTTAGCACCATTTTTATGTGAAGCCGCGCAATGCCTTGTTGAAGGTGAATCAATTGAACACATTGATCGCGCTTTAGTTGAATTTGGCTTCCCTGTTGGGCCATTTAATTTGTTAGATGAAGTGGGCATTGATGTAGGAACAAAAATTTTACCGATTTTAGTTGAACGTTTTGGTGAGCGTTTTAAGGCGCCTGATATCCTCGACAAAGTGGTTAAAGATGACCGTAAAGGTAAGAAAAACGGCAAAGGTTTTTATGAATATGGTCATCACACCAATAAGTTGTGGTTTTGGAAAAAAGCCAGTAAACGTCAAGTTGATAAAACCATTTATTCACTAATTGAAGTGGTTCCCAACAATAAACTGACTAAAGCGGATATTGCACAGCGCTGTGTCATGATGATGCTTAACGAAGCTGCCCGCTGCCTTGATGAAAACATCATTAGAAATGCTCGTGATGGAGATGTGGGAGCGGTATTTGGTATCGGTTTCCCGCCCTTCTTTGGTGGTCCGTTTAGGTATATGGATAGCCTAGGGATTGCAAAAACGGTGGAAACTCTGAATAACCTCGCCGTGAAATATGGTGATAAATTCCAGCCTTGTGAATTGCTATGTGACATGGCAGAGAATAATCGAACCTTTTTTTCTGCCAATGTAGAAGGTGGGGTTGATGTAATAAAACCAAGTAATGAACAATAATGGCGTGGTGAGCTAGCCTATTAACTGTTTGTTGCTTTGTTCAATAAAACCAATCAATGCCTGATACCAAACATATTTTTGGTTATCAGGCTTTTTTACGTAAAGCTCGTATGATTAGAATAAATCATTATATTAAATTTAACTAATTGATAATAAATACTAAAATTTAACATGCGACATGGCCTGCTAAAAAAACATACACAAAAATTTACTCAAATCATTTTCTTTGTTGATCATTTCATGCAGAATCACATTTCACCCCAACTGATGGTTACTTTTACAACAATTAGCTTAACAACAAAAGAATAACCGCCTTAATCAGGTAGGTTACTCAGATGGTGGATTATGCAAGTTTATATTATGCGTCACGGTGATGCAGCGATACACGCGCCTAGCGATGCTGAGCGCCCATTGACACAAAAGGGAAAAGACGAGTCAGTATTGATGGCTCAATGGCTACAGAATCAAGGTATTAAAATTGATTCGGTATTAGTGAGCCCCTATTTAAGAGCAGAACAAACTCGGCAAGTTGTGAGCCAGCACCTTGATTTGCCAGCAAAGTCGGAAGTTTTAGGGCAATTAACGCCAGGAGGGAATGCCGCATTTGTGGCTGACCATATTCGCGATATTGCTGTGCTAGGCGCAAATGCGATATTGGTTGTATCTCATTTGCCACTGGTTGGCTATTTAGTGTCGGAGTTGTGCCCACATAAAGAACCACCGATGTTCACGACATCAACAGTGGCATGTGTTGATATTGATGTGGCTCATCAAAAAAGTCAGTTTGAATGGATGTTGAGCCCATCTCAATTGCTATTTGCTAAATAATACAGAACAACATGAGCGCTTAGCGGCGAGCGCTCTCAGCAGTTTCTATAAGCAGCAATAAGGCTGCATTACCGCCCCATTCTTTAGGTGCTTGGTGAAAAGCAATAATATCAGGATGTTGGGCAAGCCAGAGTGGTGTTTGCTGCTTTAAAACATGTTTACCATGGCCGTGCATAATGCAGGCGCAATAGACATTTTCACGCTTACAGGCCGCAATAAGCGCGCCAATTTCTTGCTTTGCTTCCATTTGTGTTAAGCCATGTAAATCTAAAAACAACTCCGGAGCGTAGTCACCGCGGCGAAGTTTTTTTAATTCATAAGGATTAGCATCAGGCCTTAAATAACGCGTTGGGCCTTCATTTTCAAGTTGAGGTTGAAATTCATCTGAAAAATAAAAAGAGGCGTCAACCTGTTCCTGTATGATTTTTTTATTGGATGGTTGTGTCACTTTGGCGCGGACAGGTGCGTGCAGGACTTGGTCCTGACGGATTTTTTTTGCTCCATTAATGGCTTCTTTGAAAAGACGAACATCTTCATCTTCTAGACCAAATTTTTTCTTCATAATTTTACTAATATATTTTTGTGATTAATTTTTCTGGTTGGTAGTGTAACTCATTTTTGATGAATGGTGATAATCGCAGATTGTTCGTGTGAAGTAACATATTTATAACCTTTTTACAGGTAAGCATTGACAAAAGGGGACTTGCTAGTCTAATTGTATATACATATCTATACGATTTATTAATGCAATGAATAAAACTGAATTCAACAACAATAGGAAAAGCGATGGTATTCAAAACACACTCTCGGGATGTCGTTTGGCGTAATGGCCGTATTGCCACTATGGATCCAGTACTATCAGCCCCTTATGGACTGATTAATCACCATGATTTAGTTGTTCGTGATAATAAAATAGTTGCAATTGTTCCTACTCAAGACATTGAATTGAATGACTGCGAAGTTATTGATGTCGAAGGTAAATTAATAACTCCTGGATTAATCGATTGCCATACACATTTAGTTTTTGGCGGCGACCGAGCTTCTGAATGGGAACAGCGAATGAATGGGGTTTCTTATGAAACTATTAGTGCGCAAGGTGGCGGAATTAATTCGACTGTGCGTGAAACCCGCAAAATGAGCGAGAACGAATTATTTGATCGGGCAAAGCCAAGGCTCGAAGCATTAATTCAAGAAGGTGTCACAAGTATTGAAATGAAATCAGGCTATGGGCTCGACTATGAAAATGAAGAAAAACAATTATTAGTCGCAAAGCAGTTATCTGCACAATATCCTATTTCAGTCAGTTCAACTTTACTTTCTGCTCACACTGTCCCCGCTGAATATAAAGATAAACCTGATGAATATATTGATTTGATTTGCCAAAAAATCATGCCTGAATTATGGGAAAAAGGCCTGTTTGAGGCAGTAGATGTTTTTTGTGAAAGTGTGGGATTTTCCCTTGCTCAAAGTGAAAAGTTATTTTCAGCGGCTCAGAAGTTAGGGATCCCAGTAAAAGGGCATGTGGAGCAGTTATCAAACTTAGGTGGCAGCGAGTTGGTTGCCCGCTACAAAGGTTTGTCGGTTGACCATATTGAATATTTGGACCTAGAAGGGATTAAAGCACTTAAAGCGAGCGGAACCGTAGTCGTCTTATTGCCGGGGGCATTTTATTTTTTACGGGAAACCAAACTACCACCAATTGAGCTGTTACGGGAACATGACGTTCCTATGGCGGTCTCAACAGATTTTAACCCAGGTACCAGCCCTTTTGCCTCATTGCGTATTATTATGAATATGGCGGCCGTATTATTTAAGCTGACACCTGAAGAGATATGGGCAGGGGTGACACGTAACGCTGCGAAGGCGTTAGGCCGCGAAAATAGCCATGGGCAATTAAAAGTGGGTTTTGTTGCGGATTTTGTTGTGTGGAATGCGCAAGAGCCTGTAGAAATGATTTATGAACAAGGGAGTAACCCACTGTTCATCAGAGTACATGAAGGCAAAATTACCCATCGTAACGGCTGAAATGGGTGGGCTGCAGTTCTAACTATAACAATAATGAATAGCGGTGAATGAGGTTGTTTGCCGCTTTTTACCCTAAAAATTTGCTGTTTTTTGTTTGTTTTTATTAAAATTGCATCATTTAATTATGTTAATGCTTAATAATTAAGCATGATGTTTTTATTCGCGACTGTCAGGATAAAAAATGTCCGATAGCACTAAGGTCGTGTTGTATGCTATTCAACGAATAGCATATTAATACTTAAGATTTTAATCATTAAATTGGAAATGACTGTGACAGCCGATAAAAAGGATAAACAAGGGACACCACTCCCGCTATATTTGCAAGTGAAACAATCGATAATTGAAAAGATCCACACCGCAGAATGGCAAGCAAATGACCGTATTCCATCCGAGTCTGAGCTCGTGACACAGTTTCAATGTAGTCGAATGACTGCTAACCGGGCACTACGTGAATTAACCGCTGAAGGGTTATTGGTTCGCTTGCAAGGTGTGGGAACCTTTGTGGCTGAGCCAAAAGGGCAATCTGCACTATTTGAAATACACAGTATTGAAGCGGAAATACTAGCAAGAAACCACAAATACAGCTGCAGGATAATTAAGCTCGAAGAAATTCAAGCGTCGCCCGCGCTGGCAAATGAGTTAAATATCAGCCCAGATACCATGGTGTTCCATTCGATTATTGTCCATTTAGAGAATGATGTCCCTGTTCAAATTGAAGACCGATATGTCAATGCGTTAGCAGCTCCGGATTACTTACAGCAAAATTTTTTATCGATTACACCACATGATTATTTGTCTCAAGTGGCTCCTTTAACACAAGGGGAGCATATTGTGGAGGCCGTGGAGGCAGATGAACGTTCCGCGAGGTTATTGCAAATTAATACAGGTGCATCTTGCTTGTTAATTACAAGACGTACTTGGTCTCAGTCCTTTACGGTGACAAGTACAAAATTATTGTTCCCGGGTCACCGTTATAAGCTGAAAGGCAGTTTCACGTCATAAGTTTTTTTCACCACGTCAAAGCATGGGCGGAATGATATAAAACATATTTTCCGCTTATCATATCGAGTGCATGCCTTCTCTACCTATTTTGTGTGAATTTATTGTAAATCAAATGTGATCTGGCAAGCAGATTTAGAATAAAGAAAATACAGCAAAATATCAGATGATTTATTTATTTCATTGTTTTATTTGACTAAAAATATTTTTATATCATATTTTTTTAATCTTTATGTTAAAAGATTAATTGATCGTACATGTATATACAACTATATCTATAGGAACAAGAAAAGGTAGCTAATGGACAGATAAAAGAGGGTATACAAGTGACAGCACTGAATAATAAATATCGAAATATCGAAATTAGGGCACCGAGAGGGAATACATTAAATGCCAAAAGTTGGCTGACAGAAGCTCCATTACGCATGTTAATGAATAACCTTGACCCTGATGTTGCAGAAAACCCTCATGAATTAGTGGTATATGGCGGTATTGGGCGAGCAGCACGTAATTGGCAATGCTATGACCAAATTGTCGAGTCCCTGAAGCAGCTTGAGAGCGATGAAACGCTGCTGGTTCAGTCAGGTAAGCCTGTCGGTGTTTTCAAAACCCATGAAAATGCACCACGTGTTTTAATCGCCAATTCAAATCTCGTACCACATTGGGCAAATTGGGAGCATTTCAATGAATTAGATGCGAAAGGTCTTGCCATGTATGGGCAAATGACCGCAGGTAGCTGGATCTATATCGGTAGCCAAGGCATTGTTCAAGGAACGTATGAAACCTTTGTGGAAGCCGCTCGCCAGCACTTTAACGGTGATTTAACTGGGCGTTGGGTATTAACAGCAGGGCTTGGTGGAATGGGGGGAGCCCAACCTCTTGCTGCCACACTGGCGGGTGCCTGTTCATTGAACATTGAGTGCCAACAAAGCCGTATTGATTTCCGTTTAAGAACTCACTATGTGGATGAACAAGCGGCTGACCTTGATGATGCGTTAGCGCGTCTGAAAAAATACACATCGGAAGGAAAAGCCATTTCTATTGCACTATGCGCCAATGCCGCTGAAATTCTTCCTGAGCTTGTCAAACGTGGGGTAAAACCAGATATGGTGACCGATCAGACAAGTGCTCATGACCCTTTGAATGGTTACTTACCCATTGGTATGAGCTGGGAAGAGTACCGTGAACGCAGTGTTCAAGACCCGCAAGCCACTGTATTGGCTGCAAAAAAATCTATGGCTGAACATGTTAAAGCGATGCTGGCATTTAAACAGCAAGGCATTCCCACCTTTGATTATGGAAATAATATCCGTCAAATGGCTCTGGAAATGGGCGTAGAAAATGCGTTTGATTTCCCCGGTTTTGTACCTGCTTATATCCGCCCGCTATTTTGTCGCGGTGTTGGTCCATTCCGCTGGGTTGCGTTATCAGGAGATCCTGAAGATATCTATAAAACAGATGCGAAAGTGAAAGAGTTACTGCCGGATGATAAACACTTGCATCGCTGGTTGGATATGGCTCGTGAACGTATTAGTTTCCAAGGTTTGCCAGCGCGTATTTGCTGGGTTGGTCTTGGGGAACGCGCTAAATTAGGTTTAGCATTCAATGAGATGGTAAGAAGCGGTGAGGTTTCAGCGCCGATTGTTATCGGTCGTGATCACTTAGATTCAGGTTCAGTAGCCAGCCCAAATCGTGAAACAGAATCAATGAAAGATGGTTCTGATGCAGTTTCAGACTGGCCATTACTTAATGCGTTATTAAATACAGCCAGCGGGGCAACGTGGGTGTCTTTACATCACGGTGGTGGCGTAGGTATGGGCTTCTCTCAGCACTCTGGCGTGGTAATTGTGTGTGATGGAACGGATGAAGCAGCAGAGCGCATTGCCCGAGTACTGCACAATGACCCTGCAACTGGTGTCATGCGCCATGCCGATGCAGGCTATGACATTGCTATCGCATGTGCGCAGGAAAAAAATCTTAATTTACCGATGATTAAAACACGTTAAGGAGTGCCATTAATGACTAAGTTAACTATTCACCCAGGAAAAATGACACTCGAAGACCTGCGTATTGTTTTCCAACAATCGGTAACAGTGGCATTAGATAAACGCGCTCACGGTGCTATCGAGAAAAGCGTTGCGACGGTCAATAAAATTATTGAAGAAGATAGAACCGCTTATGGTATCAATACCGGCTTTGGTTTACTTGCTAATACGCGTATTGCGACTAAAGATTTACAATCATTACAACGCTCTATTGTGATGTCTCACGCTGCTGGTGTGGGTGAACCGTTAGATGATGACCTCGTGCGCTTAATCATGGTTCTCAAAATTAATAGCTTAGCGCGTGGTTTTTCAGGGATCCGCCTTGAAGTCATTAATGCTTTGATTGCATTAGTAAATGCGCAAGTTTATCCATTTATTCCTGCGAAGGGGTCAGTGGGGGCTTCTGGAGACTTAGCGCCAT
Organism: Providencia sp. PROV174; assembly: GCF_028480685.1. NCBI lineage: Bacteria > Pseudomonadati > Pseudomonadota > Gammaproteobacteria > Enterobacterales > Morganellaceae > Providencia > Providencia sp. PROV174. The sequence goes on from NZ_JAMPOT010000007.1 coordinate 39,878, forward strand.
TGGCTCATATGAGTTTAATTCTGTTAGGAGAAGGAAAGGCGCGTTACGAAGGCAAATGGATTTCAGCGAAAAAAGCGTTAGAAAAAGCAGGGTTAGCGCCACTAAAATTGGAAGCCAAAGAAGGTTTAGCGTTATTAAACGGCACGCAAACATCGACGGCTTTCGCGTTGAAAGGGTTATTTGAGGCAGAAAAATTGCTGCTATCTGGCATTGTTTGTGGTGCGCTTAGCGTTGAAGCCACATTGGGCTCTCGCAAACCCTTCGATGCTCGAGTGCAAGAAGTTCGGGGGCAAAAAGGGCAAATTGATGTTGCGGCGATGTACCGTGATGTTTTATCACCGACCAGTGAATTGGCGAAGTCTCATGAAAACTGTGTGAAAGTGCAAGATCCTTATTCATTACGTTGTCAGCCGCAAGTGATGGGCGCTTGTTTAACCCAAATTCGCCAAGCAGCTGAAGTGATATTAATTGAATCGAATGCTGTGTCGGATAACCCGTTAGTCTTTACTGATAATGGCGATATTATTTCAGGCGGTAACTTCCATGCAGAGCCTGTCGCTATGGCAGCCGATAATATTGCGCTGGCATTAGCAGAAATCGGTGCGTTATCCGAACGTCGCATTGCATTACTGATGGACACCCACATGTCACAGTTGCCACCTTTCTTAGTGAATAACGGGGGGGTTAACTCAGGATTTATGATAGCTCAAGTCACCGCGGCTGCATTAGCCAGTGAAAACAAAGCATTAGCCCACCCTTCGAGTGTTGATAGCTTGCCGACATCAGCCAACCAAGAAGACCACGTATCGATGGCGCCTGCGGCGGGTCGTCGTTTATGGGAAATGGCAAAAAATGTCACGGGTATTTTAGCCATTGAATGGCTTTCAGCGTGTCAGGGAATGGATTTCCGTGAAGGTTTGAGGTCGAGCGAAACCTTGGAGAAGGCACGTAAAACATTGCGTGACCAAGTGGCTTACTATGATAAAGACCGTTATTTTGCCCCTGATATCGAAGCGGCAATTAATTTAATTAACCAATATAAACTGTCTGCGCTGTTCAAGGCTGGCGCTGTTTTCCCTAACTAGTTTATCAAGCAAATAAAAGGTGGCCGGCAATGTACTGGCCGCCTGAAGTATTTATCTGCACGACAATAAAATAATACGAAGGATAAATCATGCAAAGCACATCACAACTTGCGCGAGGGCTTTCTGCGCGTCACATTCGATTTATGGCTTTAGGTTCTGCGATTGGTACAGGTTTATTTTATGGTTCAGCTAAAGCAATAGAAACCGCTGGGCCTGCGGTATTACTCGCTTATATTATCGGCGGTGCCGCTGTATTTATGGTCATGAGAGCACTGGGTGAAATGGCGGTCCATCGACCACTTGCGGGGTCGTTCTCACAGTACGCCAGCCATTATTTAGGGGCGAGAGCCGGTTTTTTTGCGGGTTGGACTTATGTTTTTGAAATGCTCATTGTTTGCTTGGCAGACGTGACGGCATTTGGTGTATATATGAAGCTGTGGTTTCCTGAGGTTGCACAGTGGATCTGGGTGTTGAGCATTATTTTCTTTATTGGTGCAATAAACCTATGCCATGTGAAAACCTTCGGCGAAATGGAGTTTTGGCTGTCAATCATTAAAGTTATCGCGATTATTGCGATGATTGTTGGTGGGGCCGCCATAATGATGTTTGGTTTTGGCCAAGCGGCTGACCATGCGGTTGGGGTATCGAACTTATTTATTCACGATGGATTTATGCCAAATGGTATTGGTGGGGTGATTGCGTCCTTTGCCGTGGTGATGTTTGCGTTCGGGGGTATTGAAGTTATTGGTATTACAGCGAGTGAAGCGAAAAACCCTGAAACCACGATTCCAAGAGCGATTAATGCAGTACCAATTCGTATCTTACTCTTTTATGTTCTGACTTTATTTGTCTTGATGTGTATTTACCCATGGAACCAAATTGGGCAGCAAGGTAGCCCGTTTGTGCAAATTTTCGATAGCTTAGGTATTCAATCTGCGGCGAATATCTTAAATATTGTGGTAATCACTGCGGCAATTTCGGCAATTAACAGCGATATCTTTGGTGCTGGGCGTATGATGTATGGCATGGCACATGAAGGACAAGCACCAAAAGCCTTTACCAAGCTGACAAAAAATGGTGTACCTTGGATGACGGTATTAGTGATGGTCGCGGTATTGCTGGTGGGTGTGGTATTGAACTATGTCATCCCTGACGATGTGTTTGTGGTGATTGCGTCAATTGCGACGTTCGCAACGATTTGGGTATGGTTGATGATTTTACTGTCGCAGTTTGCAATGCGTAAAAAAATGTCGCCAGAAGAAATTAGCCAATTAAAATTCCCTGTGCCTATGTGGCCTGTCGCTCCTATTTTAGCTATCGCATTTATGGTATTTGTCTTTGGTGTCTTGGGGTATTTTGAATCGACACGAATTGCATTATATGTCGGCATTGTTTGGTTAGTATTACTGACTATCGCCTATGCACTTTGGGTGAAAAAACCAGCGAAAGAGGCGGAAGTGGTACTGCAAAACGAAAGCTAGTATTGTGACTTCCTTGCTGAACTTATTATTTTTCTTCACGCCCTTTAGCTAAAATAAAGGGCGTTTTTACGTCTAAACCTGTTTTAATAAGTGTGATAACCAGATTCCCTCGGCAAATTTTATTACATTAATCTGCTGATTTGTCTTTCACTTCGTGGCAAACTTTAGCTATTCATATATTCCCTTTCAAAATACAGGCTGGAGAACCCCTTCTTGGAAAAGATTTTCGTTGATGAAGCCGTTGCAGAACTTCATACCATTCAAGATATTTTACGTTGGACGATGAGCCGCTTTAATGCTGCCAATGTGTACTATGGTCATGGTACAGATAACCCATGGGATGAGGCGCTACAATTGGTGTTACCAACACTTTACTTGCCTCTAGACCTGCCCGATGAGCTATTAACATCTCGCTTAACGCCAACAGAACGCCACCGCATTATTGAGCGAGTCTTGCGACGTATTAATGATCGTATTCCGGTTGCATATCTGACTAATCGCTCATGGTTCTGTGGCCATGAATTTTTTGTTGATGAACGAGTGCTTATTCCTCGCTCGCCAATTGGTGAATTAATTAATAACCACTTTGTTGGCTTAGTGGCGGATGAACCACAAACTATTCTTGATTTATGCACCGGAAGTGGTTGTATTGCGATTGCTTGTGCTTATGAATTCCCTGATGCAGAAGTCGATGCGGTTGATATTTCAAGTGATGTGCTAAGCGTTGCTGAGCAAAATATTGCTAATCATGGTTTAGAACACCGGGTGATACCGATTCGCTCTGATTTATTCCGTGATATGCCAGAGGTCAAATATGACCTGATCGTGACAAATCCACCGTATGTTGATGCGGAAGATATGGACGATTTACCGGAAGAGTTTCGCGTCGAACCTGAATTAGCACTAGCTGCTGGAAGTGATGGTTTGAAACTGGTGCGTCGTATTTTAGCGAATGCACCGCGTTTTCTGACGGAAGAAGGGGTTTTAGTGTGTGAAGTGGGTAACAGCATGGTTCATCTGATTGAACAATATCCTGAAATTCCATTTATTTGGCTCGACTTTGAATACGGCGGTGATGGTGTGTTTATGTTAACTCGTGAACAACTTGTTGAGCATCACGCACATTTTGAGCTTTATATCGATTAATCAACAGTTGCGTGATGTTCTAAGATCATGTAATCAATAATAACGACACAACGATATAATAATTAACAACCAAAATTCTTGATAAAACAAGAATGGCTTAGAATAGGAAACTCCGATGGCAGGAAATTCAATTGGGCAACTGTTTCGTGTGACCACATTTGGCGAGTCACATGGCGTTGCATTAGGTTGCATTGTCGATGGGGTTCCCCCAGGCTTAGCACTGACAGAAGCAGATTTACAAAAAGATTTAGACCGTCGTCGCCCGGGAACATCACGTTATACGACTGCGCGCCGTGAGCCTGACCAAGTGAAAATTTTATCAGGTGTCTTTAATGGTGTGACAACCGGAACTAGCATTGGCTTACTGATTGAAAACACTGACCAACGCTCGCAAGATTATGGTGCAATCAAAGACGTGTTTAGGCCCGGCCATGCAGATTACACTTATGAACAAAAATATGGCCAGCGTGATTACCGTGGTGGTGGTCGCTCATCAGCACGTGAAACGGCAATGCGTGTTGCCGCAGGCGCGATTGCGAAAAAATATTTACAAGAAAAGCTCGGCGTGCAAATTCATGGGTGTTTAACGCAAATGGGGTCAGTCGCATGTGAAATTAATGACTGGTCAATCGTCGAAGAAAATCCATTTTTTTGTCCAGATCCTAGCAAATTAGAGGCTCTTGACGAGTTATTGCGCGGTTTAAAGAAAGAAGGTGATTCGATTGGCGCTAAAATTACCGTTATTGCAGAGCATGTGCCTGCGGGCTTAGGTGAGCCGGTATTTGACCGTTTAGATGCCGATCTCGCTCACGCGTTGATGAGTATTAACGCGGTGAAAGGTGTGGAAATTGGTGATGGCTTCGGTGTTATTGCGCTCAAAGGCAGTGAAAACCGTGATGAAATTACCCGTAATGGCTTCACATCAAACCATGCAGGCGGTATCTTAGGCGGTATTAGCAGTAGCCAGCCTATTATTGCGCATATTGCGTTAAAACCGACATCCAGTATTACCGTTTCAGGTAAAACACTCAACCGTGATGGCGAAGAAGTTGAAATGATCACCAAAGGGCGTCATGACCCTTGTGTGGGGATCCGTGCAGTACCGATAGCAGAAGCGATGATGGCGATTGTTCTAATGGATCACTATTTACGTCATCGTGGTCAGTGCGCGGATGTAACGCCAGCAATGGAACCGTTTGAGTAATCGTTTTACTGTATGTTATGTAGTGCTACGGAGCGGCCTAATTAGGTCGCTCCATTAATGATGAAGGTTCGGATGAAGCCTCCTAAAAATACCTCATCTAGGTTGTGATATTACCAAACCTGTTTGGCGATATATTCACATCAACATCATGATATTTCTTCTCTTTGGATAGTAAAATGGATTGGCTAACCGCCGTTGCTCCTGAAGTTTACGCTTTACTCTTCTTTGTTGCGCTATTTGCAGGGTTTATTGACTCCATCGCGGGTGGTGGTGGGCTATTAACGATCCCAGCTCTGTTATCCGTGGGAATCACACCAGTTGAAGCGTTAGCAACCAATAAATTGCAAGCTGTTGGCGGTTCGTTTTCTTCAACACTCTATTTTGTCAGGCGCAAAGCCATAGATTTACGAGAACAATTGTTTCCGTTCATTATGACCATGATTGGTGCCATGCTGGGTGCGATTGTCATTCAAATGATTGATACCGCGTTCTTAAAACAACTGTTGCCTATCTTGGTGATTTGTGTCGGTTTATACTTTTTATTAACGCCATCAATCGGTGTGCAAGACCGCCAACAACGAATCAGCATGCCATTTTTCGGGGTGGCAATTGGGATGACACTGGGCTTTTATGATGGTGCATTTGGCCCCGGAACTGGTTCCTTTTTGGCATTAGGCTATGTTCTGCTGCTCGGCTATAATCTTGCTAAAGCCACCGCCCACGCGAAGTTACTTAATTTTGCCTCTAATTTTGGCTCTTTAGTGTTCTTTATTATCGGGGGTCATGTTCTTTGGGCATTAGGTTTTGTTATGCTAATCGGCCAAATGGTTGGCGCTCGTTTAGGTGCGCGTTTGGTCTTAACCAAAGGACAAAAACTGATCAGGCCAATGATCGTGGTGATTTCGTTACTGATGAGTATTAAATTACTCCATGATAGCCATGGTGACGTGATTAAAGCTTGGTTTCTCTCATTATTTTAAGATGATTTAAATTATTCATGAGTACACATAATTATCAGGATCTAATCAATATCTTTGATGAATGTTTTGGTGTGACATATAACACCAGGCTGGTAAAAGGGGATGATGAACCCATTTATTTACCTGCTGATGAGGCTGTGCCTTATCATCGTATCGTATTTGCACACGGTTTTTTCACCAGTGCGCTGCATGAAATCTCACATTGGTGTATCGCAGGGGAAGCAAGGCGCCAGCAAGTCGATTACGGCTATTGGTATTGCCCAGACGGTCGAGATGAAAAAACACAGTGTGAGTTTGAAGTGGTAGAGATTAAACCTCAAGCGCTAGACTGGCTGTTTTGTGTTGCTGTTGGCATTCCATTTAATGTCAGTTGTGACAACTTAGAAGGGGATTTTGAGCCTGACCGCATTGCGTTTATGCGCAAAGTTCATGCGCAAGTGATGCTTTATTTAGAAAATGGTATCCCTGAACGCCCATTACGCTTTATTAATGCGTTACAATTGTTTTACAATACGCCACCTCTTTGTGCAGAAGCTTTTCCTTATCCGGAAGATATTTTTGCCTAATGAACACACATTTAAGTAAGGATTAAGCATGCTTGCGGATTTAGAAACACGCATACTAACGAAGATTGATGATATGGTTGAGCACGCGAGTGATGATGAACTCTTCGCTGGCGGCTATTTGCGTGGTCACTTAACCCTTGCTGTGGCTGAGCTGGAAGAAGAAAACGAAATCAGCTCTGAAGCATTATATCAACGTGTCGAAGTCAGTATTCAAAATGCCATCAAAGCTGGCGAATTGACACCACCAGACCAAGTACTGGTATTAGATATGTGGAAAAACTTATTAAATAACGCAATTTAATTTGTAATGTTATACATTGAAAGCGGGGAAACCCGCTTTTTTGTTAGCTAAATTTTGTTGTGAGTAAAAATGATGGCGAATATTCGTTTAGCAATCCCCCTCGATGCCAAACATCTTCCTACCGTAGAAATTTCTGCAGGGCAGGCATTCACGAGTATCGAAAAATATCAATGGCTTGCCGAAGGTGATGGGCAAACAGAGCAAGACCACCTCGATTTCATTTCCGAGCAATTAGAATGGGTTGTAGTGAATGATTGTGATGAACCAATTGGCTTTATCAATGCTGAAGATCATCATACTAGCCTACATATTTGTGAGGTTTCTGTCTGCCAGCAATGGCAGGGGCAGGGGTTGGGTAAAAAGCTGATTAAGCAGGTCCTTGATGCCGCTTTGGCACGGAATATCACGGTAGTGACATTGACCACTTGCCGTGATGTACCTTGGAATGCACCTTATTACCAACGCTTAGGTTTTAAAATTCTTGAAATTAATGAGTTAACCACCGAGTTACAGGCTATTTTACAGTCTGAAGTCGAGGCGGGGTTTGCCGCTGAAGACCGTTGTGCAATGGCTATCTCATTAACATAAGGTATTAATAAGGGAGTTTAATCGGGCGACCTAATAATAATTTCCTTACCCAAAAACGGTTTGGGTTCAATTCTGCAAGGGTTTCATCGTCAAGCGGAAGTATTTGCCCAAAAATTTGAGCAGCGAGCAATTCCGCACAAAGGGGGGCAGTGGATAACCCTCTTGACCCTAATGCCCCAAAAATAAATAAATTCGGGTGCACAGGCGCTAATGCAATAGGTTGTTCTTTGGCTATTTTACTGGGTAAATCATGGTAATGTGCCAGATGTTGTTCAAAATCAGGCACATTGCCTAATAAAGGGAAGTGGTCGCGGATAACACAACGAATACCTTGGCGTGAATGTTGCTGCGAGATGTCGATGTCCCTAGGCCAAGCCACATCAGGTAGGTTATCAATTAGTTTTTGGCGGTTTCCTTGTTGCTCTTCTTCACTATAATCTAAATCAAGTCGCTCACGTTGGTAGCTAGCACCTAAGCAATGTTGTGTACCAGAGGCATCGGCAGGGGTTAAATACCCTTCAAAGCACAGAACATTTTTCAGTTGTTGTAAGGTGTGATTGGTGGGAATGTGGCTCACTTGCCCACGCACAGGTGAAATGGGTAAATTGCTGGTTTGAGAAAATTGACGCAGTTTGTGCCCATTGGCAATAACGACAGTTGAGTGAACACGTGTTAGCTCGTTTTGCGATCCTGTTACCTCAACCAATAGCTGCCAATCTTGTTCAGTTTGTTTTAATTCCACCACATTATGTTCAAAACAGAAGGTAACGCCTTTTTGCTGCAAATATTGCTGCAAACTCTCACAAAATTGGGCAGGGCAAAGCCATCCTCCAGACGCATAATGAATGCCATCATGGTTGACATCAACGCCACAAATATCACTCAGTTGTAGACGGTTTTTACCCATAGCAAAATCGTCAGGCCACTCGGTTTCTAACATTCCCGCTATTTTACGAGCCACTTTATCGTTATACGCTAATTGGCTGACACCGCACCATTGCCCTTCAAATGCGAGCCCTTGTTTTTCCAATTGATGGTAAAAGCGGGAAGCAAAAGGGAAAGCACTGACAAAAAAGCGCTCAAGTGGGTCGTTATTGCCGGTGAGTAAGGGGTAAATAGCCCCTTGGCGATTGCCTGACGCATTTTGTGCAACTTGGGCATCTTGGCAGTATAAGGTGACTTTAGCACCACGGTTATGAAGAGCGTAAGCCGCCGTTAAACTGGCGAGCCCACCGCCAATGATAGCAACATCCGTTGGGTTGTCTGCTTTTCGTCTTGCGAACCAAGGGGTTGGAATATCAATTTCTTTTTCAGCTAATACTCCAGTTAACATTTCTCGCTTGTTACCAAAGCCTTTGACTTTTTTAAGGGTGAAACCCGCTTGTTGCAGGCCTCTCTTGACCGCACCTGCCACGGTAAATGTCGCAAAAGTCCCATTGAGACGGGCTAACGTTGCCATATTAGTGAACAGTTGTTCATTCCACATTTCGGGGTTTTTTGAGGGGGCGAAACCATCTAAAAACCAAGCATCTATCTTATTGTTTAAGTTGTTTTTTAGTAAAGATATTTGCTCATTAACATCGCCAAACCATAAATCTAATATGATATGGCCATTTTCTAAAATGATCCGTTGGTTACCCGGTAAGGCTTGTGGCCAGCTTTCACAAAGGGTTTGCGATACGTCAGCAAGCTCAGGCCAGCAGCGATGTGCAGCGATTAAATCTGTTTTTGTTAAGGGGTATTTTTCGAAACTGATGAAATGTAGTTGCTGCAATGCTGCATTTGGATTTTCGGCTTTAAATTGGTTAAAAGATTGCCATAATGCTAAAAAATTCAAGCCTGTACCAAACCCTGTTTCGGCAACTACGCAGGTTGCAAAAGGGTGCGTCGCAAAGCGGTCAGGAAAATGATTTCCTTGCAAAAATACATGGCGAGCTTCTTCTAGGCCATCTTGGTTAGAAAAATAGATATCTGCAAACTGTTCAGACATAGGAGTACCTTCGTCATTCCAGCTTAGGCGTGCGGTTTGTACAGCGTTCTTTTTCACGGTAAGCCTACATTGTTTATATAATTTCTAAATTTTACCGCTGATATCGGTGTAAGGCTACCGCCATAAAAATGTCTTATTAGCGTCACAAAGAAAAAAATACAAATATTTACCCTGATCGGACTTGTTCAGCGTACAAGTGTAAGCTAAAGTGACAACCTGTAATCCCGCAATCATATAATTATAGTCATGAGGTAACGAATGAAGCGTGCAGTCATCACTGGTCTAGGTATTGTTTCCAGCCTTGGTAATAACCAGGAAGAAGTACTGGCTTCTCTGAAGGAAGGTCGTTCCGGGATCACTTTCTCAGAAGAATTCAAAGAGGCAGGGCTACGTAGCCATGTCTGGGGTAATGTCAAAAACTTAGACCCGAAAGACTTAATCGACCGTAAAATCTTCCGTTTTATGAGTGATTGCTCCGCCTATGCTTATTTATCAATGGAACAAGCGATTGCGGATTCAGGTTTAGCAGAAGAACAAGTTTCAAATTTACGTACAGGTATCGTTGTTGGTTCTGGTGGTGGTTCTCCACGTAACCAAGTTGCGGGTTCTGACGGTATGCGTGCCAAAGGTTTACGTGGTGTGGGCCCATACATGGTAACTCGTGCAATGGCATCGGGTATTTCTGCTTGTTTAGCAACACCGTTTAAAATCAAAGGTGTAAACTACTCAATCAGTTCTGCTTGTTCAACATCAGCGCACTGTATTGGCCATGCGGTTGAATTGATCCAATTAGGCAAACAGGATGTCGTTTTTGCTGGTGGTGGTGAAGAACTGAGCTGGGAAATGACCTGTGAGTTTGACGCGATGGGCGCATTGTCGACTAAATACAATGAAACGCCAGACAAAGCATCAAGAACTTACGATAAAGACCGTGATGGTTTCGTTATCGCAGGTGGTGGCGGTATCGTCGTCGTTGAAGAGTTAGAGCACGCTTTAGCTCGTGGTGCGCATATCTATGCTGAAATTGTTGGCTATGGTGCAACGTCTGACGGTGCAGATATGGTTGCGCCATCAGGTGAAGGTGCTGTACGCTGTATGCAAATGGCAATGCAAGGTGTTGAAAAAATTGATTATATCAATACACACGGTACATCAACACCAGTGGGTGACACCAAAGAGTTAGAAGCTATCCAAGAAGTGTTTGGTAGTAACTCCCCAGCAATTTCTGCAACGAAAGCGATGAGCGGTCACTCATTAGGTGCTGCGGGTGTCCACGAAGCAATTTACAGCTTGCTAATGTTAGAACACGGCTTTATTGCACCAAGCATTAATGTCGAAAATCTAGATGAGAAAGCAGCAGGCCTGAATATCGTGACTAAACCAACGGAGCAAGCGCTGGAAACAGTCATGTCTAACAGTTTTGGTTTCGGTGGAACTAACGCCACATTAGTGATGAGCAAATACAAAGCATAATTTGTATCGTACTAACTAATTTAATAGACGAGAACCCCGGTTCTCGTTTTTTTGTTTAATCACTACCTCCGCTATCTCCTCCCCCTGAATCGGATGATGAACAATCTGAACTTGAATTATCATTAGAACAATAATGGTTGCTTGAGCGGTGATTATTATCACTGGATGAGCAGTCATAATAAGGGGGCGTGTAGCTTGAACTCGAATTATTTGAATTCACTCGATATGCAGTTTCCTTCACATTTTTACGCACTTCAAATATTTGACTTTTGCCTTTTGACCAACCAATAGTCACCAAAGTGGTATTTTTCTTTACGCTGATATACAGCATTTTGCCACAAAAAATATGCATTTTACCCAGAGCTTTTATTTGGATATAACCGCTATCTTTTTCCGTGATAGTTACGGGTTTTTGGCTATAAATGGTGTAACGGTCACCATAGACATCAATGGTACGCGTATACGCTAACGGTTTCGGCTGGATATTAAAAAGGATGAAAAGTAATCTATCGAACATTATATTTAATATTTTAATGAATGAGCCTAACAAAATAATTCATCAAAAGTCTTTCTTCACTCGTCTTTGTCTGATTAAACAGTTGTAGTTCATTGTTCGAATAATAAATCATCACTTTATGCAATTTTTGGTAGGGTATTTATGCCATGATGACGACGAGATTAAAGACATTAGGGGATTATATGAATTTCACAAGATGTAGATATTGGAAAAATGACTTTAATATTTTAACGCATCGTGTACTTAAAATTATTACCACGAAATTTAGTAACATGATTTATAGAGTGAGAAATTGTTCTATTTCCTGCCCATTATTTACTAAAAAGCACACAAGTAGGCAACAGATAAACGGCCATATACTGCCTAATTTTATCTATCGAAACGAAGTGATAGCCAGTGCTAGCCAAGTCATTCGTTCTCATGAGTCGCTGTACTCAACATATTAAAAATAAAGTCGAAATACAAAATTTAAGTAAAAAAATGCCCCAAAATCACACTGGGGCAAAGTTTTACAGAGATTGTATGAACAGCAGTTATCGTATGAACAACCGTGAATTATGAAACAGAGGAATGTTTACGTTTACGAATACGTTTTACAATAGGCGGAAGAATTAGTACTAATACCGCCAGTGTTAATAAACTTTGAGAAATCGTACTGCTCCACAGAATATCGAAATTTCCATTACTGATGGATAATGAACGGCGTAAGTTTTGTTCTAGCATTTCCCCCAATACAAACCCTAAAATTAATGGCGAAAGTGGGAAGTTCATTTTTCGTAGAATAAACCCAAATACGCCAAGCCCCATCATGAGTAACAAATCAAATGTCGTACTGTGAACGGCATATACCCCGACAGCAGAAATGCAAGCAATCGCAGGGACTAAAAACCATAATGGAACCGTTAACATACGCGTGAATAAGCCAATTAATGGAATATTCATGATGAGCAGAACTACGTTAGCAATTAACAAAGCTGCAATTAACCCCCAAACAATATCAGGTTGCTCAGTAAACATACCTGGGCCTGGGGTGATATTATAGAGCGTTAGCGCCCCCATCATTACCGCAGTTGTCCCTGAGCCCGGAACGCCAAGGGTTAACATCGGGATAAATGAACCACACGCAGAGGCATTATTGGCCGCTTCTGGTGCAGCGACACCGCGAACATCACCATTACCAAAATCGCCTTTTTCGCCACTGATTTTCTTTTCAGTCATATAGGTGATAGCACTGGCAATGGTGGCACCGGCACCCGGTAAAACGCCAACAAAGAACCCAATGAAAGAGGAGCGTAAAGCAGGGCCAGCACACGCTTTGGCCTCTTTGCGATTAAACAGCATTCTACCTGTTTTACGGATCAGTCCTTGGCCTGTTGCCGTGCCTTCTAGCATCAATAAAATTTCACTAACAGAGAACAAACCAATAACTACGACGATAAACTGCACACCATCTGATAAATGTACGCTATCAAAGGTAAAACGATATTCCCCAGAGTTGGCATCTACACCCACAGTAGCAAGTGATAAACCAATTAATGCCGCTAATAGCGATTTAATTGGGTTTTGGCTCATCATACTGCCCAAACAGGCGATAGCAAAAACCATCAAAGCGAAATACTCAGCAGGCCCGAAAGCCAAAGACCATTGCGCTAATAAAGGAGCAAATAAAATAATACCCACAATCGCAATCGTTGAGCCAATGAATGAACTCACCGCAGAAATTGACAGTGCAACGCCACCTTTACCTTGTTTTGCCATCGGGTAACCATCTAGTGTGGTCATGATTGCCGCGGCATCGCCAGGGACGTTGAGCAATATTGATGAGATGCGCCCACCATATTCACAACCTAAATAAACCGTGGCGAGTAAGATTAATGCAGACTCAGCTGGTAATTTAAGTGCAAAGGCCAGTGGTAGCAAAATAGCAACACCATTAATGGGGCCGAGGCCGGGAAGCATCCCAACAATAGTACCAATAAAACAGCCAATTAAGGCGATCAAGATATTTTGAGGAACAAGAGCAACCTCAAAACCTTGTGATAGGTACATCCAAGTTTCCATGATTTCGTTCCTTAATTAAGCAAGCTACCAATAGGTAAGGTTACATCTAGCCATTTATCAAAGGCATAGAATAGAAAGATACCTAAGACGGGGCCGGAAATAATCGCGGCGATAGGCGTTGCACCAAATAGCAGAGCAATACTGATGGTGAGTAAACTGGTGGCAATCGGGAATCCTAACCATTCAAAAGCCCATGCATAGATAACAAGTGCAACGACTAACAAAACTAAACGACGTAATACATAGGGTTTTGGCCATTCAACGGCTTCTTGCTTGCCAAATAGTAAGGCAAGGGCACAAAGCGCCATTAAAGAGAGTATGACAACCGGAAAAGGGCGGGGGCCCAGTGGTTCATAACTAAACTCACTTTGGATCCCCCAACCAATATAAATTCCGATAGCACACAGTATTAGCCAAACTATGGCAAATATGCGTTGGCTCATCGCTCACTCCGTTATTTAGCTAAACCGAAGGCACGGGCTTGTTCACGATATTGCTCGATTTCTTTTTTGACATAGCTATCGAGTTCTTGCCCGGTTAAGTTGTATTCAAATAAGCCGCGGAGTTCGCGCTGTTTTTTGAATTCGTCGGTTTGTTGCAGTTTTTGGAAGGCTTCAACCCATTGGTTATAGTCGGCATCAGACACTTTGGGCCCCATATAGAAACCGCGAATGATTGGCCAAACGATGTCATAGCCTTGTTCTTTAGCTGTTGGGATGTCAGATAAACCATCTCCAAGGCGTTTGTCTGAGTAGACAGCAAGGATACGAATTTTGCCTTCATTGATATACGGCGTCATTTCGCTGATATCCCCTGAAAGGACTTGAATATGGTTACCCAGTAGTGCCGTTAAGGTTTCTCCGCCCCCTTCAAAAGCCACGTAACGCATTTTGCGAGGGTCAATATCAATGGCTTTGGCTAATAAGGCGGTTTTCATCCAATCTTGGCTACCAATCGACCCTCCTGCACCAAAGACAATGCTATTAGGATCTTTTTTGAAGGTATCCATTAAATCTTTAAGAGTCTTATACGGTGAGTCCGCACGCACGGCAATCATACCGTAATCGCTTCCGACACTAGCCAGCCAGCGCACATCATTTTCGTTATAGCGACCAAACTTACCTTGAGCAAGATTGAGTAAAGAACCGCCGGAGAAAGCAACAATGGTGCCAGGTTCTGCAGGGCGTTGAGCGACAATGGCGTTATAAGCGACCGCGCCAATACCGCCAGGCATGTAGGTCACTCGCATTGGTTTTTCGATTTCTTTGGTTTCAAGAAGAGACACTTGTACTAATTTACAGGTTAAATCAAAACCACCGCCAGGTTTGGCGGGGGCAATACATTCTGTTCGTTCAGGTAGGGCATTTGCTTGGTTGATGCCAACTAAAAATATTGCTGTTGCTAAGGCCTTCTGTGTGAATTTTTTCATTCTTTTTTCCTTACTAAGACAATAATTAGAGGTATATATTGTTTACTTCTTGTTGTGTTGGTATGGCATCATTGTCTGATGAAGCTTTCATTTACCTTTCATTAACAAATATTATTATTTTTATGTGATATATATCAGATTGTTTTGTATTTTTGCTTTTTTGTTATGTTAACTTAATGTTAAATTAATCACGTTAATGGTGTTTATTAACAATAGTTGTGATGGACACAGTAAATATGCGCACATTTGCTTTCCATTCATTCAATGGAATGCCAACGTATACTGATAAATAATTATAATGAGTATGCGGAATGAGAATTTTATTGGTTGAAGATCATGACGAATTGTCATTATGGTTACAGAAGGCTTTGTCGTCATCTGGGTTTGCAGTTGATGTTGCTAGTGATGGCGCGATAGCAGACCAGTTATTACAAACTGAGCACTATGAATTGGTCGTGTTAGATGTATCACTCCCGAGAATGAGCGGGCTTGAGGTATTAGCGCAAATGCGCAAACGTCATCAAGAAACGCCAGTCTTGTTATTAACGGCGAATTCAGACGTAGCCGACCGAGTACAAGGGCTAAATGCAGGGGCTGATGACTACCTGACAAAACCTTTTGATATTGCGGAATTAGAAGCGCGTCTTCGCGCTTTATTGCGACGTAGTCAAGGGCAAGTGAATGAATCACAACAGTTTGGTTTACTCAGTTTCCATGAGGACGGTTATTTCTTATTAGGACAAGAACCACTTGGCTTGACGCCAAGAGAATATGCGGTGTTAAACACCTTATTTCATCGACGAGGGCGCCCTGTTTCTAAAATGCAATTATTTGAGCAGGTGTTTTCGCTGTCAGATGAAGCCAATTTACAAAGTATTGAGTTATATGTTCACCGTGTTAGAAAAAAACTTGCCGGTTCGGATGTTAACATCAATACCTTACGCGGATTGGGATACCGATTAGAGCAGTGTAGTGTATGAAATTAGTCTCTCATCCACGCTCTCTCTTTCATCAGTTGCTGCTCTTCTTCGGTATCCCCCTCATTTTATTGGGAAGTTTTTCGGTTTATACGCACTACTACAGTGCAAAAAATGCCGCAAACTTAGCCTATGACCGCACATTATTAGCTTCAGCTCGAACCGTCGCGGAGCGCTTGCAAGTCGTCGATGGGCACCTCTCAGTCAGTGTGCCTTATGTCGTGCTTGATAGCTTTGAGCTGAATAATAATGACCGAATTTTTTATCAAGTTATTTCCCCGGACGGTGAAACTATCTCTGGTTATGATGACTTACCGCCGATTCCCCCGTATTGGATGCGCTCACAGCATTATACTGCGCTAGTTTATTTTTATGATGCGCAGTACAAAGGCTTACCTATCCGCATTGCTGCATTTTATCAACCCATTAATGAAGGCGGTATCACCGGGATGGTTGAAATCCGTGTGGCGGAAACAGTTTATTCGCGACAAGATCTTGCTAATCAATTATTAATTTCTGCACTGATGAGCCAAGGCACTGTGGTGTTTTTAACTTTGGTACTTGCCTATATTTTGCTTAGCAAGTTATTGGCACCGCTAAAAAAATTATCCCATTTAATGTTAAGCCGTTCCGCTAATGATTTAACCCCATTGCCTGATTTACTGCCGTGGTCTGATTTATCACCATTAATTGATGCATTAAACCGCTATATTTCCCGCCTAAAGCGGATGGTTCGACGGCAAGAACGGTTTAGTGCGGATGCCTCTCACCAACTTAAAACGCCGCTAACTGTTCTCAAAACACAGGTTTCTGTCGCGATTAATAGTCAGGATGAAACCCAAAGGCAACAGAGTTTACAAGCCATTGATAAAACTCTTGATAACACGATCAATTTGACGGATAGGCTTTTGCAGCTATCACGCTTAAAAGCCCATGAGAAAGAAGCCATTACACAGTATCGCGCCATAAATTTGGTGGATATTGTTCACCAAGCCTGTTTCACTCGGTTACCCCAAGCAGAAAGCCAACACATTGATTTAGGTTATGAAGGTGCGGAAACGGCATGGATTAAAGGCGAGCCTATTTTATTAGCAGAGATGTGTGCAAATTTAATTGATAATGCTATCAAATATACCCCTGCAAATGGAGTGGTCACCGTTCGTGTGGTCAGCAGTGATGACCATCTTCATTGGATTTTGGAGGTAGAGGATTCAGGTCCTGGGATCCCAGACGCTAAAATTAACCGTTCTATGGAAGCTTTTACTCGATTAAATAACGCGTTAGGAAAGGAAGGTGCAGGACTAGGGCTTGCTTTAGTGAAGGATATTGCCAGTTATCATGGTTCTGAACCACAGTTATTAAAAAGTGAGTTACTTAATGGATTGTTGGTTAGAATTGCATTTAAAGCAAGCCAAGCGCCACACTGAAAAGAACGCCCTAATTAGGGCGTTCCATTAGTGACAAAGTTTAAGAATAATAAAACTTGATGCACTTAGTTTCGTATTGGTACTAACACCTGTGGTAGTGTGTTATTTGAAAGCTCTGAGTTAAAATTACTGCTTGTCATTTGTTGTGAGAAGCCGGCTATGAATCGGATTAATGTGTCTGCGAGATTATAATAATCGTTAGTATTTGTAGGTACGTTATGTATGCCCAGCAGGTGTATTTTTCCTTTTTGTTCCATAAGTAATTTTTTTTCTCTTATTTTTGAGTCAGTTTGGTATATTTCCTTAACCAAAGAAAGTGTGTCTTTATGGGACCATTTTCTATCGCGATAGTCCAAATGCTGATAAATAAATTCTGTTAGATTTATTTCTTCATCTTTTTTTTGATTCATTAGTGTATTTCGTTTGTCAATATCTATTGACATATCTGGTTTTTTTTTCAAGTTAATCTTTTCATTAAGTGATTCAATTAAAGAAGTAGTATTTCGTAATGCATTTATTTTATCGCCAATCGTTTGGTAATAATTTCCCTCACTGGTTTCAGAGGAAATCGATTTTAATGGAACAAAATTATGAATCTGAGAAATATAAGTATCTGCTTTCATATTTAGATTTTCATATTCTATTGTTATATTAACGTCTTCTTCATTAATATTAATAATGAAAGGCATCGGACTAGAATATTGAGAAGATAAATATAAGTTATTATTTAGTTCTAAATTAATGAGTCTCAGGGAAACTTTTGTTTTTATTAGATAATCATAATGCTGAGATATTAAATTTTCAATGTCGTTACGGATTTTTTTGGGGTTTTTCAGTATCGTATTTTCAGCGAGATAATTAGATAAATTATCCTTTATGATAGACATGTCGTTTTCTAATTTATCTATTTCGTGTAAGAATGTCTGTTTGTTTTTATATAGATTCGCTTTATTTTTTAATTCAATTTGAATTCGTTGGTAAATTAGGCTAAATAATTTGTCTAATTTATTTTCGATGTTTTTATGATATCTTTCTTTATCAACATAAATAAATGGAGGCATTAACTCAGAAGTTAATATTTGATTTTTTATGGTTAATTCAATGTTAATTTTAAATCTATCAAATGATTTTAATGACTCAGTAAGCAAACTAAACTTATTATTATTTGATTGGCTTTCGATAAAAGCATTTCTGTCGAATTCTTTATAATTGTTAAAGTGTTTAATGGTGTGATTTAAATTTTTATGGTTTTTTATTTCTTGTATGTTTGAAGTTAAATGTTGAATTTCTGCGTTGTCAGCATTTAGTTCTAAAATATATTTACTTATTTTATTAATAGTGTTTTTATCTTTATGATAATTAGAGTTTTCATTGTTTAGGCTTTCTAGTGATTCTTTGATTTTATTTGTTGTATCTTTGTGGGTTATAGCTAATTGCTCTGCTTTTAATTCAAGTTTGTACGTTTTATCTATAATAGATAACCTTTTTTCTTGAATATCGACTGTTTTTTCTAAGTATAGTTTGAATAAAACATCGGTATCATCTAACACTTTATTAAAATTATTGACTTCTATATTTATAGAGTCTAAAAGATCAACGATTTCTTTAGGTGTATTTTTTTCTTTTGAATTAAATATGTTGTGTACCTGATCGTTTAGCTCCAATAGCCTTTTAATATCTAAATCTGATACCTCTATGGATTTATATTGAGATAATTTTGTTTTTAATTGGCTGGTTAATTCTAAAATGTGTTCTTTATCACCTAGTGAAGAATTTTTAGTGGTATTGTTTTGGAGGGTTTTATTATATTCATTATTTGCTTTATCTAGTGTGTTTAATTTATCCATTTGTTTGATTAATAGGTTTCTAACTTCAGTTTCTATGTACTGTAATTTGAACCATTCTACGCTTGTATATTTTACATGAGTTTGTAGCTTGCCAATTTTATTTAGTATTTTAATATAAATATTATTGCTTTCTTTTAAGTTTTCATGGGAATCTTTGACTATCTTTTTTAAACGAGAAGCGTCATTGAATGGTTTTTCAAAAATTGATAGGGTTGCAGAATGATTAGTTTCCTGAGATATATTGTGGTTGTTTATATTACCTTGTGGTTTTTCTTTTTTGTTTAAATTTGATATTTGGTTTGTATTCATAGTAAACACTCCATGTTAATGATTATTAGACCTGCATGTAAACAGGTTTAATATAATCGAACAAAAGGAGAGAGACTAATTTTTATTTTATATAAAAATACGATTAATATAATTTGAATTATTAGCCAATAATTTTTTAAATTATATTATAGATGGAAGTTATGAAATGTTTTTATCTGGTTATAAAAATGATAGTTGTAGATAAAGGCGCCAAAGGAAATTAGCGCCTTCATAGTTCAATTAGTTATGAATTAGACTGAAATCCCACTCTTTGAGAGCTTTAATGGAATCCTTATCTTGGTACTTAGCACCCAGTTCAAGGTAATCATGGGCTTTTTGGATATCTTCCTTGGTTTTGTTACCTACCCAGCCGTTATAGTACATATAAGCGAGCTTATATTTTGCCATAGCGTGGTGGTTACCTTGTTCAAGGTCTGTCATATCGTAATATTTTGCTGCGCGGACATAATCTTTTGGCATGCCTTGGCCAAAATAGAGCATATCCCCAGCTAAATGTGCAGTATTACTGTCATTTTGTTGCGCGCCTAAATCAAAATAATAAAGCGCTTTCGGGAAGTCTTTTTCAATGCCACGCTCATTATCTTTACGGTAAAGATTGCCTAAAATATTATAAGCACGAGGGTAGCCATTTTTCCCTGCTAATTCATAGTAGTAGATCATCTTTTGTGTATCTTCGGGGACACGTTCTCCGCGTGCGTAAGCGATACCTAATGAAAAGGCTGACATTTTGTCTCCTGCCTCAGCTTCGACTCGCTGTTTTTCAATTTGCTCGGCAAAACGGCCATATTTCTCGTAGGCTTTTTCATCGGCAACTTGTTTCTCAACCTCTTGTTTATCTTGAGCTGAAAGTTTATCCATTAGCTCAATAGAACTTGGTTTTTTATCAAGTTGCAATGCGTAGTAATAGGCTTGTTTGGCATCACCTTTTTCTACATATGCTTCATAAATTGCGTCAAGTGCATATGTTGGATGGTAATATAACGAAATTTTATACCATTCGATGGCTTTGTCGATATTGTTATCAACATTGCAATCGCCTTTTAAATAGGTGGTTCCCATCTCTTCAGAAAGACTTTCTGGATAATGAATATAGTGTTTGTCGGTATTTTTCTGGAAATTGCTTTTTTCAATCCACTCCTTCAAATATCGGCTTGCTTTATCCATATCTACATTATCGCTGTTGCTACAATATTTACCGGGGTAATAGATCTGATAGAGCTTTTTGGTTGCGGCTAAATCGCCCTTATCATAAGCCTGTTGTAAATAAGTTAAGGCTCGAGTGTTATCACTATTGGCATAATAGTGATACAAGTTCACTAGTGCTCCGGTACGATGGTTTTCTTCACTGAGTAGCAACGCTAAATATTTTTGTTCATCTTTGGGGCGGTTGAGCTTCCTTTTTTCATCTTTAATCCCATCTCGATACAAATCCACCAGCGCATTGAAGGCGTTATTAGAAAGTTTCTCATCGGTTGATTTCATACCTTCTTGTAGATATTGAATGGCTAAATCATATTCAGGAGAGCCAGAAAGAATTTCGCTATCATATAAATGAGTTTGGGCTAATTGAATTTTAGAGAAAAGGTCTCCTTGAGCCGTACCTTCAATGTAATTCTGACGTTTTGCTTGGCTATCTTCAGTCACTGAATCAAGGGGTTGATAAGCGGCTAAATTGCCAGCCTTGATACTTTTCTTATACCAATCTTGCGCCGCGAGATCTCTACCGCGCGAACTATACCAATCCCCGAGTTTAATATAAGCGGCTGTATCGCCTTTTTGGGCAGGAACAACGAGGGTTTCATAGACTTCAATATAATCATCAACCCGTTTTGGATTAGAATGTTTGCGTAAATAAATGATGGCTTCATCCCAATCAGGTGCCATTAACCAAGCGTTTTTTTCGTCATTTAGCACGCCCATATAGCGCATCTCACTATAGAGTGCGATGGCGTAGTCATTCCCTTCATCACTCGCTTGTTTTAGGTATTTAGCCGCTTCAAAACGATCTTCCTTGACACCTTGGCCATAGAAATAAGCTCGGCCCACTTTGTATTTTGCAGAAGGGCTGTCATTGAGCGTTTTCATGCCAATATCATAATCATCCATGTACTTGATGAATTCATTACCCCAACTGCCTGATTTAAGGTAATACTCACGTGCTTTTTGTCGATTAGGCTGAACAAGCTGGCTACCTTTTAAATATTGATGTGCCAGTTTACGGGTATAGTCTTTGCTACCAAGGGCGGCTAATTGGTCGTAATAACCTAATATTTTCGCTTTATTGGCATCAAGGTATTGATCTTGTTGGTAATAATCAATGAGCTCTTCAAGTGCGCTTTCTTGATTGAATTTTGCACTTTTCTCTAAATATTCAAGCCATTTTTTCTGATCGACTTTCTGTCCATAATTACCATATTTATATGCATTGGCCAGTGTGCGCAACGCGTCAGGGTCGTTTTGCTTCACTTTTACTTGAATATTGGCAAACGAGGCTTTAGATTTTTCAATTTCTCGTTTACGCGATTTTAAAAAGCTATAATCAGGGTCAGAAATTTGGTTGTAATAGAAAAGGGCGGTATCATAATTGGCATCTTCCCCGTAGTTACCGTCTTGGTAAATTTCCCCTAACTCATATAAGCAGCGGTTGTTTTTAAGTGCTGCACATTTTTTATATTGAGGAATTAAATCTTTTTGAGTCAGTCCAGTAATTTGTTGGAAGCGAGATTTATAATACGCCTTATCATTGTGATAAGTGACGCCATCAAGGTTTTGTGCGATATATAAATAAGCGGATGCACTGCCTAATTCTGCCGCCTTTAAAATATAATCGTATATTGGTTTTATTTCAGCATCACTTAACGTGTCAACTTGAGTTAATTGAGTCAGTTTATTGATCCCATATAAATAGGTGATATCAGCATCATGATTAATGAGTGGCTCAATTAATTTTTGTGCCTCAGCATGGTTATCATATAACGCCATTTTTACCAAAATTGCTTTTGTGTCAGCGCGATTTAAACCAGTTTTTAACAAAACATCTTGAGCGATTTGTAGCTCATGTGGGCGTAATTCAGCTTGTGCTTGAGGTGAATGGAGTACATTGACAACTAGGTTAGCGATTTTATCGGTTTCTGTTGGTCGGTATTTTAATAATGCAGCGGCATAATAAACTTGGCTATTATAATTACGATTAATTGATTTTTCATATAAATCAAAAGCGTGATCGCTATTTTTTTCTGCATCCTCTTTGAGTAAATAATCAGCATATAAATAAGCTAAGGAATAATTTTCGCGTTTAATGACATCCTCTTTGAGGATATCGATAATCGTTTTTTCATCGATAAGTGCTTTAATATCATAGCGATAATATAATTGTACTAATAGGCGCTCAGCGGTTGATGGATAACCGTTTGCATTAAGGTTGTCGATGAGTAACTTAGCCGCTTTTTGCACATCCTGCTTAGTACCAAATGCAATAATATAATAACGTGCTAATTGCACTTGAGCATCATAAGTGGGATCTATACGATTTGCTTTTTCTAGAGCAGCGAAGGCTTTTTCTGGTGAAAACAACGGACTGCCTTTAACACTATAAACATCACTGGCTACCATTAAAGCTTCTGCGGAGTTCGGATATTTTTCTATTAAAATAGGGGTGTATTTAGCGACAGTATTACTGAGTTTTCGGGTTGGAAACTCGTAACTGGAAATCGCTCGTTGATTGATGGTAACTAGCGCGTCTAAATCACCAAGATCTGCTGCAGCGGTGAGATATTTTTCAGCTAAAGCGTCATCACGCTTAACGTCGCTAAATGTACTGCCTGAATAGACTTTATAAGCCTGATACATTGCGGGAGGATATTGGCCTTCAGCGGCATCAGTTAAATCCTGAATACGATCTTTGTCGGCTTGGTAATTTAAATATAAGGCTTTAGGTTGTTTGGCCTCTACAAGCGGCCGGATATAAGCCATCGCACGGTTTTTATTTCTCCGCACGCCATCGCCAGTCATATATTTTTGGTACAGAGCATAGATAGCGTTCTCGTCACCACGGCTAGCACGCTCTTCTAAATTAGTGATGACTTTTTGTTTTTCTTCTTCTGTTTGTGAGCCATACAATGATAAAGCTCCTGGTTCTAATTCACTTGCGTCAGAAATGTATTCTAGCGCAGAGGAAAAAGAGAGGCGTTCGTACTTTTTGGCTAGTAACGGGTTCGGTGGTACGCCGTTACCGCCATCTTCATAAATTGATGCGAGTAACATCGCGGGTAAGGGAAAGTCGTTGCTAACAAGCGGTGTTAATATTTCAACGGCTTTTTTACTGTCATTCTCTATGTCATGAGCGATATAACCCAAGGCAAATTTGGCCAATCTTGAGCCTTGGTCAGAGGCCAACGTAAAATATTGGCGAGAGAGTTCGATATTTTGCGGTACTTCTTCGTATTTATCAGCTAAATAAATACCTCCAACCATTTCTTGTGCTTCTTTTACACCGAGGTCAGCGGCTTTAGTTAAAGAGGTTAACCCATTTTCATCTGTTGAAGTGTCTTCTATTAGGTGTTTATAACGGAAAAAGCCAAGGTTATATAACGCATTTTTATTGTTAGCTTCCGCCGCTTTAATTAGCCAGTTTTGAGCTGCCACATCATCGGCTTTCGTGCCAATACCGTCTTTATACATCATCGCTAAGGCGAAAGCGGATTGTGAGTCTTTCTCTGCGGTTTTTTGGAATTGTTCAAACGCAGCTTGAGATTCACCTTGTTGATATAAATCATAGCCTAATTGTGAGGGAGAGGATGAGTTGGTGGTATTGACGAAATAAATGCCAATGGCTACAGCAATTATTATCAATACGAGCAACCCAACTTTAAACGGCTTAGTCATTGTCATTCCTTATCATAGTGGTTACTTGCCACGATCCATTTAGATTTATCGCGCTATAACGGCTTATTGAGTGGAGTTGATACTCCTAAAGGGGTATTTGATTTTGCTTAAGTCTAATTGGAATTTCAGAAGGTTCAATCGGATTATCCTTCATCTGAAAAACGGTAATCCGATAAATGATACCAATGATGGGCGAACTAAAGGTGAATTGAGTGATTTTAAAATGTCACAAAGTATTAATAATGAGGAATATTAAAGGAAAATAAACGAAGGAATGAAGAGGATTTCAAACATAGCCCCACAACGTGGGGCATATGAGTGACGACATTGCATTTATTGCTTTTGTAACTCTATTCTACTGGCAAGAATCCTCTTGAACCACCTTTTTTTCACGGCGGAATAATTCTGTCAGTGGCGTACGTAATTGTTGCGCTAACATTACCCCGAGTAAGACCACACCACCACCGATTAAATGGTAACTTTTGAGTTCTTCACCTAAGGCAAAAATGGCGATAATGGCGGTGAAAACGGGTGCTAGGTTCATAAAAATGGAGGTTGTATTCGCCCCAAGGCGCATAACTCCTTGGATCCATAATGCAGGCGCAATAATGGAAGCCGCAATACCTGCAAATACCACTAAACCGATATTTTGACTGTTCAGAGAGACATCTTCAGCTAATAAGAAATTAGGGAACAGCATGATAACGCCAAAGAAAACTTGAACGTACAGTGAGTCCCAACTGGATAACTGGATTGACCAACGTTTAGTAAGCACACCGTACAGGGCATATGCCGCAGACGCAACCAACATCATGGCTTCCCCTTGGCCTAAGCCTTGTGAGAATAACGCGCTTGGGCTTCCTTGGCTCACTAACCACACTAATCCACATAATGAAAGAATTGAACCTAGCACAATCCCCACGGTAGGAATAACGCGTAGTACAAAAATACTAATAATTACTGTTAGTAATGGGATCATGGAGTTCATAATTCCCATAAAAGTAGCGCTCACGCTGTGCGCGGCATAATAAGCTAAACTTTGGTATAGCATCATCCCTAAAGCGCCTAAAATGGCAAGCTGCCACCAATGCTTCCTGACCATTTTAAAATTTCGAAGCACAGAACGTAATACAAAAGGCGTCATTACAAGCAAGGCCAGCGCCCAACGGTAAAAAGAGATTGCCGCAGGGTCAATAGCGGTTGATGCTGCTTTGTTAACAATGGCATTAATTGACCATAATAAAACCGCAATCAGCGGAAAAAGAAGATTTTTCATTAAAACACTCTCCCATATTGAATGGGCGCTAGTATACATCTGTCCGATTTTTTATATATACTGATAACCAGACAATCGATAACGCTTTTCAGACAGGTACCATGGAAAATTTAAAATCAGACATTTGGCAAATCAGCGAATGTAATATCGCAGAGCCTGAATTGGTTGCTTTTCGGCATGAGCAAACTGCCGCCCTCACTGAGTATAAATCCCATTCGCATCCTTTTGGACAAATGCTGTATGTGGTGTGTGGCATCATGGAAATGGAGGTGGCTGGCCAACATTATTTAGCGCCGCCAGAGTTTTGCATTTGGATCCCTGCGAATATCCCCCATGCTAGCTTTAATAAAGAAAGTGTCAAATTTCGGATTATAGATTTTGCTCATGAATACAATCAAGTGCTGGCTCAACGGCCGTGTGTGATTAAGCTTAGTCCGATATTTCAATCAATTATGACGGATATGTATCAACGCGGTATTGTTCAGCCTGAAACAGAGCAAGACTTGCGTTTGGCTCATGTGCTGATTGATCAATTTCCATTGTCTCCATGCCAAGACACCTATTTACCTGTTTCAAAAGATAAATTTCTTGCTCCCATCTTGTTAGAGCTACAAGGTGACCCTGCAGATAACACAACGTTAGCACAATGGGCAAAACGCTATTATACATCGGAACGCACATTATCAAGGCGCTGCCAGCAAGAGTTAGGAATGTCGTTTAGTGAATGGCGTCAACGTTTACGCTACCTACATGCCGTTGCCGGGCTAGAAAAAGGAAAAAGTGTACATGAAGTTGCATTGGATGTTGGATATAGCTCGGCATCCGCCTTTATTGCGATGTTCCAGCAAATATCAGGTGTGACACCAGATCGTTTTCGAGCGAAAGAATTTACAGTAGAAGGTAACCTCTCATAGGCATCTGGCTTAAACCGTGGCAAAATATTGCTCCATTTATCTATATAACGACACACAACAAACAAGTGATTGATTGGGACAACAGCGTGAAAATTTTAGTCGATGAGAATATGCCATATGCTCAAACTTTATTTAGTGAGCTTGGTGAAGTGAAAGCGGTACCGGGGCGTCCTATACCAGAACAAGAATTAATTGATGCAGATGCATTAATGGTACGTTCTATCACTAAGGTTAATGAATCACTGCTCGGTAATACACCGGTTAAATTTGTTGGAACCGCGACAGCCGGTTTTGACCACATTGATACCGAGTGGTTATCAACCGCAAATATTGGTTTTTCATCAGCACCGGGTTGTAATGCGATAGCGGTCGTTGAATATGTCTTTTCCTCACTATTACTGCTAGCGGAACGCGACAACTTTGATTTGCGTGATAAAACAGTAGGAATTATTGGTGTTGGTAATGTCGGAGGGCGTTTAGCTGCTAGGTTATCGGCTTGGGGAGTCAAAACATTACTCTGTGACCCACCGCGTGCAGCCAAAGGGGACGACGAGCTATTTGTTTCTTTTGAAGATGTGCTCAAGCAAGCTGACGTGATAACCTTCCATACTCCGCTGAATATGTCTGGGGAATATCAAACTTTCCATTATATGGATGAAACGGGTTTAGCAAAATTACGAGATGGCACCATTTTAATTAACGCAAGTCGAGGTGAAGTAGTTGATAATAAAGCATTATTATCTGTGCTTAATCGAGGAAAAAAACTGAGCGTTATCTTAGATGTGTGGGAGCCAGAACCAGATTTAGACACTGCACTTTTAGCATTAGTGGATATCGGTACTCCGCATATTGCGGGCTATACGTTAGAAGGCAAAGCCCGAGGAACGACGCAAGTTTATGAAGCTTACTGCCAGTTTCTCGGCAAATCGTCACAAATTTCCCTTTCATCCTTATTGCCTAAGCCAGATATCAGTCAATTAACTTTCAATGGTAAATTAACGCAAAACCAGCTCAAAAGGTTAGTGCATCTCGTGTATGATGTGCGCCGAGATGACGCAGCGTTAAGAGCGGTTGCAGGGGTAAAAGGCGAATTTGATAAACTGCGTAAAAATTATCAAGAACGTCGTGAATGGTCATCCCTTGAAGTGATTTGTGATGATGAACAAACGGCATCAAAACTCAATGCACTGGGTTTTAAGGCAAGTTTAGTTAGCACAAAATAAATGAGTTAAAATGATCACCTATTAAATAGCGCCAATTGGGGCTATTTAATTTTTTATTTTTTAGAGGAATAGCCATGACTGAAGGTTGGAATATTGCAGTATTAGGCGCAACCGGTGCTGTAGGTGAAGCTATTATTTCACTGTTACAAGAAAGAGAATTCCCAGTCGGCGAGCTGTATTTACTGGCCAGTGAGCGTAGTGCAGGGGAGAGCGTACGTTTTAATGGCAAAAGTATTCAAGTTGAAAACGTGACTGATTTTGATTGGTCACAGGCACAAATTGCCTTTTTTGCAGCGAATGAAGGTGTCAGCCTACAATACGCTGAATTAGCGGCGCAGGAAGGGTGTATTGTCATTGATACTAGCGGCGTATTTGCTCAAGAACCCGATGTACCACTGATTGTCCCAAATGTGAATCCGCAAGTACTCGCTGATTATCGCAACCGTAATATTATTTCATTGGCAGACAGCTCAGTGAGTCAATTATTAACGGCAATCAAACCGCTGATGGACGCGGCAGGGTTAGGGCGTATTACCTTAACCAATATGTTGTCGGTTTCCAGTTATGGTAAAGCCGCTGTCGACGAGCTGGCAGGGCAAAGTGCGCGTTTATTAAATGGTATTCCTGCTGAAGAAGGCCGTTTTAGTAAGCAATTAGCCTTTAATATGTTGCCATTATTGACTGACATGGAAGGCAGTGTCGTTCATGAACGTCGTTTGGTTGAGCAAGTGCGTAAAGTACTGCAAGATGATGGCTTACCAGTGGCCGTTAGCTTTATTCAATCCCCTGTTTTTTATGGGAATGCGCAAGTCGTTCATTTAGAAACGTTGCGCCCAATGAGCGCAGAAGAAGCTAACGAAGAACTTGAACGTTTTGAAGATATTCAGGTCTCAGAAGAGGGTGATTATCCTACCCAGGTGACTGACGCGTCTGGTCATGACCAATTAAGCATAGGTTGTGTACGTAATGACTACGGCATACCAGAAATTTTACAGTTTTGGTCAGTGGCTGATAACGTGCGTTTCGGTGGCGCATTGATGGCGGTAGAAACAGCAGAGAAACTGGCTCAGGAGCTGTTTTACTAATGTCTGAGTCTACACAGTTGTATCGAATCGCATTAGGTATTGAATACAACGGCAGTCGTTATTTTGGTTGGCAACGTCAGCAAGAAGTTAAAAGTGTTCAAGGCTGTTTAGAGGAAGCTTTGTCAAAAATTGCAGCGGAGCCAATTAGTGTGTTTTGTGCAGGGCGTACAGACGCGGGTGTCCATGCTACCGGGCAAGTGGTGCATTTCGAAACCTCTGCCATTCGTAAAGAAGCGGCTTGGACTATGGGGGCGAATACCCATTTACCTGCGGATATCGCTGTTCGCTGGTGTAAACCGGTGGCTGAAGAGTTTCATGCACGTTTTAGTGCAACAGCGCGTCGATATCGTTACGTGATTTTTAATCATCGTTATCGGCCTGCGATTTTATCGAGTGGCGTAACGCATTTTCATTATCCACTCGATGAAAAAAGAATGCATGAAGCGGCACAGGCACTATTGGGTGAGCGTGATTTTACCTCATTCAGAGCAGTCCAGTGTCAGTCAAGGTCGCCATGGCGTAATGTGATGCATGTGAATGTCAGTCGCCACGGTAATTATGTGGTGGTAGACATCAAAGCCAATGCATTTGTTCACCATATGGTGAGAAATATTGTCGGAAGTCTGTTGGAGATTGGATGTGGTAACCAAAACATTGATTGGATGGCGCATCTTCTTGAATTAAAAGACCGTACAAAGGCAGCTGCAACTGCAAGAGCAGAAGGGTTGTATTTGGTGAGTGTCGATTACCCAGAGAAGTTTGAACTACCTCAGAATGTGATGGGGCCGCTTTTTCTGGCAGATGAACTGATGTAAAGCGAATTTTTATTTATCTCATAATTATTGCAAATAGCATGGATGCTATTATTGATGAGGATTATATGGAATTTATCACTTTTATTATCGACTTTATTTTACACATCGATGTACATCTTGCTGAACTGGTCAGAGATTATGGTACGTGGGTCTATGGTATCCTGTTTCTGATCCTATTTTGTGAAACAGGGTTAGTGGTCACACCATTTTTACCGGGAGATTCGTTATTATTTGTTGCTGGCGCGATTTCGTCATTAGACAGCAATGACCTGAATGTCCATTTAATGGTCGCGTTAATGATTACTGCAGCGATTATTGGTGATGCGGTAAACTACACCATTGGGCGTATTTTTGGTGAGAAATTATTCAAAAATCCGGACTCGAAGATTTTTCGTCGGGTTTATTTAGATAAAACCCATGCTTTTTATGAAAAACATGGCGGTAAAGCGATTATACTGGCGCGCTTCGTGCCGATCGTCAGAACTTTTGCACCATTCGTTGCAGGAATGGGTAAAATGTCTTATCGTCACTTTGCTTTTTATAATGTGACGGGCGCATTTATTTGGGTATTATTATTCACTTATGCGGGTTATTTCTTTGGTGAATTACCGTTCGTACAAAAGAATTTGAAATTACTGATAGTCGCGATTATCTTTGTTTCAATTTTGCCGGGCGTTGTTGAAATTATTCGTCATCGTCGAATAGCAGCGAAAGAAAAGCGTGCGGCAGCGCAAAAAATCGATAACCACTAGATGGTTTAACAAGTTTTTATCCACAGTGAGATATCATTGTGGTTTAATGGCAAAAAATTACATACTGGTGATAACCAGAGTGAATCAGACAAAAAGGTCCATTAATGAGCTGGATTGAAAAAATTTTAAAGAAAGGTAACTTGACCCAATCACACAAAGCCAACATCCCAGAGGGAGTTTGGACTAAATGCGATAGCTGCGGGCAAGTATTATATGGTGCTGAATTAGAGCGTAATTTATCCGTGTGTCCAAAATGTGACCATCACATGCGAATTCACGCACGTCAGCGCTTAGAAACCTTCCTTGATGAAAACTCAACAACAGAATTAGGCAGCGAACTTGAGCCTAAAGACATTCTGAAGTTCAAAGATTCAAAAAAATATAAAGATCGTATTGTTGCAGCACAAAAAGAAACCGGTGAAAAAGACGCGATCATCGTGATGAAAGGCACGTTGAAAGGTATGCCAGTTGTGGCTGCGGCGTTTGAATTTGCCTTTATGGGCGGTTCAATGGCTTCAGTTGTCGGTGCGCGTTTTGTCCGTGCTGTTGAACAAGCTCTGGAAGATAACTGCCCGTTGGTCTGTTTCTCTTCAAGTGGCGGTGCACGTATGCAAGAAGCACTGTTGTCATTAATGCAGATGGCAAAAACCAGTGCCGCATTAGCAAAACTGCAAGAGCGTGGCTTACCTTACATTTCAGTATTAACTGACCCAACCATGGGTGGGGTGTCTGCAAGTTTGGCAATGTTAGGCGATATTAACGTGGCAGAGCCGAAAGCGTTAATTGGTTTCGCAGGGCCACGTGTTATCGAGCAAACTGTTCGCGAAAAATTACCGCAAGGCTTCCAACGCAGTGAATTCTTACTTGAAAAAGGCGCGATTGACATGATTGTTCGCCGCCCTGAGATGCGTGACCGTTTAGCTGAAATATTGGCGATGTTAACCAATAAACCAAGCTTTAATGAGACACCAATCATCGTAGCGGAAACGGTTGAAATCGACATCGATGCCGTTGATGAACTTGATGCCCAAGAGCCAAAAAAGGATTCTGAAAAGCATAAAAAAGATGATGAGTAATCTAATCATTCCTAATGCCAAGTCTCCATTGGAGGCTTGGCTTTCTTATCTCACCGACTTACATAGCCAAAATATTGATATGGGGTTGGAGCGAGTTGGTCAAGTTGCTAGGAAAATGAACTTAACGCAGCCTGCCCCCAAAGTTATCACTGTGACGGGAACCAACGGAAAAGGGACAACTTGCCATACACTAGAGTCCATATTTATGGCGTCTGGCTTAAAAGTTGGGGTATACAGTTCACCGCATCTTATCCGTTATACCGAACGCGTTCGTATTCAAGGCCAAGAACTTCCCGAGTCTGATTTCTGTGAGGCATTTGCCATAATTGAAGCTCAGCGAGCAGATATTTCTCTCACCTATTTTGAATATGGCACTCTGGCCGCACTGCAATTATTTAAACAGGCTAAACTCGATATTGTGATTTTAGAAGTCGGTTTAGGTGGGCGGTTAGACGCGACCAATGTCGTTGATGCAGATATAGCCGCAATCACCAGTATCGCACTTGATCACACTGATTGGCTTGGTTCAGACCGTGAACATATTGGTTATGAAAAAGCCGGTATCTTCCGTGCTGGCCATTATGGTGTGGTTGGTGAGCCGGATATGCCAGCTTCAATCAGTCAAGTGGCAGAGCATTTAGGCACGAAGCTATTTCGTCGTGGGACGGATTGGCAATACAGTGAGCAAGCAAATAGCTGGTCGTGGCAAAGTTCACAGCGTGAATGGCATAATTTGCCGTTACCGAATGTCCCTTTAGCAAACGCAGCAACAGCACTCGGTGTGGTGAGTTGCTTATTGGAAATTGATGCTGATATTGCCCAAAAAGTGACTGAGTCCGCTATTCATCGAGGTTTGGAATCAGCTCAATTACCAGGGCGCTTCCAAATTATCGGTGAAAAACCGTTGATGATCTTGGATGTGGCGCATAACCCTCATGCTGCAGGCTACTTAGTCAGTAAATTGGCTGCCTTACCTGAAACTAAAGGTCGTCATATTCGTGCGGTTGTCGGGATGCTAGGTGATAAAGACATCAAAGGTACGCTTGAGTGTTTATCACAACAAGTCACCGATTGGTACCTTGCGCCATTAACTGAGTTTAGGGGGGCTGATGTGGCTCAACTGAGTCAACATTTACCGACAGCTAACCAGTTTGACAGCGTAGAAAAAGCGTGGCAGCAAGCTTGCATCGATGCAAACGAGCAAGATGTGATTGTGGTGTGCGGGTCATTTCATACCGTTGCTCACGTCATGATGTTATTGGAAAATCAAGAAGGATAGTGCCGGTGGCTAGTAAATTTCAGAATCGACTTGCTGGCGCCATTGTGCTTGTTGCAGTGGGGGTTATTGTGCTTCCTGCTCTGCTTGATGGCGATAAGAAATACAATGAAAATGAATTTGCGGCCATTCCTATTATCCCTAAACCGGGTGATGAAGAAGATATTGAAGCAATAGCGCCTATTGTCAGTACGACAACCACTGCTTCTTCAGAAGGTGCTTCTGAAGCCATGTTGTCAGAAGCCATTACGCAGCAACAGAATGAGCAGGTTGAAACTCGGCCATCGACGACAACTCCTGCGCCGAGCGTAGTTGAACCCGTCAAGCCGGAGCCTAAGCCTGAACCTAAAGTTGAGCCGAAACCACAACCCAAACCCGAGCCTAAGCCAGAACCTAAGCCTCAACCACAGGGCAAAGCGTTTGTTGTGCAAGTGATTGCATTGAACAATGCAAGTAAAGTTGAAGAGATTGTCGCTAAACTAAGGTTGTCCGGTTACCAAGTTTATACGGTTCCTGCCAAGCCGGTGAATAATAAACTCACGCGGATCTACGTCGGGCCTGAGGCTTCAAGGCAGAGACTAGAAGCGGCTTTACCAGAACTGAATAAGATTACGGGGACAAAAGGGATAATCCAAAGCTATAAACCTTAAAATAGAATTTAAATAATCCCTAAAAGGTAAGGGGATTTAGTAACTTACTGCGGCGATTATGATTTTTTCTTTTCGCCGCTATTTTTTTTAATTTGATAGAAAAATGGTTACGCAAACGTTTTCGTTTTCTGTTAGAATGCACTTCGCTGATGTCGTGAGTGCGAATTTTGGAATGAAATATGGTCTGGATAGATTACACAATTATCGCCATTATTGGCTTCTCGGCACTAGTTAGCTTGATCCGTGGTTTTGTACGAGAGGCGCTCTCACTGGTGACATGGGGCTGTGCTTTTTTTGTTGCGAGTACGTTTTATCCTTACTTAGCGGGCTACTTTACCCGTTTTGAGGATGTGCTGGTTAGAAATGGCATTGCTATCGCCGCACTGTTTATTGCCACATTAATTGTTGGCGCGGTGGTGAACTATGTGATTAGCTCGTTAGTACAAAAAACCGGGTTATCAGGTACAGATCGAGTTCTGGGGATCTGCTTCGGTGCGCTGCGTGGTGTGTTAATAGTTTCGGCATTACTGTTTTTTCTCGATACATTTACACCATTACCTCAAAGTGAGGACTGGCAGCGTTCGGAACTTATTCCGCAGTTCAGTCATATAATCAGGTGGTTTTTTGACTACCTGCAAAATGCGTCAAGTTTCCTACCGGAGAACATTTCTCCGTCTGGCTGATGAGGAAAGACTAAATGTGCGGTATTGTCGGTATCGCCGGTGTTACACCGGTAAACCAATCAATTTATGATGCTCTCACGGTGCTTCAGCATCGTGGGCAAGATGCAGCAGGTATTGCCACGATTGATGGCAAAAACAACATTCGTTTACGCAAAGCAAATGGTCTTGTTAAAGATGTATTTGAAACACGCCATATGCTGAGATTACAGGGATGCATGGGGTTAGGGCATGTCCGTTATCCAACAGCAGGTAGCTCAAGCGCTTCTGAGGCGCAGCCTTTCTACGTAAACTCACCTTTTGGTATTACACTTGCGCATAATGGTAATCTGACAAACGCTCATGAACTCACTCGGAGTTTATTTGAAACCGCGCGTCGCCATGTTAATACCACCTCTGATTCTGAGATATTACTGAACGTATTAGCGCATGAGCTGGATAGGTTTGATCATTTCCCTCTCGAACCAGACAATGTTTTCAGCGCTGTGTCAGCCATGCATAAAAAATTACGCGGTGCATATGCTTGTGTAGCGCTAATTATTGGCCATGGTATGTTAGCTTTCCGAGACCCTCATGGGATCCGCCCGTTAGTACTAGGGCGTCGCATTACTGAAAGCGGTGAGCATGAATATATGGTCGCTTCAGAAAGTGTTGCACTTGATACATTAGGGTTCGAATTTTTACGCGATGTTGCTCCGGGCGAAGCGGTCTATGTGACGGAAAAAGGGCAACTATTTACACGCCAATGTTCTGATAACCCGCAATTGACCCCATGTATCTTTGAATATGTGTATTTTGCTCGCCAAGACTCTTTTATTGATAAAGTGTCTGTGTATAACGCAAGATTACGCATGGGGCAAAAATTGGGCGCCAAAATTGCTCGAGAATGGGAAGATTTAAACATTGATGTGGTAATTCCTATCCCAGAAACATCGTGTGATATCGCGCTAGAAATCGCACATATTCTGGATAAACCATACCGCCAAGGTTTCGTGAAAAATCGTTATGTTGGTCGTACGTTTATCATGCCGGGTCAGCAAGAGCGTCGTAAATCAGTCCGTCGTAAGCTCAATGCGAACCGCGCGGAGTTTCGTGATAAAAACGTCTTACTCATTGATGACTCCATTGTTCGCGGCACAACATCTGAGCAAATAGTTGAACTCGCGCGTGAAGCGGGAGCAAAAAATGTTTACTTTGCTTCAGCGGCACCAGAAGTGCGTTTCCCGAACGTATATGGCATTGATATGCCAAATGCAAATGAATTAATAGCACACGGTCGCGAAGTGGATGAAATTCGCAAACTTATCGGTGCAGATGGGCTAATTTTCCAAGATTTGACCGATTTAGTCGCTGCCGTCCGTGAAGAAAACCCTGAAATCACAGAATTTGAGTGCTCCGTGTTTGATGGTATTTATGTGACCAAAGATATCGACCAAAGTTATTTAGACTACCTAGAAAACTTACGAAAAGACGATGAGTTAAAGTTGAAGGATCAGAGTGAGGTTGAAGACCTAGAGATTTATAACGAAGGCTAAATTTTCGTCAATTTTCGTCATAGTTTGGGCTACAGCGTTGTTGGCTTCACAAATTCGCCCTGGTCACGTAGTTTTCTACGCTCCTAGGGTCTCTTTGCTAGCCGCCTAGCTGTAACCCTAACTATATAGAAAATCCACAGTGATTCTGATTTTTCCCATCTTTAATCTGTAGCCTAAAATATCAAGAAAACTATGACGTTAAATGAAGGCGTAAGTTACAGTTATGTCTGATTTAAAATACGTAAAAATCGAGTAAGCTAGAGGGACATTAACTGCCTATTTGGAGCGATATATGGCTGATTTCAACTCCCTTCCTGATGTGATTAAACCTTTTGTAGATAAAATCAAATCCACTAAAAAATCCCTTGTTGAAATGACGTTAACCCCAGTTGAAGACTATATATTATGGGATAGTCGTGTCGGGGGAATGCCGTATTTGCCGCTAAATGAAAAGTATCCGACGAATAGCGAAGGAACGCCGCTCAAGTTACTTGCCCAAATTAATTTTGCACAAATGCCTAACTTAGAAAATTACCCTGAAAAGGGCATTTTGCAGTTTTTTATTGGTGGTGATGACTTATATGGAGCCGACTTTGAACAAAGGCAAAAACAGGAAGATTTCTGCATTATTTATTGGGAAGAGGTTATTGAAGATGCCGCCCAATTAACCCAAGATTTTTCCGCCGTGATTGCAGCCCATTCCGATGATTACTATACCCCTATAGATCACCAATACAGTATTGAATATACGCCTGCGGAACAGTTCATCAGTATTGATGATTTCCAATTTGGCCAGAAAATTTTAGGGGTTGATAACCTCTACGATTATGAGGACCAATTTGACGGTGAAGACTTTTACGACGAATGGGTTGAGCCTTACAGTGATACTTTTGAATCAGGGGCACATTGCATAGGCGGTTATCCGTTCTTCACTCAAACCGACCCAAGAGAATACGAAAAAGATATTCAACAATATGAATTACTTCTCCAAATAAATACCGATTATGAAATAGGGATTATGTGGGGAGATATGGGAGTGGGTAATTTTTTTATTCACCCCGATGACCTGAAGAAAAGGGATTTTAGTCGAGTTGTGTATAATTGGGATTGTGGTTAATTGCTTAAATTTTCATTATAGATAGGGTTGCAGCATTGTTGGTATCTGCAATTTGAGTGAATATTGTATATAATGCGCTGAGTTATCGTGAATAGGGCAGCGAAATGAAAAAACTGATCATTGGGTTAACAGGGGCGAGTGGGGCTATTTATGGTGTCCGGTTGCTTGAAGTGTTGAAACCTGTTAAAGAGGTGGAAACCCATTTGGTGATGAGTGCGGCTGCCCGTCAAACATTAGCATTAGAAACTGACTATAGTGTAAAAGAGGTTCAGCAGTTAGCTGACCATAACTATGATAGTCGCGATATCGCCGCTGCAATTTCTTCAGGTTCGTTTCGCACTGCTGGAATGGTGATCATGCCCTGCACCATGAAGACACTGTCTGGCATTGTTCATAGCTACACTGATACCTTAGTCACAAGAGCGGCCGATGTGGTCCTCAAAGAAGGGAAAAAATTGGTGTTAGGTGTACGAGAAACACCATTACATTTAGGCCATTTGCGCTTAATGGTACAAGCGGCAGAGATGGGAGCCGTGATCATGCCCCCGATGCCAGCGTTTTATCACCAACCTGAAACAATCCAAGATATTATCAACCAAACCGTTAATCGTATCCTTGATCAGTTTGATATAGAACTGGAGCAAGACCTATTTCACCGCTGGCAAGGGGGGAAATAACCCTTACTCATCTGTATGTGGAATAAGCAAGTCAGTAAGCGCTTCTTTTAATTCTATATGCTCAAACTGGAATCCTGCTTCTTCCAACCTTTTGGGAATTGCCTGTTGACCACCCAACACCAGTGCTGCAGACTCTCCCATGATGGTCTTAATCACAAAAGCGGGCGTTCGCACAAATGAAGGGCGATTGATAACATCACCTAACGTGGCAGAAAATAAGTCATTATGGACTGGATAAGGCGATGTCATATTAAAGGGCCCAGAAAGCGTTGGGCTATCCAATAGAAAACAAATTGCCCGAACCATATCGTTGATATGTATCCATGGCATATATTGTTTTCCGTCACCGATTGGACCTCCCGCTCCCATTTTGAAAATGGGGAGAATTTTAGCCAGTAAACCACCATTCGCCGATAGCACTAGGCCTGTGCGTAATAAACAAACGCGCGTTTTTTCCGATTGTGCATTAGCGGCTAACGCTTCCCAATGCTGTGTGAGTTGGTGAGTAAATTCATCGTGGGGTTGCTCGTCTTCAGTCACGACCGACTGGCCTTGGTTGCCATAATAACCGACAGCAGAACCCGATAAAAATACACGAGGTGGCGTTTCACTGGCGAGGATTAACTCGCTCAGCTTTTGCGTCAATTTCCAACGACTATCGCACAATAACTTTTTTTGTTCTTCGGTCCAGCGCTTTTCCGCGATCGGTTCGCCAGCAAGGTTAATAACGGCATCAAAGTCATTCAGGTGAGTTTGATCATTAAGAGACGTCCAGCACTCAACCGCCTTGCAAAAATGGCTATAAACTTTCTGCGGAGAACGGCTTAACACAGTAACCTGATGTCCAAGAGAAATCAGTTTTTGGATAAGTGGTGTTCCGATTAGCCCGGTGCCGCCTGTTATGAGTATCTTCATCGCCATCCCCGTCATATTTCAAACCGCATCGTTGTTGCTTGCGTTCTGTCAGCTTAGTCACATACTTGTGTATGCTCCTTATCCCCGTCATATTTCAAACCGCAGCGTTGTTGCCTACGTTCTGTCACCTTAGTCACATACTTGTGTATGCTCCTAAGGATGCCATCTCTTAGCGCCTAGCTGCAATTTGAACTATTTAGGGGATATCCCTGAGATCAGTCACAAACTACAGCGTTATGATTTAACTATAGCATTTGTGAATACAATTTGTATGATTTGCTTGGACTACCTTAAAGAAACTTGGCCTCATTATCATTGCAATAAAGAAGTGCTTTTTATGATGGCAACTAATTACAAATTCAGCTAGGATCATCTCCATAGGCGCGGATCAATGCGGATTGATATTATCTGGCACACAATAATAATCAGTCTAATGATATAAGCATTTTTAGCTTAAAAATAAAAGGTTTACAGGATGGAACAACCAACCGAAGTCGTTGAATGGGTCGATATTGTTGATGAAGACAATACGGTGATTGCTCAAGCAACACGTAGCCAAATGCGGGCAGAAAACCTACGTCACCGTGCAACTTACATAGTTGTTCATGACGGAATGGGCAAAATATTGGTTCAACGACGCACTGATATTAAAGATTTTCACCCCGGTTTCCTTGACGCAACAGCAGGTGGGGTCGTGACAAAAGGGGAAAACATCCTTGATTCTGCAAAGCGCGAAGCTGAAGAAGAGCTGGGTATTGCAG
Organism: Providencia sp. PROV174; assembly: GCF_028480685.1. NCBI lineage: Bacteria > Pseudomonadati > Pseudomonadota > Gammaproteobacteria > Enterobacterales > Morganellaceae > Providencia > Providencia sp. PROV174. The sequence goes on from NZ_JAMPOT010000007.1 coordinate 78,916, forward strand.
GCGTTCCTTTTGCGGAACATGGCCATTTTTATTTTGAAGATGCGCATTGTCGTGTTTGGGGCGGGTTGTTTAGCTGTGTGAGCCATGGCCCATTTGCTTTACAAGAATCTGAAGTTGTTGAAGTCAGTTGGTTGACTCCGAAAGAGATCAGCGCACGCTGTGATGAATTTACGCCAGATTCACTCAAAGCGCTTTCTTTGTGGTTAACTCGCAATAATGAGTTAGAAAAAACCATCACTTGTGCTGAAAATTCATAACCAATCAGATTTAAATTATTAAAGGGCTATTTTATTTAGTCCTTTTCTTTATTTTCCCCAAAATCAAATCTCTAGCAAAGTTAATTTCTGGCTAATATATAACGATTAGTTATAACCAACTTGCATGCTAAACGATGTATTCATTTCCACACTAGATATAATGTGACAGAACTTAACATTTATCGTTTGCGATATGATGCACTGCTTGATGTATATATAACGCTTCGAGAGAATAAAAATGACAATTGATAAACAGAATACTTTTTTGAAACAACAACACCTTGAGAACGTAACCAATAAAGCCCGTGAGATTATGGAACGTGAAGGGATTGAAGCATTAATCGCAACCGTGGGTGATAACTTCTATCACCTAACCAGTTTTGCAAGCTTCTTTATGTACACTTTCAGGCAAACAGGCTCTGCGATTGCGGTTATTTTTCGCGATCCTTCCATAGAATCATTGGTTATTATGAATGAATTTGAAGCAGCAAATTTGTCGCTTCAAATGCCTAATGCAAAGATTAAAACATTTCCAATATGGGTGGATGTCGACGACCCTTACAACCCTGAAAATGGCAAAGTGATGAAGGCTAGGCCAATTAATAGCCCAATTGAAACGATTTTCAATTTACTCAAAGAAGCGTTGTCAGAAGCGGGGGTTTATGGGAAACCAGTTGCGATTGAATTAAATCAAATTACACATACTGGTAAGGTATGGTTGGATAGGGTTATTCCCGGTTTAAATTTGGTTGACTCTTCGCCGTTATTTAATGAATTACGCATGATTAAAAGTGCGTGGGAAATCGCTCATCTCAGAAAATCTGCACAAATTACAGAAGCCGGTATCGCTGCTGCGAGTCAATTAATCGGGGTTGGCTGTACTTCAGCGGAATTAACCGCTGCTTTTAAAGCTAAAGTGATGGAATTCCCTGAAACGAACTATAGTCGCTTCAATTTAATTTCAGTGGGCAGTGATTTTTCACCCAAAATGATCCCAGATGACCAACCGGCAAAAGAAGGTGACTTAATTAAATTTGACTGTGGTGTAGATGTGGCAGGTTATGGTGCTGATATTGCAAGGACATTTGTGGTTGGTCAACCGAATGAAAAAGTCGCTGCTATTTATCACACTATCTTAAAAGGCCATCAATATATGTTAAGCCGAGTTGCACCCGGTGTTGCATTAAGTGATGTTTTTAATGAAACAATGGCCCTCATTCGTTCTTCGGGTTTACCTCATTATAATCGTGGGCACCTAGGCCATGGTGATGGGGTATTCGTTGGGTTAGAAGAAGCCCCTTTTGTGAGCGCGGCGACGACAGAGATATTTAGACCTGGGATGGTGATGAGTTTAGAAACACCGTATTACGGGATTGGTGTTGGCGGCATTATGATTGAAGATATGCTGCTTATTACTGAAGACGGAGTAGAAATGTTAAGTCATTTGCCTCGTGAATTAATTTCTTTCGGGCAAGTGGAATAAGGGGCGGTATATGAAGTGGTATCATTATTTAGTTATTTTTCCAATCCTCGCATTAACCGTAGGTATCTATTATGCCAACCAAGTAGAACCTTTTGTTATGGGCTTGCCATTTTTAATGTTCTGGATTGTCTCATGGGTGATTATTACAGCCTTAGTTATGTTACTAATCAATGTATTAGATAATAAAAATACGAAGGAAAGCTCATGAGTTCCGCACTAATTATTATTACTATTTTTTTCCTATTTAGCATTTATCTTGCTATCCGTGCTAAAAAAGGCAAAACGATGGATCACGAAGGGTGGTCTGTCGGTGGGCGCAGCTATGGTGCATTACTGGTTTTCCTTCTAAGTGCAGGGGAAATATATACCACGTTTACTTTTCTTGGCGGAAGCGGCTGGGCTTACGGTAAAGGACCTGCGATTCTATATACCTTAGCGGTCAATGCTTTTATGGGGATCTTTTTATACTGGGTACACCCAAGAGTATGGCGCTTTGCAAAAGATAATGATGTCAGAACGATTTCTGAGTTATTTACCAAGAAATACCAAAGCCCGGGGTTAGGGTTATTGATTAGCTTGATTTCTATTGCTGCGATGGTGCCTTTATTTGTTTTGCAGCTTAAAGGATTAGGTATTATTGTTTCTCAAGCGTCTTATGGAGCAATTCCTGCGGATATTGCCATCTGGATTGGTATTATTGCAGTAACATTATTTGTGATGATTTCCGGTATTCATGGGTCAGCTTGGACATCTGCACTGAAAGATTTAATGATTTTAATTGTGGTGGTATTTATCGGTATTTATATCCCACTTCATTATTACGGTAGTTTTGGGGATATGTTTAAAGCGATAGATACAGCGATGCCAAGCTTTTTAACATTCTCCGAAACGGGTCTAAATATCCCGTGGTATATTTCCACAATATTCTTATCTGTGGTTGCCTATTTCTGTTGGCCGCATTATATGGCCGCAGTGTTTACTGCAAAAGATGAAAAATCACTGAAACGTAATAGTATTTTGATCCCAGCGTACAGCTTGATTATGCTATTCGCATTTTTCGTCGGTTATGCCTCTATACTGCAAATTCCGCATCTTGAAGGGGCGGCCGTAGATTTATCGTTGTTTGAGATATCTAAAAGCACCTTCTCACCTATTGTGGTTGGTTTTATTGGTGCTGCGGGTATGCTAACCGCATTAGTCCCAGGGTCGATGTTGTTGCTAACCACCTCTAATATGTTAGCGGGAGTTGTACAAAAAGCGATGGGTGTGAGTGAGGAAAAACGCCAGTCTGGCGTTTATGCACGCTTTATGGTGCCTGTTGTTGCGTTAGTCAGCTTGTATTTTATTTTCCACAGTAACGATACCTTGGTGGCTATTATGTTACTCGGGGTCAATATTGTTGCACAGTTTTTCCCAGCTTTATTGATGAGCTTTAAACAGAAAAACCCAATGACACCTGCGGGGGCTATTTGTGGGATTTCTGCGGGGGTTTTATTTCTTGCGGTAACCTATATCGAGAAAATTTCTTTAGCGCAATTGTTCCCTTGGTTAGGGGAAAGTTTAAGTTTCATGAATATCGGTATTGCTGCATTTATTCTGAATATTATTGTGGCAGTGGTTGTTTCGTTATTGACCCGTAAAAAATAATATTGGGATATGAAACTAAGTTAAATACCCGCCATTGATGCGGGTATTTTTATGCTGATTATTTACGAGACAATTGAACGCAAAATACTCCCGTAATCACTAAACCAATTCCAAGTATTTTTCCAAGTGGAACGGGATTTTGTGGCATTCCAAACCAACCGAAGTGCTCTATCAAGGCTGAAATCATTAACTGTCCTACAATTACCATAACAAAGAACGTCGTGCTGCCAATTCTAGGAACTAAAATCAGTGCTGAAGTTAGATAGAGCATACCGGCAAGCCCGCCAAACCAAATCCAGATAGGTTGCTGGAAAAGCTCAATACTAAAATTTGGTCTTGGTACTTTAAACATAAATAATAATGGAATGAGTACGATTATACTGATAATCAAGGAAATTGCTGTTGCCCATAGTGGATGACCTAATTGACGTGCTAAGAGTGCATTACTCGCTGCTTGGATAGGTACAACTACCCCAGCAAATAGGGCCACTAATGCCAAGAGTACCCCAGATAATGACAGTGTAGACATATAAACCTCAGAGTTATCATTATTGATTTAAGATGAGCTTAATGAGCGGGAGACTGATTGGGAAATGAACAATTTTATAAGGTACTATTCGTCAAATGAATAACTTAAGAAAATTAGATTTAAATCAATTGGTTACATTGTTGGTTTTGTTGCGAGAGCGTCATGTAAGCCGCGCAGCTGAGGCGCTACATAAAAGCCAACCTGCTGTTAGTCATACATTGAACCAGTTGCGCGAGCTATTTCAAGACCCATTATTGGTTCGCCAACAAGGACAGTACCAATTAACCAGTAAGGCTGGGGCTTTGTATGAACCATTATTAAATGCATTAGAACAGCTTGATTATTTGATTTCTCAACAAAATTTCCGGCCAGAGTTATGTCATCGGCAGTTTAATATCGCTTTATCTGACTACGGTGCGGCAATTATTACATTACCGCTCACACGTTATTTGCGGTTACATGCACCTGATGTTGATTTGAAAATTTGGCATTGTAGTCGTGAAGAAATGCAGACTAAATTACAAGAAGGGAGTTTAGATTTGGCATTTGGGGTGTTCAATTCATTGGATAATACCCTACATACACAGTCTATTTTTCAAGACCAAATGGTAAGTGTGGCAGATAAATCGATTTGCCCAAAAGGAGCGATGGAGCTGAATGAATGGCTTTCATATCCACATGTTGCTGTCAGTATGAAACCTTTTGACGCAAATGAAGTAGATATTCAATTAAAGCGCTTAAATCAACAAAGGCGTGTTGCTGTTACGGTGCCTTATTGGCAAGTTGCGCCACAATTGATTGAAAACACGGATTTGATTTTAACTGTTGCCCAGAAAGTATTTTCACAAGGAATGAATGAGCAGTGTGTTATGTTTGAGCCGCCAATTGAAATTCCGTTGCTCGATTTTCAGATGATATGGCATGAACGTAGTGATACAGACAATGCATTAAGTTGGTTAAGAAACACTATTTCCGGTTTATTACAGTCATAAAAAATGCCAACCAGTTAAGTAAGCTGGCTGGCATTCATCGCAATAATCGACTAATTAAGCGTTTTCGTTTTGTACTGCTTGGATAGCGGTTAATGCAACGGTATAAACGATGTCATCAACTAACGCGCCACGAGACAAGTCATTGACCGGTTTACGCATACCTTGCAACATTGGACCGATGGAGACAAGGTCAGCAGAACGTTGTACGGCTTTATACGTGGTATTACCGGTATTTAAGTCTGGGAAGATAAATACGGTCGCTTTACCTGCAACTGGTGAATTAGGTGCTTTGGATTTAGCCACATCAGCCATTACTGCGGCATCGTACTGTAATGGGCCATCAATCATCAGATCTGGGCGTTTTTCTTGTGCTAAACGGGTTGCTTCACGTACTTTCTCAACATCACTACCCGCACCTGAATCACCTGTGGAATAGGAAATCATCGCAACGCGTGGGTCAATACCGAACGCTTTTGCAGAATCAGCGGATTGGATAGCGATTTCTGATAATTGTTCTGCAGTTGGGTCTGGGTTGATAGCACAGTCACCATAAACAAAGACTTGTTCAGGTAGTAGCATAAAGAAAACAGAAGAAACTAATGAGCTACCCGGTGCTGTTTTAATTAATTGCAGCGGTGGACGGATAGTATTTGCAGTCGTATGAACAGCACCAGAAACTAGGCCATCAACTTCGCCTTTTTCCAGCATTAGTGTCCCTAATACGACGTTATCTTCTAGTTGTTCACGTGCAACAACCTCTGTCATTCCTTTGCTCTTACGTAATTCAACGAGGCGAGCAACATATTCTTCGCGGACTTTAATTGGGTCGACAATTTCAATACCAGTACCGAGTTCAATACCTTGCGCGGCAGCAACCCGACGAATGTCTTCTGGGTTACCTAACAGTACGCAAGTTGCAATACCGCGCTCTGCACAGATAGATGCAGCTTTAACTGTGCGAGGTTCGTCGCCTTCAGGAAGAACAATACGCTTGCCTGCTTTACGAGCTAATTCCGTTAACTGATAACGGAATGCAGGTGGTGATAAGCGATTAGGGCGTTCAGAGTCTGCAACCAGTGATTCAATCCAATCACTACTAATATGACGAGCGACATAGTTTTGAATTTTTTCAATACGCTCATGGTCATCCGCAGGAACTTCTAAGCTAAAGCTTTGTAAATTCAGTGATGTTTGCCATGTATTGCTTTTCACCATGAAAACAGGCAAGCCAGTTTCGAAGGCTTGTTCACAAAGTTGGCGAATAGGCGCATCGATATTGTAGCCACCAGTGAGTAGAACTGCACCGATTTCAACCCCGTTCATTGCCGCCAGTGATGCGGAAACTAATACATCAGGGCGATCCGCTGAGGTCACTAATAATGAGCCTGGACGGAAGTGTTCAAGCATGTGCGGGATGCTACGTGCACAGAAAGTCACAGATTTAACGCGACGAGTTTTGATTTCGCCTTCATTAACAATCTCTGCACCTAAGTGTTTTGCCATGTCAATTGCACGGGTGGCAATTAAATCAAAGTTCCATGGAATAGATGCCAGTACCGGCAGATTCAGCGCAGAAAGTTGCTTAGTATCGAGGTTAGCTACAGTTGCCTTAGTTGAATCGTCAAAGATTTCAGATAGGTCAGGGCGAGTACGACCTTGTTCATCAACAGGGGCATTCACCTTGTTGATGATCACGCCAATAATATTTTTATTGCGTTGGCCACCAAATTCGTTACGTACTAGCTCTAAACGCTCTTGCATTTGTGTAATTGAGCTGTTGCCTGGTGCAGTGACGAAAACAATTTCTGCGCCTAATGTTTTGGCAATTTCATAGTTTAATGATTGAGCAAAAGAGTGTTTACGCGTTGGCACTAAACCTTCAATTAAAATCACTTCCGCATTTTTTGTGTGGTCATGATAGCGAGCTACGATTTCTTCCATTAATACATCTTTTTTGGAAGAGGTCAGTAGCGATTCAACGTATTCCATTGTCAGTGGTTCAACAATGGTAGTAATACTTGAATGAGAACGCAGGACTTCAGTGGTTTGGTCTTTATTGCCAGAGACGCGTGGCTGTGCGATAGGTTTGAAAACGCTTAATTGAACACCTTTTTGTTCCATTGAGCGAACGACACCTAGGCTAACGCTAGTTAAGCCAACGCTGGTGCCAGTAGGTATTAACATAATTGTACGGGACACGGGAACCTCTTTCTTTCGGTTACTCTAATGACAAAACGATACCGCCAGCTAGTTGCTGGCGGTAGAAGTTGCTTATGCGGTTAAACGCGCAGTATCTTGGGCGATAACCAACTCTTCATTGGTTGCGATAACCAGCGCTGGGCGGCTGTTATCGGTAGTGATTAAACCTTCTTTACCGAAGCGTGCCGCTAAGTTACGTTCGTGGTCATATTCGAAACCAAGGATTGCCAGTTTCTTCAAGGTGATTTCACGTACTTGTGCTGAGTTTTCACCAATACCACCGGTGAAGATGATAGCATCAAGACGGCCTTCCATCAGTGCACTATATGCACCAACATATTTCGCTAAACGATGGCAGAAAACATCCATTGCGCGAGTTGCGTCTTCTTTAGTGCCGTAGTTATCTTCAACATAACGGCAGTCGCTTGTTACACCAGTTAAACCTAATAAACCCGATTCTTTGGTTAGCATTTTATTGATTTGATCAACACTCATACCTAAAGAATCATGTAAATGGAAAATAATTGCAGGGTCGATATCACCACTACGCGTTCCCATTACCAGGCCTTCTAATGGCGTTAAGCCCATTGAAGTATCAACACATTTACCGTTAACAATGGCAGTAACAGAACCACCGTTGCCTAAGTGGCAAGTGATAACATTGAGCTCATCAACAGGTTTGTTAAGTTTTTTCGCAGCTTCACGGGAAACATAGTAATGGCTTGTGCCGTGCGCACCATAGCGGCGGATACTATGCTCTGAATATAATTCGTATGGCAATGCATACAGATAAGCTTCCTGCGGCATGGTCTGATGGAATGCGGTATCAAAGACAGCGACATTTTTGTTGATCAGATGCGGGAAGGATTTTCTTGCTTCTTCAATACCGATGAGATGAGCAGGATTATGCAATGGTGCGAATGGAATAGCCGCTTCAATGCCTTCGATCACTTCGTCTGTAATTAATACAGAAGAGGTAAATTTCTCACCACCATGAACAATACGGTGACCAATGGAGGTGATTTGCTCTGATAGCTCAGGTTTTTCAGCAAGAATAGTGTTAACAATGAAATCCAATGCTTCGCTATGCGCTGCACCAGCACCTAAAGGCGCTTCTTTCTTAGCACCATCCATTTTCCACTTAATACGGGCTTCCGGGAGGTTAAAGCACTCAGCTAATCCAGATAAAAATTCATCGCCATTAGTTGGGTCGATGATGGCGAATTTCAGTGAGGAGCTACCGCAGTTTAGAACCAGTACCAGCTTACTTGACATGGAAATACCTATCGTTAATTGTTGTTGTGAAGCCTTTTAAACAACATGAAAAGACTCAGATTAAAAATATACCGCTAGAGCCTAGCGTATTTATGACCTGAAACATCATGATTGATATCATGTTAAAGGCGAAAAAGTTAAAGATCGTGAGACCTCTAGGGGTTTGATAAAGCAGGCGCTATCCTTTTTTACAAAGGTATATAAAAGTAAACCTTCGCACCTAGTGTTGAAATAACGACCAAAAACCCCAATATATATAACTGTTGTCTATCTTCAGTTTCGAAAATGGATAAAGCTACAAAGTAACAAATGCAACAGCAATTCTAAATGTGGCAGATTCTACTAAAAATATTTTATATTTTATACGTTTTTTTTAAAAATAGGGACTTTGATTGATTAAAATCATAAGTGACGTATAAAGTGGTGTTATAGCACAGGGTTACATTGCTATTAGAATAGCTGATATTTAGTAAAGTGACTTAACTTAAGGTAAATGTAATGAAATAATTTCGTTATCTTAAATGTGCTATGATTTTATCATGGCGCAATCTACAGATTATTGCCTCAGTTTTTAAGAAGTCGATAGGAAACGTTTCATGAGTACATTACAAAGTACACCGCCCGGTTTTTTTAAACGCTTTAGATTAGGTAACCGCTATCTGAAGACCTTTCCTATGGAAAAAAAACTGTCGCCAATCTTCCCCGAAATTCGCATCAACAAAGCTGTCCGCTTTGGTATTCGTTTTATGCCACCGATTGCAATTTTCACGTTAGCATGGCAAATCGCGCTAGGTGGGCAATTGGGACCCGCCATTGCTACGGCACTTTTTGCCTGTAGTTTGCCAATGCAAGGCCTATGGTGGTTAGGAAAGCGTGCTTCGACGCCTTTGCCATCTAGCTTATTGAGCTGGTTTTATGAGATCCGTGATAAGTTTACAGAGGCGGGGATCGCTATGGCACCAGTTGAACACCAACCCGATTATATGGCGTTAGCTGACTTGCTAAAACGTGCATTTAACCAGCTAGATCGCTCTTTTATGGAAGATATCTAAGGGATGATTTCCACTAAAAGGTAGATTTAACAATAAGTAATGCAAAAAGCGTGTTTAGATCAATAAAAGCGATGTTTTCACTGTCTATGATTGATGTTGAATGCGAAGATAAGCCATACTTTTTAGTGGGAGAACCATGATGGAAATGACTAACGCACAACGCTTGATCTTATCTAATCAATATAAAATGATGACCATGCTTGACCCCGATAATGCAGAACGTTATCGCCGTTTACAAACCATTATTGAACGTGGTTTTGGTTTGCAAATGCGTGAGTTAGATAGAGACTTCGGTCATTTGAGTGAAGACATTTGCCGCACTGTTATTGATATCATGGAGATGTACCATGCGCTACAAGTCTCCTATAGCAACATGGCTAACAAGGAAGACATTGATGGCCGGCGCGTGCAATTTTTAGGTTTTGATGCTGCAACAGAAGCACGCTATTTGAGCTACGTTCGCTTTATGGTTAACACAGAAGGGCGTTATACCCACTTTGACAGCGGGACGCATGGGTTTAACTCACAAACGCCAATGTGGGAAAAATATGTACGGATGCTAGCGATTTGGCATGCCTGTCCTCGTCAGTATCATTTATCAGCGGTGGAGATTTCCCAGATCTTAAACGCCTAATGCTCGTCATTCTTCGCGCTGTCGCGTTGTTGACTGCGTTCGGCTACTCGGGTCACATACTTTTGTATGCTCCCCGAGATATCCTCTTTGGTCGCCTAGCGACAACGCGAATAATTTAGAGCATATTTGCTTGTCGTATTCTGCGCTGTAGCGGTGTTGGCTTCACACACTAACCCTAGTCACATACTTATGTATGCTCCTAGGGATTAGCGCGCTTGCCGCCTAGCTACAGCACAAACTTCTTAGAGCAAATGGGATTAATAGGTATAAAATTTCAACTTCAAATCAACATTCCTTTCCTGTTTTAACTCTCAAGTGCATTCAAATCTAAGCTTTAGTATCAATCCTTAATTATTTTTAATATTGAGGTTGCGTGTATGTGCCCATTTAGCGTTAACTAATGGGCTAGAATCGATTCAATTATTATGTGAATAGCAAATAAAGGGGTAGACGTGAAATTAAAGGCAAAAGGGTTTCTATTTGATTTAGATGGCACATTGGCAGATTCCTTGGCAGTGGTTGAGCGCTGTTGGTGTAAGTTTGGTGAACGAATTGGTGTAGACTCAGCCGAAGTCATTAATTTTATCCATGGAAAACCTGCGTTAACCAGTTTGCGTCACTTTTTACCCGAAGCGAGTGATGACGAAATTATGGGGTATTTTCGCTGGTTAGAAAAAATGGAAAGCGAAGATGTGGAGGGCGTTGTGGCCCTACCTGGTGCGATTGCCTTGCTGTCACGTTTAAATGAAATTGGCGCTCCGTGGGCAATTGTCACTTCTGGTACTGTACCGATTGCCCATGGACGCCAGCAAGCTGCGGGTTTACCAGAACCTAAACATTGGGTGACATTTGAAAAAGTCACGAAAGGAAAGCCGGACCCAGAACCGTTCTTGCTTGGCGCTCAAGCACTTTCTCTTCCTGCAAAATCCTGTATTGCCTTTGAAGATGCGCAAGCAGGTATCCACTCTGCATTAACAGCAGGTTGCCAAGTGGTTGCAGTCCATGCACCAGAAGGCATGCCGCGTCGTGATGAAATTCAAGTAATTGTAAACTCATTGGCTCAAATTTCTGTTACGGGGCCTGACAAGAATGGTGATTATGAACTTTTCGTGTCTAATTTGACTTAATGGTGATTTAATCAAAGAAATTCTCCATAAAACATGCTTAACTGAATAAAATTCTTAGCAATGTTTTTTTTCGTCGAAAGGGGATATTTTGAACGGAGAATTGCTGTGGGTCTTAACCCTCCTATTAATTGCGATAGTTCTGTTTACCACAAATAAAATTCGCATGGATGTGGTCGCATTACTTGTCATTGTCGCGTTTGTGTTGAGTGATACCTTAACATTAGAGCAAGCTACAGCAGGTTTCGCAGATCCTAACGTTCTGCTAATTGCAGCATTATTTGTTATTGGTGATGGGCTTGTTCGCACAGGGATCGCTTACCAAATGGGAGACTGGCTTGTTCGCGTTGCAGGAAGCAGCGAAAGCAAAATGCTGGTTTTCCTCATGCTCACCGTCGCTGGGTTAGGCGCTTTTATGAGCTCCACTGGCGTAGTGGCTATTTTTATTCCCGTCGTTTTAAGTGTCGCATCACGGATGAAAACATCGCCTAGTCGGTTAATGATGCCATTAGGCTTCGCAGGGCTCATCAGTGGGATGATGACACTGGTGGCCACTCCACCTAATATGGTGGTGAACAGCGAATTGGTACGCGAAGGGATCAAAGGCTTCCAATTTTTCTCTATTACCCCGATTGGTATTTTAATTTTATTCGCAGGTATTGCCTACATGTGGCTGACAAGGCGCTGGCTAGGCAGTAACGAACCAGACAAACTCCCTGAGCGCTATCGACGCACCTTTCGTGACTTAATTCGTGATTATAAATTGACAGGTAGAGCTCGCCGCCTTGCTATCCGCAAGGGGTCGCCACTCATTGGCCATACGCTTGATGAGCTACACTTGCGTTCACGTTACGAAGCGAACGTAGTGGGGATTGAGCGTTGGCGTAAATTTCGTCGAGTGATGGTGAGTGCAACTGGGGGAACAGAGTTACGCGAGCGAGATGTCTTATTAGTCGATATTTCGGTGAGTGATGACGATTTACGCCAATTTTGTAGTGAACAACTCCTTGAACCGATGATTTTACGGGGAGATTATTTTTCAGACCAATCACGTGATGTGGGAATGGCTGAAGTATCGATGAATCCAGATTCTGAACTATTGGGTAAATCTTTAAGAGACATTAAATTCCGTACTCGTTATGGCTTGAACGTGGTTGGTATTCGTCGAGATGGTAAGGCGTTGGACGGCAAGTTGGTAGATGAGCCGCTTCGATTGGGTGACATTTTATTAGTCATTGGTGATTGGAAATTAATTCGCATTTTATCGACTAAGCCACGAAATTTTATTGTCTTGAATTTGGCTGCTGAAGTAGAGGCGGTGGCACCTGCTGCATCTCAGGCTCCTCATGCCTTATTTTGTTTGGCGTTAATGGTCGCGATGATGGTGACCAATGAAATTCCTAATTTTATTGCCGCACTTATTGCCTGCTTGTTAATGGGGAAATTTCGCTGTATTGATATGGAAAGTGCTTATAAGTCAATTCACTGGCCGAGTATTATCTTAATTGTTGGGATGATGCCTTTTGCGCTCGCACTGCAAGAAACGGGAGGGATTGCTCTTGCCGTTGATGCGTTAATGAAAGTTGCTGGTGGGTTAGGGCCACATGTGATGCTATTGTGCCTATTTATTTTGTGTGCCTCTATTGGGTTATTTATTTCCAATACCGCAACTGCAGTACTAATGGCTCCGATTGCCATTGCTGCGGCTCGCCAAATGGATGTCTCACCGCTACCTTTTGCGATGATTGTTGGGATCGCCGCATCCGCAGCCTTTATGACCCCCGTTTCATCACCAGTTAATACCTTAGTTTTAGGACCTGGTGGTTATAAATTTTCGGACTTTTTAAAAGTGGGTGTGCCATTCACTATTATTGTGATGTTTATTAGTATTGCAGTCGTGCCTATTTTATTTCCATTCTAAGAAAATACATTAATGGTTAATTGATATTTTTAATTAACCATTCCTCTTTTATTTGTCAATTAAATGATATTAATTATAATTTACTCTCTTGTATTTTAACTTACCATTAATCTCGTATCAAAATGCATAATATTAACTTAATTGTTTTGATAACATTTATTATTAATTTAGGGTGTATTTTATCAGGAGAGAATATGGAATTAAATAAACAATTCGTAGAACGACATTATTATGGCTTGGCTACCTTCGAAAACTTCTGGGGTAAAAAGATTAAAAAAATATCATTAGGCCATACCGCTATGCTTTTTGGAGTGGGAATGATTAATGAATATATTTTAGAAGATATTCCTAATAAAGGTATTGTGAAAGATTGCTTCGGGTTTAAATATTATTTAGGTGTGGGATCAGATATGTGGCATATCGAATTTTGGACTGAAGATGGAGAGTATTATAAATCATCCTATAACTTTTACTGCAATTTAACTGCAAGTGACAATGGTAAAGTAATTATGGGAATTAATGGTGAGTCAAAACGGTTATATCTTGACTTTCCTTCATCAGCAAATTGTTCAACACAAATAAACAGAATAAATGAATAATACATATTTTTTCTATCTTTTAAAAAATACTCAAAATAGATTTAATTATTAAGAGGTGAATTTATGGAACAAATTAAAAATGTATCAGAAAAATATCATTATGGTTATGCAACATTTGAAAATTTTTGGGGAAAAGATATAAAAAATGTGACGCTAACACATAGTGCAGGTGTTCCTTGGGGGAATATGAAGGATTGGCAACATATTGAACATATTCCGAATAAAGGTATTTTAGAGAATTGTTTTGGATTTAAATACTATATAGGTGTTGGCTCTGATATTTGGCATATTAAATTTTGGACTTACGATCGTGAAGTTTATGAATGTAAACATGATTTTAGTTGTAATATAACATCGGGTGATGGTGGTAGAGTTATATTAGGTATTAATGGTGAGTCTAGAAAGTTATACGCCCACTTTTCTTCATCTTCAGATTGTTCAACAGAGATTAGTTCGGCATAAAAAACTAAAGAATTACATTAAAATATAAAGTTATTGAGTATTAAAATAAGGAACGATACGCTCATTCCTTATTTTAAATTAATTACTAATTTCATCTAATGATAAGGTGAAACTTGGCACAAACGTTTTCATAAAATATTCCATTTCTGGGCTATTTCTTTCCGCAAGCATTTTTTCTAGCCGTCTTTTGGCTAATTTAAATTCACTATTGCCCGCAGATAGCTCTTCTAAACATTTTAAGTAGGCACACAGCGTATCAGCTTGTTTAACAATAAAATGCTCTTCTTCTGATTGTATATCTTCAATTAGTAGTGCTTTAAAATCCTCTTGTAGTTCTTCTGGGAGCATATCGAGTAGTTTTTGCTGAGCGAATTTTTCTATTTTTTTGTATTCATGAGCAATTTGTTTGTTGTGATACTTTATTGGCGTTGGTAAATCCCCCGTAATCACTTCACTGGCATCATGGTACATCGCATATAAAGCGATTTTTTCTGCATTAACGTTCCCTGCGAACTTACGATTTTTAATAATAGCGAGCGCATGGGCTACCATGGCCACTTGAAGACTATGTTCAGAGACATTCTCTGTTCGGACATTACGCATTAACGGCCAGCGGTGGATTAACTTCATTCTAGCAAGATGGGCGAAAAAGTAGCTCATAAGTCCTCTTTTTAGTGTCTGCAAACGACAAAAATTATAGCGGAAATAATGTAGCAGCGATATAATTTTATTGTTTTTTAATAAGTTACTCTTTAGTGACTATGCTTTAATATTTATTTGGCATATTAAGATGCTCATAATAATATAATCAAATTTAGACTTTAACTTAACTGCTATTTTAATTGTGTTGAATTATATAATCAAAAAAATATAATGGGTGTTCAATCCGAAAATAACGAGGCAATATGAAATATTTTCCATTTATATTATTGGGTTTTTTCCTTGTGGCAATTTATTTTATTTCTATTCTTTGATTATCAGAATAATACAGTCTATTAATGATGGCTAAATTTAGAATAAAAAAAGCCTCCGTCTCCGGAGGCTTTTTATTATGTTTAATAAATTTTTATTGGCGATAGCCTTCAAGGAAGCGGCCGAATTTATTAATCGCCATTTCAAGGTCATCTGCATAAGGTAGCGTAACGATGCGGAAATGGTCAGGCTCAGGCCAGTTAAACGCGGTCCCTTGAACTAACAACACTTTTTCTTGTAGTAACAAGTCTAAAATCATTTTTTGGTCATCATAGATATTAAAACGCTTAATATCGATTTTCGGGAACATATACAACGCACCTTGTGGTTTTACACAAGATACTCCTGGAATTTGATTAATTAGTTCCCAAGCACGATTACGTTGCTCATATAAACGACCACCAGGTTGAATAAATTCGCTAATACTTTGATAGCCACCTAATGCAGTTTGAATAGCATGCTGCATCGGGACGTTTGCACACAGGCGCATAGAGGCTAACATTTCCAAGCCTTCAATATAGCTTTTCGCATGTTTTTTCGGGCCGTTTAATACCATCCAACCTTGGCGGAAGCCAGCGACGCGATACGTTTTAGATAAACCATTAAATGTGATGGTTAATAAATCAGGGGCGAGAGCGGCAATAGAGTGATGCACCGCATCATCATAAAGAATTTTATCGTAGATTTCGTCAGCATAGATAATAAGATTATGTTGTCGAGCTAATTCGACGATTTCCATCAGTAGGTCTTTGCTGTAGACCGCACCCGTGGGGTTATTTGGGTTGATAACCACAATACCACGCGTTCTTGGTGTGATTTTTTTGCGAATATCTTCAATGTCAGGCATCCAACCTTGCTGTTCATCACACATATAATGAACCGCTTTTCCTCCCGAAAGGGAAACTGCAGCAGTCCATAATGGATAATCAGGCGCAGGCACTAACATTTCATCACCATTATTAAGCAGTGCTTGCATGGCTTGTACGATTAATTCAGAAACACCATTACCAATGTAGACATCTTCTACTGTCATTTCATGAATACCACGAGCTTGGTAATGCTGCACAATCGCTTTACGGGCAGAGTATAAGCCTTTTGAGTCGCAATAACCTTGAGAACTTGGCAGATTGCGCAAGACATCCACTAGGATTTCATCTGGAGCTTCAAAACCAAACGGGGCCGGGTTACCAATATTGAGTTTGAGGACTTTGTTGCCTTCTTCTTCTAGGCGCTTAGCTTCTTTTAATACGGGCCCACGAATGTCATAGCAAACATTATCGAGCTTACTGGATTTAGTTAGATTATTCATAGTTCTCTCATTACCCTAAGGGTTACATTGGTCGGGCCGGCGTTATTCCTTTACTGTACTCCTCCCTCAGAAGCTTTTGAAGATGCAAGGTTATTTTTGGTGTAAAAGGTTGGTTTACGCTTAAATGTAATGTTTGGTGTCTTATTATTTATTTTAAGTCGGCTACATATTCTTATAATATAAAATTAGTTGAATTATAATATCGACATTCTTTGATGTTTTGGAGTATAAAAAGTAAAAAAGCATAAAAATAGAAGGAAAAAAGAAAATTGTATCAAAATGTAATATTAAGCATTGAATCATTAAATCAGACATGATTTTTTTGCTGTAATGGCCTTTTTTTATAATAATTAGGGTGATTTTGTTAGTAATATTGATTATTTCAAGCTGCTTTCTTTAGCCAAAAGTGCTGCTTAAAATTATAACCATTTGATATTTTTGACTATGTAAAAATAGTGAAACGAATTTTATAATGTGCTTACATTAAAATAATTGTGATTACATTAAATATGTTACTATTTAATCGTATCCTATCAAACGCGTTTTAGCGTGTTTTTTAGGAAATCACCCCCTTTTTTTATTAAAATTATTTGATTTATGGAAGTATGCTATTTGTACCATGGCCTATCGTTAACGAATAGTGAGCTAGGTACAAGAAAAGTAAAATAATGAGAAGTCATTGCAGATCTATGGATTAGAAATGCACTCACTTAGTAGTCGCTATAAACTCGCTGATTCTCATGGAGGAGAGCAGAAACACCAGGTAACATAAAATTATATAAGAGAATGAACGATGATAAATTCCAATCGTCCCATCATGAACCTAGATCTTGATTTGCTACGTACTTTCGTCGCTGTCGCAGATCTTAACACTTTCGCAGCTGCAGCTGCAGCCGTTTGTCGAACACAATCTGCTGTGAGCCAGCAAATGCAACGTTTAGAGCAATTAGTCGGCCGTGAGCTTTTCGCTCGCCATGGACGAAATAAACTGCTCACCGCGCACGGATTACAATTACTTGGCTACGCAAGGCAAATACTTCGCGCCAATGATGATGCTACCGCGTCATTGACTTATAATGACGCTGATGGTGAATTGCGTATTGGTGCATCTGATGACACCGTCGATATCTTATTACCTTTCTTACTTAATCGTATCGCGTCTGTTTATCCAAGAATTGCCGTAGAAGTGCGCATTAAACGAGCACAATTTATTGAGTCAATGCTTGATAATCATGAGATAGATCTTGCTTTAACAACAGCAAGAATTAGTCACCACCCCAAAACAGCGTTAAGAACAGTGCCTGTTTTGTGGCACAGTGCGCCTGATTTTCAATTGCGTCCCAATGAGCCTGTCCCATTAGTTGTTATGGATGAAACCAATCCATATCGTAAACTGTGTACTAGTGCTCTTGATGATGCAGGTTTGTCATGGCATGTTGCGTATGAAGCAGCATCTTTACCTGCGGTTCGTGCGGCAGTCAATGCAGAAGTTGGGGTAACCGCCAGACCAATGGAAATGCAAAATGCAGATTTACGTATTTTGAATGAAGCTGATGGGCTGCCACGTTTACCAGACATTCAGTATTGGTTGTATAAGAATGCAGACGAGCAAAAAGATTTTGTTCTGACAGTATTCAGTGCGATTGAAAACAAAAAAATCCCTTATGTTGCAGCCTCAGCAAGTGAGTTGATGGATAGCAATGAGGAAGGTAATTAAGTTAATCGATTCATCTGGTTATCTTAACACCAATACTTAATTGATTTATTGTAATGACGGTAATTCCAATGAACTTGGGATTACCGTTTTTTTATGTCATTTTTACAAGTTTATTGCTGAATCACTTGTTTGTGATCAATGTGTTATTGGCTATGTGCAAATAAAATCAACGTGTTAATCACAGTCTCAATAAGATGTGAGCAGCGGTTGAGGTGGTTATCTCTGAATAAATGGCTAACGTACAGACTAATTGAGCTGTTAGGTAACAGATAATGTGAATTGATGCAGATGACTGAAACGATTATTTCAAATTGTGGAACTCAATTTTCAATATTGGGAAATGGTATTGAGAAATTTGCTTCTATGCATGCTTAAATAATGTTCAGTGATATTTTAAATAGGTTATCAACTTCAAATTTATCGATTTTTTATCAATATCCGCTCATAAAAAAAACAATTAACCACTTAATAAGTATGGTTAAATAGGAAAGACCATGAAATAATTGTGATGTAGCTGGCATAACCTGAATTTCATTATTTAGTTAACAATTTGTTATGTTATTAACAATGTTTTTTTATTGAATAGATAAAATAGCACTGGAATGTCAGTCAGTTACTTGAAGTAATGCGTTAAAAAGAGTTACAAAGACTTAAAGTGAAATTGAATGCTATGTAAACAAATTGAGTACTTTTTCAATAAAAGTGTGCGTTAGATCAAATAAAAAGCGCAATTTTTCATCTGTTAAGACAGGTTTTTCCTGAGATAATGGTGTAGTAAAAACGAATAATCAGTTAAACTAGTTTGCGTGTTTACTTGAGTATCATTACACTGACACGTTTTAGCAGATTATGGTTACTTTTTGTTGTTCTATTGTTTTCAGAGTGTGAAGCTTTTGTAACAAATACGGGTTATTTTACTTAATTTAAGTAAAGTAAATTGTAATGAGAGAGGACAAACCAAACGCAGTCAACAGACTGATTTAAGTTTGGTGATATTTTAGTTTGTGATCAATTTTGGTCTTTCTTCTCGATTAACTGGGCAATTGTGGTGCAACACTGCCGTGATGTAAAAAAGAGCAGTTAACACACCATAAGTAATGAGTAAGCAACGAGTATGTCTACATCAATCCTAGCGTTAGCCCATAACTGGGCGTTTGCGATATTCCTTATCGGCACTATCGGTCTTTGTGCTTTCATGTTGGTCGCAGGTCACTTCTTGGGTAGCCGCGCCAAAGCCAGAACAAAACATGTTCCTTACGAGTCAGGTCTTGATTCGGTCGGTAGTGCACGTCTTCGTATGTCAGCTAAGTTCTACTTAGTCGCCATGTTCTTCGTTATCTTCGATGTTGAAGCCATGTTCTTATTTGCATGGTCAGTTGCCATCCGCGAAGCCGGTTGGGTTGGTTTCATCGAAGCCGCGATCTTTATTTTGGTATTGTTGGCGGGACTGTTTTATCTGGTCCGCGTAGGGGCATTAGATTGGACTCCAGTCCGTTCCCGCGGAAAAGTTAAGCATCCTAGTGAAGTTATTAACATCAGCAATCGTCATCCGCAGTAAAAAGCGAGGCATTATACAATGGATTATACGCTCACCCGCATAGATCCGAACGGTGAGAACGACCGTTACCCACTGCAAACTCAGGAAATCGTTACTGATCCACTGGAGCAGCAAGTTGAAAACAGTGTGTACATGGGGAAACTTTCTCATGCATTACACGATGTGGTTAACTGGGGGCGCAAAAACTCTCTCTGGCCATATAACTTTGGTCTTTCATGTTGCTATGTAGAAATGGTGACTTCGTTCACGGCTGTTCATGACGTCGCCCGCTTTGGTGCAGAAGTACTGCGTGCTTCACCTCGTCAAGCCGATTTCATGGTAGTAGCAGGTACCTGTTTCACTAAAATGGCGCCTGTTATTCAACGTCTGTATGACCAAATGCTTGAACCAAAATGGGTGATTTCCATGGGTTCATGTGCTAACTCTGGTGGCATGTATGACATTTATTCTGTTGTACAAGGCGTCGATAAATTTATTCCTGTGGATGTGTATATCCCAGGTTGCCCACCGCGTCCAGAAGCCTATATGCAGGCACTACTTCTGTTGCAAGAATCTATCGGTAAAGAGCGTCGACCGCTATCTTGGGTCGTTGGTGACCAAGGGGTTTATCGTGCCAATATGCAATCAGAAAGAGAAAGAAAGCACGGTGAACGTATTGCAGTGACTAACCTGCGTACACCAGACGAAATTTAAGGCTTAAAGCCATACAGCGTAACAGAGCAATGTTGTTGCGAAATAATAAACCTGATCAAGCGTTATGGTGAAGAATGATGACAGATCAGATAGCGCAAGCGAGTAGTACCCAGCCAGGATGGCAGACACAGGATCATTTAAATGACCCTGTGCTTCTGGAACTGCGCAATCAATTTGGGCCGGATGCCTTTTCTGTTCAAGCAACTCGCACTGGCATGCCAGTGGTTTGGGTTCGTCGTGAGCAGTTACTGGAAGTGGTCGATTTCCTAAAGAAATTACCAAAACCGTATGTCATGTTATTTGACTTACATGGGGTAGATGAACGTCAACGAATTCACCGACAAGGTCTGCCAGAAGCAGACTTTAGTGTTTTCTACCACCTCATCTCTATCGATCGTAACCGCGATATCATGTTAAAAGTCGCTCTTAATGAGAAAGACCTCAACGTGCCTTCTGTGGTTTCTTTATTCCCGAATGCCAGCTGGCATGAGCGTGAAGTGTGGGATATGTTTGGGATCACCTTCCAAGGTCACCCAAATCTGCGCCGCTTGCTGATGTCACCGAACTGGGAAGGTCATCCACTGCGTAAGGATTATCCTGCGCGTGCAACTGAGTTCGACCCTTTTGTTCTGACAAAACAGAAACAAGATCTGGAAATGGAAGCACTGACTTTCAAACCAGAAGAGTGGGGCATGGCGCGTGGAAATGAAAACGAAGATTTCATGTTCCTGAACTTAGGGCCAAACCACCCATCCTCACACGGTGCGTTCCGTATCGTACTGCAACTGGATGGTGAAGAAATTATCGACTGTGTGCCTGATATCGGTTACCACCATCGTGGTGCTGAGAAAATGGGTGAACGCCAGTCATGGCACAGCTATATTCCATACACTGACCGTATCGAGTATCTCGGTGGTTGTGTGAATGAAATGCCTTACGTGTTAGCGGTTGAAAAACTGGCTGGCATCGAAGTGCCTGACCGCGTGAAAACCATTCGTGTCATGCTGTCAGAGTTATTCCGTATTAACAGCCACTTGCTGTATATCAGTACCTATATCCAAGACGTCGGTGCAATGACGCCGGTATTCTTTGCGTTTACTGACCGTCAAAAAGTCTACAACGTGATTGAAGCGATCACGGGCTTCCGTATGCACCCAGCTTGGTTCCGTATTGGTGGTGTTGCACACGATTTACCGCGCGGTTGGGAAAAACTGCTGCGTGAATTACTTGACTGGTTGCCAAAACGTTTAGAGTCCTATGTGACTTCTGCGCTGAAAAACTCCATCTTAAAAGGCCGTTCGATTGGTACAGCAATGTACAATAAAGAAGAGGCACTGGCATGGGGTGTAACGGGTGCTGGTTTACGTGCAACAGGCGTCGATTTCGACGTGCGTAAATGGCGTCCATATTCAGGCTATGAAAACTTTGAGTTCGATATTCCTATCGCGCACAACGGTGACTGTTATGACCGTGTGATGATCAAAGTGGAAGAGATGCGCCAGAGTATCCGTATTCTTGAGCAATGCTATAAGAATATGCCAGAAGGCCCATTCAAAGCCGACCATCCACTGACGACGCCACCACCAAAAGAGCGTACGTTGCAGCACATTGAAACCCTGATCAACCACTTCTTACAAGTGTCTTGGGGCCCAGTGATGCCTGCGAATGAATCATTCCAGATGGTTGAAGCCACGAAGGGTATTAACAGCTACTACCTGACCAGTGATGGCAGCACCATGAGCTACCGTACACGTATTCGTACCCCGAGTTATGAGCACTTACAGCAAATTCCTTCGGTGATCAGAGGTAGTTTAGTTTCAGACTTAATCGTCTATCTGGGTAGTATCGATTTTGTAATGTCGGATGTGGATCGCTAACCATGCATAATGAACATAACGAAAATGAGAAGCACAATGAGCTCAATGTCGTGAATGTGTTTGAACCGCAAGTCAACCATGGCTTTGTCTTAACAGAGAAAGAGCGTGAAGAGATTGAAGGTGAGAAACACCATTACGAAGATGCACGTGCTGCCTCGATTGAAGCACTGAAAATTGTGCAAAAAAACCGCGGTTGGGTTGAAGATGGCGCTATCCATGCGATTGCTGACGTCTTAGGCATCCCAGCCAGTGATGTTGAAGGTGTGGCCACATTCTATAGCCAAATCTTCCGTCAGCCAGTGGGTCGCCACATTATTCGCTATTGCGACAGTGTTGTTTGCCATATTACAGGTTATCAGGGCTTAGAAGCTGAAATTATTAAGCAGCTTAATATTCGCCCGGGTCAAACAACAGCCGATGGCCGCTTTACGTTGCTGCCAACCTGTTGCTTAGGTAACTGTGACAAGGGTCCAACGATGATGATCGATGAAGACACTCACAGCTACGTGCAGCCTGAAAATATTCAAAAATTACTGGAGCAGTATCCATGACAAATTCTGTTAATCCAGTGATCCGTACAGCCGAAACTCATCCTCTAACATGGCGTTTGCGTGATGACAATCAGCCTGTTTGGTTAGATGAGTATCGCAGTAAAAACGGATACAAAGGGCTTGAGCGCGCGCTCAAAGGTATGGCACCCGATGAAGTTGTGAATCTCGTGAAAGACGCTGGCCTGAAAGGGCGAGGCGGTGCGGGCTTCTCAACAGGTCTGAAATGGAGCCTGATGCCAAAAGACGAAAACATGAAACTGCGTTACTTCTTATGTAATGCGGATGAAATGGAACCGGGCACCTATAAAGACCGTTTATTGATGGAGCAACTCCCTCATTTGCTAGTTGAAGGGATGATCACGGGCGCTTATGCACTTAAAGCCTATCGTGGTTATATCTTCCTACGAGGTGAGTATGTTGAAGCCGCGCAAAATCTGCGTCGTGCTATCGAAGAAGCCAAAGCAGCCGGTCTGTTAGGAAAAAACATCCTCGGTTCAGGTTTCGATTTCGAACTATTTGTTCACACCGGTGCTGGGCGTTATATCTGCGGTGAAGAAACCGCACTGATTAACTCCTTAGAAGGCCGTCGTGCTAACCCACGTTCTAAACCACCATTCCCTGCAACATCAGGTGCTTGGGGCAAACCAACTTGCGTAAATAACGTCGAAACTATCTGTAACGTGCCAGCAATTTTAGAGCACGGAGACCAATGGTATATCGATTTAAGCGCAGGTAAGAGTAAAGACGCGGGTACTAAATTAATGGGCTTCTCTGGCCGTGTGAAAAATCCAGGTCTGTGGGAATTGCCATTTGGTACTACGGCACGTGAAGTGTTGGAAGATTACGCAGGTGGTATGCGTGATGGACTAAAATTAAAAGCATGGCAGCCAGGCGGAGCAGGGACTGACTTCCTGACCAACGATCACCTTGACTTGCCGATGGATTTCGAAAATATCGCTAAAGCAGGAAGCCGTCTTGGTACTGCATTGGCGATGGCGGTTGATCATGAAATCAACATGGTTTCTTTAGTGCGTAACTTAGAAACTTTCTTTGCCCGTGAATCCTGTGGTTGGTGTACGCCGTGCCGTGATGGTCTGCCATGGAGTGTGAAAATTTTACAAGCGCTGGAAAAAGGCGAAGGGCAGCCGGGGGATATTGAAACCCTAGAGCAGCTGTGCCGTTTCTTAGGGCCGGGTAAAACGTTTTGCGCTCACGCACCGGGTGCGGTCGAACCGCTACAAAGTGCCATCAAATATTTCCGTGATGAATTCGAAGCGGGTATTTCGCAAAAAGATCTGCGTAACATTGTGCAGATTGCGGGTATCCAACCAAACCTGCTGAAGCAGCGCTGGTAAATGTTTAGCGATTGAGCAACCGCTAAATAGATTTTTCACGAAGAACGTATTTTTGATTAACGCCTGCTTTATGCGGGCCTTTGGGAAGCATGCTGACTATGGCTACTATATATGTAGACGGCAAAGAATATGACGTAAACGGGTCTGAAAACCTGTTACAAGCCTGTCTTTCTCTCGGGCTAGATATTCCTTATTTTTGCTGGCATCCGGCGCTGGGAAGCGTTGGCGCTTGCCGCCAGTGTGCGGTTAAGCAGTATCAGAACGCAGATGACACACGCGGTCGCCTAGTCATGTCTTGTATGACACCCGCAACGGAAGGGACTTACATCTCTATTGATGATGAAGAAGCCAAACAATTCCGTGAAAGTGTCGTGGAATGGCTGATGACCAACCACCCTCATGACTGCCCAGTCTGTGAGGAAGGCGGTAACTGCCACCTACAAGATATGACGGTGATGACCGGTCATAACATGCGTAAATATCGTTTTACGAAACGTACTCACATTAACCAAGATCTCGGTCCATTTATTAGTCATGAAATGAACCGTTGTATCGCGTGTTATCGTTGTGTGCGTTACTACAAAGATTACGCAGATGGCACAGACTTGGGTGTGTATGGCGCACATAACTATGTGTACTTCGGTCGTACAGAAGACGGTACACTGGAAAGTGAATTTTCCGGTAACTTAGTCGAAGTCTGCCCGACAGGGGTATTTACCGACAAAACCCACTCTGAGCGCTATAACCGTAAATGGGATATGCAATTTGCCCCAGGTATCTGCCAACAATGCAGTATCGGTTGTAACACCAGCCCAGGTGAGCGTTATGGTGAAATTCGCCGTATCGAGAACCGCTATAACGGTTCGGTAAACCACTATTTCCTGTGTGATCGCGGTCGTTTTGGTTACGGTTATGTCAACCGTAAAGACCGTCCTCGTCAGGCTGTCTTGAGTAAAGATGGTGTGAAACAAACCATCTCTGCAATTGAAGCAATGCAAAGTGGTGCGCAAATTATCAATCAAGCGAAAAAAGTGATTGGTATCGGCTCTCCACGCGCGAGCGTTGAAAGCAACTATGCATTGCGCGCATTAGTCGGAGCAGAAAACTTCTATTCAGGTATTTCTGCGGGCGAGCAAAGCCGCTTAGCGCTGATGCAAAACATCCTGCAAAACGGCGGTATCTATACGCCAACATTGCGTGAAGTGGAAGGCTATGATGCGGTACTGGTACTGGGTGAAGATTTAACTCAGACAGGTGCACGTATGGCGTTATCTGTACGCCAAGCGGTGAAAGGTAAAGCACGTGAAATGGCCGCAGCGCAAAAAGTGGCTGACTGGCAAATCGCCGCAATCATGAATATTGGTCAACATGCGAAATATCCGCTGTTTATTACCAATGTTGATGACACGCGTTTAGATGATGTGGCTGCCTTTAATTACCGTGCTCCAGTGGCTGACCAGGCACGTTTCGGTTTTGCTATCGCCAATATGATTAATGGCGAAGCCCCTGCGGTGAATGATTTACCCGCAGACTTAAAAGCCAAAGTTGAAACCATTGCTCAGGCATTAGCTGGCGCGAAAAAACCATTAATCATCAGTGGTAGCCATAGTGCCAGCGAGGCAATGATCCAAGCGGCCGCTAACGTGGCATTTGCACTGAAAGCTAAAGGTGCGAATGTAGGGTTATCTTACTTAGCGTCTCATGCGAATAGTTTCGGTCTGGCAATGATGAACGCACAGCCACTAGACAGTGCATTAGCTCGCATTGAAGCGAACGAAGCGGATGTGGCTATCGTTATCGAAAACGACTTGTACCGCCACAGCAGCGTGGATGCCGTCAATAGTGCATTAGCAAAACTGAGCCACTTGATTGTTGCGGATCATCAGCAAACAGACATCATGGATAAAGCAACATTGGTTCTGCCAGCCGCAAGCTTTGCTGAAGCAGACGGTACGTTGATTAACCAAGAAGGTCGTGCACAGCGTTTCTTCCAAGTCTTTGACCCAACCTATTACGACAAAGCTATCGTGATGAACGAAAGCTGGCGCTGGATGCATTCACTGCAAACTGAAGCGCAAGAGCGTGATGCGGATTGGTCGCAACTTGATCACGTTATCGCAGATTGTGTTGCCGCAATGCCACAATTCTCAGGTATGGTTGATGCCGCACCAAAAGCGTCTTTCCGTATTCGTGGTCAAAAACTGGCACGTGAACCACATCGTTACAGTGGTCGTACAGCGATGCTAGCAAATCAATCTGTTCATGAACCTCGTCAACCGCAAGATATTGACTCTCCATTTGCTTTCTCAATGGAAGGGAACAACAGCCCAACCGCGCCACGTCAGCAAATTCCATTTGCATGGGCGCCGGGTTGGAACTCACCGCAAGCCTGGAACAAATTCCAAGCGGAAGTGGGTGGCCACCTGTTATTTGGTGACCCGGGTATCCGTTTGTTCAATTCAACACAGAGCAAATTGGCTTACTTCACTGAGATTCCAGCGGCTTATCAAGCCAATGAAGCTCAGTGGGTTGTCGCACCTTATTACCACCTGTTCGGCAGTGATGAAATGTCACAGCGTTCAGAAGTAATTCAAGAGCGTATGCCTGAGCCTTATATCATGCTGAACACACAAGATGCTGCGTCACTCGGTCTGTCAGCAGGAACTAAAGCGGAGTTTAACCATGCAGGTCAAGCGTTTAACTTGACTGTCCGCCTCAGTAATCACCTGTCTACAGGTCAAATTGGCTTACCGTTAGGAATGCCAGGTATCGCACCTTCAATGGCTGGCGTGTCAGTCAATAATCTGCGGAGGGGAGCATGATGGATTGGATTTCTCCTGAAGTGATGGAAGTGTTAATTTCCATCCTCAAATCTGTCGTCATTTTATTGGTTGTTGTGACTTGTGGGGCATACATGAGTCTGGGAGAGCGCCGTATTCTCGGTCTGTTCCAGAACCGTTATGGCCCTAACCGCGTGGGTCCGTTTGGGATGGGCCAGTTAATCGCGGATATGTTCAAAATGCTGTTTAAAGAAGACTGGATCCCGCAGTTCGCTGACAAGAAAATTTTTACGCTTGCGCCAGTGATTGCGTTTTGTTCACTGTTCTTAGCATTTGCCATCGTCCCTGTTAGCCCAACATGGCACGTTGCAGACCTCAATATCGGGATTTTATTCTTCCTGATGATGGCGGGTCTGGCTGTCTATGCGGTGTTATTCGCAGGTTGGTCAAGTAACAACAAATACTCATTATTAGGTGCGATGCGTGCATCAGCACAAACCGTGAGTTACGAAGTGTTCTTAGGCCTTTCTTTAATGGGGGTGGTTGCACAAGCAGGTTCATTCAACCTGATTGATATTGTGAACTCCCAAGAAGGCATGTGGAACATTATTCCGCAGTTCTTTGGTTTTGTGACTTTTGCGATAGCGGGCGTTGCGGTCTGTCACCGTCACCCGTTTGACCAACCTGAAGCAGAACAAGAGATTGCGGATGGTTACCACGTTGAATACTCAGGCATGAAGTTCGGTCTGTTCTTCGTCGGTGAGTATATCGGTATCGTAACGGTTTCAGCACTGATTGTGACGCTGTTCTTTGGTGGCTGGCATGGTCCATTCCTGCCGTCATTCTTGTGGTTTGCTATCAAAACTGGCTTCTTCATGATGATGTTTATCTTGATCCGTGCCTCTTTACCGCGTCCACGTTATGACCAAGTGATGTCTTTCGGTTGGAAAATTTGTCTGCCGTTGACACTGCTTAATCTGCTGGGTACTGCAGCAGTGATTTTATACAACGCTCAGTAAGGGGTGATTGAACCATGACATTGAAAGAGTTATTGGTCGGTTTCGCCACCCAAGTACGTAGTATTTGGATGGTCGGCCTACATGCGTTCGATAAACGCGAAACGCAAATGTATCCAGAAGAGCCGGTTTATCTGCCACCCCGTTACCGTGGGCGTATCGTGTTAACACGCGATCCTGACGGTGAAGAGCGTTGTGTTGCGTGTAACTTATGTGCGGTTGCTTGCCCTGTGGGATGTATCTCACTGCAAAAAGCTGAACATGAAGACGGCCGCTGGTACCCTGAATTTTTCCGCGTTAACTTTTCGCGCTGTATTTTCTGTGGTCTGTGTGAAGAGGCTTGCCCAACCACGGCAATCCAATTAACACCTGATTTTGAAATGGCCGATTGGAGACGTCAGGATCTGGTTTACGAGAAAAATGACCTGTTGATTTCAGGTCCGGGTAAATATCCTGATTATAACTTTTACCGTAAATCGGGTATGGCGATTGCAGGTAAAGACAAAGGTGAAGCGGATAACGAAGCGAAACCGATTAACGTCAAAGACCTGTTGCCATAAGGAGCGATATTCATGGAATTTACATTTTATATCGCCGGTCTAGTTGCCATTTTAGCAACTTTAAGGGTGATAACGAATACAAATCCGGTGCATGCACTGTTGTATCTGGTTGTTTCTCTGCTGGCTCTGTCAATGGTGTTTTTCTCCCTCGGCGCGTATTTTGCTGGGGCGTTGGAAATCATCGTATATGCAGGTGCCATTATGGTCCTGTTCGTGTTCGTGGTGATGATGCTCAACTTAGGGCGTTCTGTTCAAGAACAAGAGCGCGCTTGGTTGACGCCGAAAAACTGGATTGGCCCTGCGGTGTTATCCGCGGTTTTACTGGCTATCTTAGTTTACGGCATTACCTCGTTGTCTTATCAAGAAGGCATTGAGGGAACCATCATTGGAGCGAAAGAAGTGGGAATTAGCCTATTTGGGCCGTATGTTCTGGCTGTCGAATTGGCATCTTTGTTATTACTTGCAGGTTTAGTGGTAGCATTCCACGTTGGACGTGACCGTAAAGAAAACGGCGCTGACCTTGTCAGCATCGAGAAGGCGGAGGAACAAAAATGATACCTCTAGAACACGGTCTGATTTTAGCGGCGATTTTATTTGTGATGGGGCTCAGTTGCCTTGTTATTCGTCGTAATCTGCTTTTCATGCTGATCGGACTGGAAATCATGATTAACTCAACTGCACTGGCATTTGTGGTTGCAGGGAGTTTTTGGGGGCAGCCTGACGGCCAAATTATGTATATTTTGGCAATCGCATTGGCTGCAGCGGAGGCGAGTATTGGATTGGCGTTGTTACTGCAACTCCATCGTCATCGTCAGAACCTGAATATTGATAAAGTCAGTGAGATGCGCGGATGAACCTACTCTATTTAACTATTCTGTTGCCTTTACTGGGGTCGGTGCTGTTAGCCTTCTCTCGTGGACGCTGGTCAGAAAACGTTTCAGCCATTATTGGTGCGGGGTCGGTTGGCTTAGCGGCCGTCGTCGCATTCTATGCTGGCAATGAATTTTTAGCTCAAGACGCAGGTAGCGTATTCATCCAGCCACTTTGGACTTGGATGTCTGTCGGTACCTTTAATATCCCATTCACTCTAATGTTAGATGGCCTGTCACTGACCATGTTAGGTGTGGTAACGGGTGTGGGCTTCCTTATCCATGTCTATGCCTCTTGGTATATGCGTGGCGAGGAAGGTTACTCACGTTTCTTCGCTTACACTAACTTGTTTATTGCAAGCATGGTGGTTTTAGTCCTCGCTGACAACATGATGCTGATGTATCTCGGTTGGGAAGGGGTAGGGCTGTGCAGTTACCTGTTGATTGGTTTCTATTATACCAATCCAGAAAACGGTAAAGCCGCAATGAAAGCGTTCTTTGTAACGCGTATCGGTGATGTGTTCCTCGCAATTGGTATGTTTATTCTGTGGAATGAACTTGGCACATTGAATTTCAGCGAAATGGCGGTGTTAGCACCTCAAAAATTTGCGGAAGGTTCAAGTGCGATCAACTGGGCAACCTTGATGTTATTAGGTGGTGCAGTCGGTAAATCAGCACAGTTACCATTGCAAACGTGGTTGGCAGATGCGATGGCGGGTCCAACGCCAGTTTCTGCACTGATCCACGCTGCAACCATGGTAACTGCGGGTGTGTATTTAATTGCTCGTACCCATGTTCTGTTCCTGTTAGCGCCTGAAGTATTACACTTAGTCGGTGTTGTGGGTGCAGTGACATTAGTACTGGCTGGGTTTGCAGCATTGGTGCAAACCGATATCAAGCGTGTACTTGCTTACTCCACAATGAGCCAAATTGGTTATATGTTCTTGGCACTAGGTGTACAAGCATGGGATGCAGCGATTTTCCACCTGATGACGCATGCTTTCTTTAAAGCGTTGTTGTTCCTGTCAGCGGGTTCAGTCATTTTGGCATGCCATCACGAACAAAATATCTTCAAGATGGGTGGGCTGCGTAAGCAAATTCCATTCATCTACGCTGTGATGTTAATCGGCGGAAGCGCACTGGCAGCATTGCCACTGTTTACCGCAGGTTTCTACAGTAAAGATGCGATTTTGTGGGGTGCGCAGCTTGATGGACAAACTGTGTTGTTGTGGGCAGGTATCCTCGGTGCATTAATGACCGCAATTTATACCTTCCGTATGATTTTCATCGTGTTCCACGGTGAAGCGAAAATCAAAGCGCACAAGGTTAAAGGCATCACTCACACATTACCACTGGGCATTTTGGCTATTCTTGCAACGTTTGTTGGTGCATTAATCCACCAACCACTTGAAGGGGTTTTCCCAGCCGAAGCCGCAGGAAGTGAAGACGGTAAAGTCTTACTCGAAGCGATTTCTGGCGGGTTTGCTATCGCAGGTCTATTAATTGCGGTATTCCTCTACCTCTTCAGACGTTCAATAGTCGATGCTATCGCGAAAACTGCAGTGGGTCGTTTCTTCAGCGCATGGTGGTACCAAGCGTGGGGATTCGATTGGCTGTATGATGTAGTCTTTGTTAAGCCATTTAAAGGCATAGCATGGCTACTGGAAAGCGATCCGGTTAACTCTCTGATGAATATCCCTGCACATCTTTCACGTTGGGCAAATAAAGGGCTTGCAGTGAGTGAAAACGGCCAAATCCGTTGGTATGTTGCCTCGTTGGGGCTGGGTGCAGTGCTGATTCTTGCTCTGCTGCTTTTGGTTTAATTAAGGGACACATTGCGCCATGCTATTACCCTGGCTAATACTCATTCCCTTCATCGGAGGCCTGCTAAGCTGGCAGGCTGACCGGTTCAGTCATCGCGCACCGCGTTGGATTGCACTGGCAACGATGGGAATAACATTGATACTTTCCGTGCAATTGTGGTTACAAGGGAGCTACTCCCTCGTCAATCCACAAGGTATTCCACAATGGCAATCTGTTTTCTTTATGCCGTGGATCCCGTCACTGGGAATTGATTTTCATTTAGCAATTGACGGTTTATCACTGCTGATGGTCGTGTTAACGGCTATCATGGGGGGCTTCTCGATTCTGAGCTCTTGGAGTGAAAACCAGAAAAACCAAGGTGCGTATCACTTTAACCTGTTGTGGATTATCACAGGTGTGATGGGGATTTTTACCGCGGTTGACTTGTTCTTATTCTTCTTCTTTTGGGAGATGATGCTGATCCCTATGTACTTCCTGATTGCCAATTGGGGACACAAAGGGTCAGAAAATAGACAACATATCAAAGCTGCGACTAAGTTCTTCATCTATACGCAAGCAAGTGGTTTGATCATGCTGGTGTCCATCATTGGGCTCGCATTGGCGAACTACAATACTTCAGGTGTACTAACATTCGACTATAACCAACTGCTAGGTGCAGAACTCTCTAGCAATGTCGCATTTATGTTGATGTTAGGCTTCTTTATCGCCTTTGCTGTTAAAATGCCACTGGTTCCTTTCCATGGTTGGATGGCAGATACCCAAGAACAATCGCCAACAGCGGGTTCTGTGGATATCTCCGGTATCATGCTAAAAACCGCAGCATATGGTCTGTTACGCTTTACCTTACCTTTGTTCCCAGAAGCGTCTATCCAGTTCACGCCAGTGGCGATGACACTGGGTGTGATCAGTATCTTCTACGGGGCATGGTTAGCGTTCAAACAAACGGATATCAAACGTCTGGCAGCGTACAGTAGCTTATCCCATATGGGGTTTGTGACAGTCGCTATTTACGCGGGTTCAACCTTGGCTTACCAAGGTGCGGTGATTCAAATGATCACCAACGGTTTGTCCGGTGCGGCACTGATTATCATCAGTGGTCAACTGTATGAACGTACGCAAACTCGTGATATGCGCATGATGGGTGGATTGTGGAAACGCATTAAATGGTTACCAGGAATGTCCCTGTTCTTTGCTGCGGCAACGTTAGGAATGCCAGGTACAGGTAACTTCATTGGTGAATTCATGATCCTGTTCGGTAGCTTCAGCCAATTCGCGTTAGTGACCTGCATTATGGTCTTTGGTGTAGTGTTTGCTTCTATCTACTCACTGTGGATGATGCAGCAAACTTACTACGGTACACCAAAATCCGAAAAAGAAATGAAAGGGTTAACTGCACGAGAATTTGGTGTGCTGCTGGCTCTGGCTGCTTTACTGGTTATTATCGGTTTCTACCCACAACCAATTTTAGATACCTCAATTGGTTCAATGGAAACATTACATAACCTGTATTCTGCTTCACTTACAACATTAGGGCTGTAATTCGCCATGACAATAACTCCTCAAGAACTGATCGCAATACTACCACTGATGATCGTCGGGTTGACGGCGGTGGTTGTGATGCTGTCCATTGCGTGGCGACGCGATCACCTGACTAGTGCCGCGCTGACAGTATCAGGCTTTGTTATTGCGTTGCTTTCACTCATTTGGGTAGCCGACGGCTACCTAATGGATGTGACTTCGCTTATCCGTGTTGATGGCTTTGCACTGTTTTATAGCGCATTAGTCCTGATTGCCGGTATTGGAACGTCTATCTTTGCTTACCACTGGCTAGAAGGTTTTGGTGATAATAGAGATGAGTTCCATTTACTTGTTGCTATCGCAGTAGCGGGTGGTGTGCTGTTATCTATGTCAAACCATATGGCATCAATGTTTATCGGTATTGAGCTGATTTCATTGCCTCTGTTTGGTCTAGTAGCCTATACCTTTGAGCGCAGCCGCACATTAGAAGCCGGGATCAAGTACATGCTGTTATCTGCAGCCGCGTCTTCATTCCTGTTATTCGGGATTGCGTTACTGTATGCAGAATCGGGTAGTTTAAGTTTTGCTGCGGTTGGTCAAAGTCTTTCCGATAGTCAAATTCACGCACCATTGGTGATGATTGGTTTCGGTATGCTGATTGTAGGCTTTGGCTTTAAACTGTCACTGTTTCCATTCCAACTGTGGACACCAGACGTTTACCAAGGTGCGCCAGCACCAGTGTCAGCCTTCTTAGCAACCGGCAGTAAAATCGCTATCTTCGCAGTATTAGTGCGTATTTTTCTGGAAGCACCAATCGCCAATAGCAATACACTAGCGATTGTGATTTCTGTGATTGCTATTGCATCTATCCTGTTTGGTAACTTACTGGCTATCACACAAAAAAGTGCAAAACGCTTACTGGGTTACTCATCTATCTCGCATATGGGTTATTTACTGGTCGCTCTTGTTGCGTTACGCATCGACCCTGTTGCTTCACAAGTCACTATCGCAATCTACTTAGTGGGTTACTTGTTTGCGAGTTTAGGGGCATTTGGTGTTGTGAGTATTGTTTCAAGCCCTTACCGTGGTGATGATCAGGATGACTTTAGTGCATTCCGCGGGCTATTTTGGCATAAGCCAATTCTCGCAACGGTAATGACGGTAATGATGCTTTCATTAGCTGGTATTCCAATTACATTAGGATTTATTGGTAAATTCTATGTGATTGCATCTGCAGTGAATGCAGAATTATGGTGGCTAACAGGAGCTGTAGTAGTGGGTAGTGCTATTGGTTTATATTACTACCTAAGCTTTATGGCTAGCCTATATAGCCGTGATGCAGAACATGCAGAACGTTATACAGGCCCTGAAAAAGCAACGTTAGGAACGGTTGTTGCTGTTATTTGCGCCATTGCGGTTATCGTCTTTGGTGTATGGCCACAACCACTTATTGATATGACATCAACAGCGCTTGCTGTGATTAACTAATAGGTCAAAATTTCCTATTGCTAATAAACCGGTTACTTTTGAGTAGCCGGTTTTTTTTAATCGGGTAACTGGCGCTGATATTGAAACTCCATATCGTCTAAGAAAGACATGAGCACCTGGCTGGCCATATTAATTTTTTGAATATTCAATATTTTTTCAGACGATTTTTCATTAATAAAATGGCACCATCCCCACCAGTAATCCTTAATTAAGCCTATCTGAGTGATAATTGATTGTTTATGTGAGTCTATCGTGGTTATTTGATCGGCTAATAACATGAGTTGAGAAAGCTTAAATATTGTTTTATCTATATGATTAACTTCTTCTTTTAATTCCAAAATTTGATTTCCTAAATCTAATCTAACCTCGACAAGCTGTGCAAATTCTAAACCATCATCTATGACTGATAATAAATTTTTAATAAAGGCAACGGCTGATTTTAATATTTGTTTTTTATTTGTTGGCATATCAATTGAGTCAATTAATTCGTCATTTAACAAATGTTTTTTTAAGAAATCAGTGATTTTAGATTTTAATATGATATCTTCTGCGGCGGTAATAACGGAGTGTTGCTGATTAATTTCATCTATTTTTAGTATTTTACTATTTTTGGATGTGACGAGAAGTTCTTTTTGCTCAGAATATTGATGTAGTTTATGTTGATTGCTTTCTTCCAAATGAATGAGTGATAAAGAATCGGTGGTATAACTGAATTTAGTGATGATTCTTTCCAGTTCAAGTTTGAAATCCGTTAAATCCTCAATAAAGCTTATAACTAAAATCCCGTCAGGTATATTTGTATTTTCATTATTTAACTCACTTTTTAAAATATAATTTAATTTTATTTTGAGTTTCGGTATCGAGTTTCTGATTATTTCATTAATATTAAAGGATTTACTGGCTATTTTTTGTATTTTCCCATGTATAATAAAATCATAATGTATTATATTTTTATTAAATGCGGAAATTTCATTTGACATATGCCTAAATTGATAAATATCAATAGGGGGCAGTATGGGTAAATCAAGCTTATCTTGCATATTAGTACCTTTTATTGAGGGGGAGTGTTATTTGGTTGAATTTCATCAAATAACTTTATTAAATGTGTCGAGTATTCTTGAATGGTATACCAAGATGTAATAACATGCTTAAAATGGGTGATGAATTGAATAAGTTTGTCAGCGTTATTGATTTTTTTGAAAACCTCGATTGATTGAGTTATTTCGGTTAAGAGGACTAGCCACATATAATCTAAATGGTCAACGGCTAACCGGGCATCTTTAAAGAAACTATCAATTTTGTGAAGATTGATTTGAATATCAAAGATAACTTTTTTGACAAATTTATCTTTGTTGATTTGGTCACTAATTGATTTTATTTCTGTTAATGTTTCATTCTTTCTTGCCCGAATTTTTTCAGCCTTTGAACCAAAAATCCCTCCAGTGATAATGAGGCCGATGACACCACCAACTAAACCCGTAAAGCTGAGCTTCACAAAGTGTGAATACTCAAGTTCTAATTGCTGGAGTTCTTGTTTTTTCATTTTAAGTGATTCTTGTAAATAGGAATCGGTTGTTTCATTATTAGTGGGCTCAAGTTGTTTATATAACCCTTTAATATTGAATAGCAATGATTCAACATGTTGATAATTAGATAAATAACCTCCTGTAATATGCACCCGGAAATCAGAAATGATATTTTTAATATTATTTGTCTTAATGGATTGGTCTTTAATATCATCCCTAATTAATTGTAAGATATTAGTTAGTTCAGTAGCTATTTGCTGGTCATCATTTTGATAATATATTTCATCTAGTTCATTTTCATTAATATCATTCAAGCTTTCAGACACTTTTTTCAAAATAGGCATGTGGTTTATATATTCAATAATTTGTCCACCAGTTTGTATAATGTTTCGGCTAACTAGAGATAGATTGACAGATTGTTCTTTAACATGTTGTTCAACGTTATCCCAGCTATTGGCATGTTCTCGAATATTGATAATAGTATCAATTAGTTCGTCAGTGTCGATTGGTAAGGTTGTTGATGAAGTAATACCAAACCATTTTAGAATATCATTTTTTTTCCAAGGCAAAGAAAGAGAAAAGTAAACGTGGCGATGTATGCTAATTAAATCATCTAATGTGAAAATACCGACTTCACGGGTTGAAAGCGCATCTTGATTAGTTAATAAAGCTAAGGTTGTATGGCCTATATGTTCTTTTTCAATAATTCTGTCATAATTATCTTTTGTATTCATTTTAAATTCCACGTTGATTAAGTTAAAGACTGAATGCTTATTTTTTTAGTGCTGTTGTATGGTTGAATTACCTATTTATTGCAAATAAAAATATAAAATTCATATTTGTTAACCTACTAGAAATTGACTAAAATCTTTATACTAAAAAATGAAAAACAGAGCTAAAAAATAGCATTTTGAACAGTTTAATATGTGTTTTAAATATTATTCTCTATTATTTTTATTTGAAAATTATCTATAGTAATACTAAATAAAATAACTAATGAGAATATGATGTTAATTAAAATATACGATAAATTGTTGTTTTGAACTAAATAGGCTTGTAATGGAACATGGGTTTAAAGCTGACATACCGCTATGTTTCAAAATGAAATTTTCATTGGGTGAAAATGAAGCTATTTCGAGAAAGAAGCAAAGAATAAAGGGGATAAAATCACATTTTCCATTAATTAAATGAATAGAATGCTGTGTAATATACATAATAAGCTATACTATCAACAGCCTGAAGGTCGCTATTAGTGAGTGATAACCGGTTTATTTTGACACAGTTGCTCTTGGCTATCGTCATTTGGGCCATAAAAAATAATTATAGTGAAGTACTAAAAGCAATCTCTTAATTGCAGGTAATCTACTTTTAGCGCTGAATGGGCGATATAGCATTTACTGTTAGCTATCAATGTATTAAAAAATTGTATTGCGCTATATAATAACCGTAGTGAATTTGTGTGATGTAGCAGTGGGAATCTAAAGTGAACTATAAAAAAATTGATCTATTGATAACTGAAATTTTGGACCATTTGTCTACATTGACCCTAAAAAATCAAGAGTTTACTCGTTTAGTTTGGCAATTAGATGCACAAACCTCTTTTCCTGGCCTTTCATGGCTGTCGGCACAGCAAAGTTATCCTCAATTTTACTGGTATCAACGCACGGGGGCCGAGGAATGCAGTGCCCTTGGTATGGTGAAATCCTTTGATTCGATAGATACGGCACAAGCTTTTTTATCTCAGTATCCTGATATGCCAGAGATGCGCCTATGGGGGCTTAATGGCTGGAATGCGGTTGGAGCGGGCATTCCTGAAGAGGTAAAACGCCAAGCAACTTTTTGTTTTTTGCCCCGTATCGAAATTCATCGATTACGTTCGACAATTAGTGTTAGTGTCAATATTGAGGGGGAAGAAGACCGTTTAAATGCTATTCATCTTTTACAGCAATTGAAGCCGGCTTCTCACGTGACATTGACATTGAATGCCAATATTACGGCACAAGAACATATTCCTACGCATGATGAATGGTGTCGTTTATTAAATTGCGCTATTGACGACATGAAGTCAGGGAAGATGGAAAAAGTGGTGATGGCAAGGGAAACAAAACTTACTCTGTCTAAACCTATTGCGGTTGCTGAATTTTTAG
The DNA here is from genome assembly GCF_028480685.1 of Providencia sp. PROV174. Classification (NCBI taxonomy): domain Bacteria; kingdom Pseudomonadati; phylum Pseudomonadota; class Gammaproteobacteria; order Enterobacterales; family Morganellaceae; genus Providencia; species Providencia sp. PROV174. The sequence continues at coordinate 116,850 of NZ_JAMPOT010000007.1, forward strand.
CCCAAAGCCAGCAGGTGAATCATCATTGTTACCATTTTATGATGGCCTTCAACGCACAGTCAGGGTTCATCTCTTCGACTCCGGAACGTTTATATTTACGGCAAAATGAACAGCTGAATTCTGAGGCGTTAGCGGGAACTGTCGCTAATGACCCTGATGACACCGTCGCTGCGGAGTATGCTAAGTGGTTGATGGAAGATAAAAAGAACCAACATGAAAATTTAGTGGTTGTAGATGATATTTGCCAACAATTACAAGGTGCAGTGACGGGGGTTGATGTATCGTCAGCAAAAGTCATCCGCTTGAGAAAAATTCAACACCTTTATCGCTCTATTGTTGCGACATTAATCAATCCTTCTGATAGCGATTGCCTACAACGCCTTCAACCTACCGCTGCCGTATGTGGTTTACCTCGCAAAGTTGCACGGCAATTTTTAGCAAGTAATGAACCCTTTTCTCGTGGCTGGTATGCAGGAACTGGCGGATTTATTAGCTTGAATAAAAGTGAATTTGCGGTATCTCTTCGTTGTGCACAGATAGAAGGTGCACATGTCTCATTATATTCAGGTGCTGGCATTGTCAGTGGCTCAGACCCAGAGCAAGAGTGGATAGAAATTGAAAATAAAGCAGCTGGGCTTAAATCTTTGTTTGAAAATAACGAAAAACCATAAAATAAAAATGGTTATTTTCTTTTATTTCAATTAGTTCATCAAAAATTGTTCTGAGATCAAGAAATTTATTTCAATCAGTCTAAACTAATTGATAACTAATAATTTGCTGAGCATATTATGTCGAATTCTGCTTTTAATCTCCGTTGGGCTGAAGTGATTATTGAAGCACTATCTCGCCACGGAATGAAACATATCTGTATTGCGCCAGGCTCGCGCTCAACACCTCTGACCCTTGCGGCCATTAGTCATGGGAAATTGCATTGCCATACGCATTTCGATGAGCGTGGTTTAGGGCACCTTGCCCTCGGCTTAGCAAAAGCCAGTCATGAACCTGTAGGGGTCATTGTTACCTCAGGGACGGCGGTGGCAAACCTTTATCCCTCATTGATTGAAGCGGGTTTAACTGGGGAAAAGGTGATTTTTCTTACCGCAGACCGGCCTCCTGAACTGATTGACTGCGGTGCTAACCAGGCTATTCGGCAGACGCATATTTTTGCATCTCATCCTACTCAATCATTAATGTTGCCAAGGCCGACGCAAGATATTTCAGCTAAATGGTTGGTAACTGCGATTGATAATGGCATGAACCAGTTACACCACGGTGCATTTCATATCAACTGCCCATTTGCCGAGCCACTATATGGTGATATGGATGGGGAACATGAGTGGCAGAAAACACTTGGGGAATGGTGGAATTCGAATCACCCGTGGCTCACTGAACCGTTAACTCATTCTGTCGCTTTAGTGGCAGATTGGTATTTTTGGCGGCAAAAAAAGGGCGTTGTGATTGCCGGTAGAATGAGTGCGAGTGAAGGGGAGCGCGTGGCTCAATGGGCCCAAGAACTCGGATGGCCAGTTATAGGGGATGTGTTATCTCAAACAGGGCAGCCATACCCTTGTGCAGATTTATGGCTTCAGCATCCCAATGCTCAACAGATTTTAAAACATGCAGAATTAGTTGTTCAGTTTGGCTCAAGCTTAACAGGAAAACGACTATTACAATGGCAAGCCAATTGTGAACCGCAAGAGTATTGGATTATCGATTCGATACCTCAACGGCTAGACCCAGCAAATCATAGGGGGAGAAAGTTAACCTGTTCAATTAAAGGTTGGCTGGACAACCATCCTGCGCAGCCGAGAGGTTTGTGGTGTGAATCGCTGCTGACGTTAGCACAAAAAACCCAACATCATGTACACCAACAGTTACATGAAAAATTTTCAGAAGCAGCGGTGGCATACCAATTACCAGAGTTACTTTCTCCACGAGGCCAACTATTTGTTGGCAATAGCTTAATTGTCCGTTTGGTGGATGCGCTAGCACAACTCCCATTGGGTTATCCGGTGTATAGCAACCGCGGCGCAAGTGGTATTGATGGTCTGATTTCTACCATGGCGGGCGTGCAACGAGCAACAGCACGTCCAACATTGGCTATCGTTGGGGATATTTCTGCCTTATACGATTTGAATAGTTTGGCGCTGTTGCGAGAACCCTCAGCACCGACAGTCCTCATCATTGTGAATAACAATGGTGGGCAAATTTTCTCTATGTTACCCACACCAGACGAAGCAAGGCAAAATTATTACTGTATGCCGCAAAATGTCAGTTTCGAGCCTGCTGCGAAAATGTTTGGCTTACAATATTGTGCGCCGACAGATTGGGGAACACTAAAAAATACAGTTCAACAATTTTGGCATAGTCAGCAAGGAACATTGCTGGTGGAATTACAGGTGGCAAGCGATGAAGGCGCGCGTACTTTAAAACAGCTGCTCAATGAAGTTGTGGAATTGTAATGTTATCCGCCCATCGACACCATTCTACCTCTTCGACTCCTTGGATCATTTGGTTGCATGGTTTGTTAGGTAGTGCAGATGAATGGTCACCTGTGATTGATCAAACACGGGCTTTTCCATCATTAGCTGTGGATTTGCCAGGTCATGGCGGTTCTCATTCAGAACCATGCCAGAGTTTTTCACATTTTGATCAACAACTCAGCGAGCTTTTACAGTATCATCAAATTAATGAATACTACTTGGTTGGTTATTCACTTGGTGCTCGACTCGCAATGCATTTTGCCTGTCACTATCAGCCTAATGGGCTATTAGGTTTAGTGATTGAAGGCGGGAATGTGGGGTTAGCCAATGAACAAGAACGTGTTGCTCGAGCTGCTAATGATGGGGCATGGGCGCAACGTTTTCGTTCAGAACCCATTGAAGACGTGTTAGATGACTGGTATCAACAAACTGTATTTGCTGATTTGTCGGCCACTCAGCGCCAACAGTTAATTCAGTTACGCGGACAAAATAACCCGCACAGTATTGCTGCTATGCTAGAAAACACATCATTAGCAAAGCAACCTTTTTTGGCGGACAAATTGCGTCAATTAATCTGCCCTTATCGTTATTTTTGTGGCGAAAAGGATCAAAAATTTCGAAGCGTTTCGCAACAATATGCTTTGCCGTTAACGCTGATTGAAAATGCAGGGCATAATGCACATCGGGAAAACCCCATGGGCTTTGCAACTGCACTACACCATTTTTTATCACACTGTGGTTAAAGGAATCTGATAATGATTTATCCAAGCGAAGAAAAATTATACGCACCAATTGAATGGCAAGATTGCTCTACAGGGTTTGAAGATATTCGCTATCATAAATCTCCTGAAGGAATTGCTAAAATTACGATTAACCGTCCAGAAGTGCGTAATGCTTTTCGTCCACAAACCGTGAAAGAAATGATCCAAGCACTGTCCGATGCACGTTATGATGACCAAGTCGGAACTATCATTTTAACGGGCGAAGGTGAAAAAGCATTCTGTGCCGGTGGTGACCAAAAAATCCGTGGCGATTACGGCGGGTATCGTGATGCAAGTGGCACGCACCACTTGAACGTATTAGATTTCCAACGCCAGATTCGTACTTGTCCAAAGCCTGTTGTAGCGATGGTTGCGGGTTATTCTATTGGTGGTGGCCATGTGTTGCATATGATGTGTGACCTGACTATTGCTGCGGATAACGCAATATTTGGCCAAACCGGGCCAAAAGTCGGTTCATTTGATGGCGGTTGGGGCGCATCCTATATGGCGCGTATCGTTGGGCAGAAAAAGGCGCGTGAGATCTGGTTTTTATGTCGCCAATACAATGCACAAGAAGCATTAGACATGGGCTTGGTTAACACCGTTGTCCCATACGCAGATCTTGAAAAAGAAACCGTGCGTTGGTGCCGTGAAATGCTAGAAAATAGCCCAATGGCATTACGTTGCTTAAAAGCAGCATTAAATGCAGATTGTGATGGTCAGGCTGGCCTGCAAGAATTAGCCGGTAATGCCACAATGCTGTTTTATATGACAGACGAAGGGCAAGAAGGCCGTAATGCTTTTAATGAAAAACGTGCTCCAGACTTCTCTAAATATAAGCGTAATCCATAATGCGTAAAGCCCGTATTTATTCGTTCAGCCTGCCAATGGAGGCAGGCGTTATCCTTCGTTATCAGCGACTAAAAACTCGTGATGGGCTTTTAGTGTGTTTACAAGATGGGGATAATGAAGGTTGGGGAGAAATTTCGCCTCTACCTGAATTCAGTCGTGAAACATTAGAAGAAGCAACCGCCGAAACTATTAAGCGAATGAATGAATGGGTGAAAGAAGGCAAAATTTCTAATAGTCTACTACCCTCTGTGGCTTTTGGCTGTAGCTGTGCTCTTGCGGAGTTAACAGGGGAGCTACCGAAAGAGGCTGACTATCGCAAAGCACCACTGTGCAGTGGTGACCCTGATGACCTCATTTTGAGCCTTGATGCAATGGAAGGTGAAAAGGTTGCAAAGGTAAAAGTTGGGCTCTATGAAGCTGTGCGTGATGGCATGGTGGTTAACTTATTGTTAGAGGCAGTTCCAGAATTGAAACTGCGCTTGGATGCGAATCGCAGTTGGACTCGAACAAAAGCCGACGGTTTTGCCAAGTATGTTAACCCAGACTATCGTGACCGTATCGCATTCTTAGAAGAGCCGTGCAAAACCCGAGAAGAGTCACTGCAATTTGCAGCGGATACTGGCATTAGTATCGCTTGGGATGAAAGTGTACGAGAAGAAGGCTTTATGGTTGAGGCACAGGAAGGCGTTTCTGCGATTGTGATTAAACCAACACTGACAGGCAGCTTGTCTTATTGTCGCTACTTAGTAGAAGAAGCGCATCGCTTAGGATTACAAGCCGTGATCAGTTCATCCATTGAAAGTAGCTTTGGTTTAACGCAACTTGCTCGTGTAGCACATTGGCTAACGCCAAATACCATTCCAGGCTTAGATACGGTATCACTTATTCAATCTCAACTGATACGGCCTTGGCCACAATGTGATATTCCGCTCCAGCAGTTAGAAGATTTAACGCTTGTATGGCAGAACTAGATAACTTTAAAGATTGGCCTTGGCAACACTGGGCCAATCTTCGTCCCAACTCCATCGCCCTAATAACTGAGTCCCAAAGTATGACTTGGGAAAGCGTAAGCCAACAAGTTACAGACCTCAGAACTTACTTTTCAATGCAAGGCGTAACGCAAGGGCAGTGTATCGTTTTGCGTGGGAAAAATTCAGTTGAATTATTACTGAGTCAACTGGCTCTTATTGCGTGTGGTGCTCGTGTTTTACCGTTAAATCCCCGTCTCCCAGAACGGTTGTTAGCAGAATTACTGCATCATCTTAATGTTAGCGCAGCCATTGATTTTACTGATGAATCAAATTTATTAGCCAATTATCGTCATTTAGATTATCAACTCTATGATCATTTTATTGGTGATGAAGAGGTTGCTCCGGTTGTTTTTCAAGAGGCTATTCAGCAGCCTGCCACGTTGATTTTAACATCGGGGTCGACAGGTCTACCTAAAGCCGCCGTTCATTGTGTTGCTGCTCACCTCAATAGCGCTGCCGGTGTTGTTAATATGATGAATTATCAGCAAGATGATTGTTGGTTACTCTCGTTGCCGTTATTCCATGTGTCTGGTCAGGGCATTGTTTGGCGTTGGCTTTTGCAAGGCGGCGCACTTGCGGTAAAAAATCTCCCTTTAGCTCAGGCATTACATGAGGTGACTCATGCCTCTTTGGTGCCGACCCAGCTATGGCGTTTATTGAATGATAACTCAATGGCGAATATCGCGTTGAAAGCCGTTTTATTGGGCGGAGCCAGTATTCCTTCAACACTCACGGATTTGGCACAACAACATGGAATTGCGTGTTGGAGCGGCTATGGGATGACAGAAATGGCTTCTACAGTTTGTGCTAAACGTGCAGATGGCAAGAAAGGCGTTGGCTTACCCTTAAAAGGTAAGCAAATTCGTCTTGTGGATGATGAAATTCAAATCCAATCAGACAGTCAAGCGCTTGGTTATTGGTTTGATGGGCAAATTCACCCTTTAAACTGCCTAGATAACTGGTTTAAAACCAACGATAAAGGGGCATTTGTCGATGGTGAATATCAGATCCTTGGTCGTTTAGATAATTTATTTATCAGTGGTGGGGAATGTGTTCAACCGGAAGATATCGAATCAGTCATCAATTCACACACTGATGTCAGCCAAAGTTTTATTATTCCCATTGATGATGAACAATTTGGGCAACGCCCTGTTGCGGTTATTGAAGCAAATGAGTCAGTGGATTTGCATCAGCTGGCGGGTTGGCTAAAAGATAAACTCGCGCCATACCAATATCCTATGGCATTTTATTATTTAGACCCTGAATTAAAAGCAGGGGGAATAAAAGTGTCAAGGCAACAAGTGAAAAAGTGGCTGTTAGCTAGAATGCAGGAATAGGGTGAAATAGTGGTGGGTTATCCCCACCACTTAATGAATTACACTATTTTAGTGCTTTTAATGCTTTTTCAACACCAGCGCCATATTCTGGGTGAACTTGTTTAAATAGCTCGATTTGGCGCACTTGAGTGGCTTCTGTCGCGTCAATCAGTTCTCCCGCAATACGCTTAAACATACGTTGGTGCTCGGCATCATCTAATAACTCATATAATGCACGTGGTTGGCTGAAATAATCTTGGTCTTCGCGGTGATCCCAATGGTCAGCGGCACCTTCAATAGATAATGGCGGTTCGCTGAAGTCAGGTTGCTCTTGGAATAAACCGGCTTCATTTGGCTCATAGGTCACATGGTTGCCGCTATTACCGTCAACGCGCATTGCGCCATCACGATGGTAATTATGGAATGGGCAACGTGGGGCATTCACTGGGATTTGGTGGTGGTTAACCCCAAGGCGATAACGGTGGGCATCTCCATAGGAGAATAAACGGCCTTGTAGCATTCTATCTGGTGAGAAGCCAATACCTGGAACTACGTTAGCAGGGCTAAACGCCGCTTGTTCTACGTCAGCAAAATAGTTGTCTGGGTTACGATTAAGTTCAAAATAACCGACATCAATTAACGGATAATCTTTGTGCGGCCAAACTTTGGTTAAGTCAAATGGGTTATAAGGAACTTGGGAGGCCTCTTTCTCTGGCATAATTTGTACTTGCAAATTCCAGCGCGGGAAATCCCCATTTTCAATGGATTCAAACAGATCACGCTGTGAACTTTCTCTATCTTTACCCACTAATTGCTCAGCTTGTTCATCAGACAGATTCTGAATACCTTGTTGGCAACGGAAATGGAATTTAACCCAGAAGCGTTCATTATCACTGTTGATGAAGCTATATGTATGGCTACCAAACCCATGCATATGACGGTAACTTTGTGGGATACCACGGTCACTAGCATCAATGGTTAACTGGTGTAAAGATTCTGGTAATTGAGAGAAAAAGGCCCATTTGTGTTCCATTGTACGTAGGTTAGAGCGAGGGTCGCGTTTAACTACGTGGTTTAAATCAGGGAATTTTAATGGGTCGCGAAAATAGAACACAGGGGTGTTGTTACCCACCATATCCCAGTTACCTTCTTCAGTATAAAATTTTAATGCAAAGCCACGAATATCTCGTTCTGCGTCGGCAGCCCCGCGCTCACCTGCAACGGTAGAGAAGCGAGCAAACATTTCTGTTTTTTTCCCCACTTCAGAGAAAATTTTTGCACGGGTGTAGCGGCTAATATCATGCGTTACGGTAAATGTACCGAAAGCACCTGAACCTTTTGCGTGCATGCGTCTTTCAGGGATCACTTCACGGTCAAAATGGGCAAGTTTCTCTAAAAACCAAACATCCTGTAATAACATTGGGCCACGTTTACCTGCTGTCATCACATTATTATTATTGGCGACCGGGGCGCCAGAGGCGGTAGTAAGGCCTTTCTTTTTCATCACAATGCTCCTTTTTGGATTAAATGACTACACAAACCTAACTAATAAGTTAATTTTTTGTAAAAAAATAAAAATATGACTACAATGAACTTATAATTCAGTATAGTTATTATGGGATTGATTATCTAATTAATATAACCAATTACTGTGATTACCCGTGAAAAAAACGGTATTTATCGCACTTTTTCGCACTAAAATTTTTGATTTGTGAAATTTTGTAATGAATAAAGTCGGCTTTTGTAGCAGCTATAGCGTAAATCTAGGTAAGAATGGCTGAAAATAGGGTGAAATTCGCGTAGTATCCATAGGTAATAATATCAAGAGGATAAAATAATGCACAAATTATTATTAGCAGCAGCGATGTCACCATTGTTCGTAGGGACTGCCCATGCAGTTTCAGTCAGTGCACAAGCGGGTGAACATTTTACTGAGCTGTCTGCGGGGTTAGGTAACCAAAATGCAGGGTTAGCATTTAACGGTTCTTGGGCTCGTAGTGACCATGATGGGCAAACGGGTAGTATTGGTGCCACATTTGGCTTACCAGTCGGGCCTTTCTCTGCATTTGTAGGGGGTAAGGGGTTATATTTATCACCGGATCACAATAGTAGTGGTGCTGCATTAGCGGTTGGCGGTGGGTTAAATTGGCAGGCTATGCCTTCATTAAATATTTATGGTGAAGCCTATGGTGCTCCTGAGTCATTGACCTCAGGTAGCAAGTCTTATGTCGAAGCGAAAGCGGGTGCACGTTATACCGTATTTAAACCTTTATCTATTGATGCAGGTTATCGTTTGATTGAAATGAAAGGAACCCATGGCAATAGTAGCGATAAAGTTGCCGATGGCTGGTATGTAGGGGCTGGCCTTTCATTCTAATAGGGTTATCTTGTTCATGTCGCCCTTAGTTGCGTACATTAAATGTACGCCTAGGGCGAATTCTATGATGTAAACCTAGTTGAATATTTTTTAAATTAATAGGTTAAACTTCTAACTGCTTATCCACGCTATTCACTTTAGTTTTCATTGCATCACAGTAGTGACGTCAACTCATCAGGGCTCAATCCGGTACTTTTCATAATAATTTCAGGGCTAACACCATTTTTCAATAAATTACGGGCTAAGGTAGCTTTAGTTTTTTGAATGCCTTCTTGAATGCCTTCTTGTTTGCCTTTTTGAAGCCCCTCGAGAAGACCCTCTTGGTGGCCTTTATTATGTAAGCGTTGTGCGATATTCATAATCGTTTCCTTGTGTATTTCTGTTTGCGCTTCTAATGTGTAGATAATTTTTGCAAAATCAGTTGAGTCTAAAGCAGAAAATAGGTAATTGATGATAGTGATCACATCACTGTCGCTATTATAGTGTTGATTGAGCGCTTGTGCCAACAAAGGGATCACATGGTGAAACTCATCTCGCAACCGTTTATGTTTCATCGCTAATTCCATAACAGCAATTTTGCGATGATTAACTAATTCATCATCGTCTATGACAGTGATATCAACCAACGGGAATGGTTGTGTATATAACGTATTTGCTAGCTTGGGCAGAGGAAAACAATCTGTCCATAACTGAGTGTAAGGGTAAGATGAACGAGTCCCGTGGTAGAAAAGAATAGGAACAACTAGAGGTAATAAGGTGTTTCCTTGCTGCATATGCTGATTCATTGCTAAAAACGCATAGTACATTAAGCGCCACGCCATGAGCTTATCAGGGGTAGATTGGTGTTCTACAAGTAGATAAATGTATCCTTGGCCTTGTGCTGTTTGTACGGAATATAAAACATCCGATAAGCGTGAACGTAACTGCTTATCAATGAATGATGAGTTAGTCAGCTTTAACGTAGCGAAATCACATAATGATTTTATGTGTTTTGGTAAGTGAATCTCAAAAAAGTCACGTGCACTGTCTATGTTTGTCATAAAACCTTTAAATGCAGCATCATGGGTAGCAGAAACATTTTTTCCTTTCATTCAACTCAATCCCTTTATTTACCTCTCAACAACAATAAAGCAAGCAGATAGAGATGTCATTTCGGTATTATTTGCTGTTGTATGATGCAATTAAAGATGTATACATTAAATAATGTTCAAATAATATGTATGTATAGAATTAGTGGGAATGCTAAGTGATTATTGATTGATAGTAGATATCAAACTATGAACGACAGTGGCTGGGAGGAAGGGGGAGTTAATTTCAGTTAAACAAAAGCCGCAATTTGGAGTTACCCAGATTGCGGCTTAATTTATCAATTTGTTAACCGACGTTTGGTAAAAATCCGGCAACAATCGAAAATTGGATAGCGATTACGGCAATACCACATACTAATACTAAGGCTAAAATAGGGGTACCGCCTTTAACTTGATACCCATCTTGAGTTTCTAATTTACGTACACGCAGTGTTAACAGTGCAGGAATAATCAGTGCTAAGACTGAGAGCGCGACAGCAGCATAAGTTAATGCTTGTACGAAACTACTAAAGAATAGGGCGGCCAATAATGGTGGAACAAAGGTAAGCAAGCCTGTTTGTACACGACCGATAAATTGATTACTCCGTTTGAACAAATCTGCGAGGTAATCAAATAAGCCCAATGCAACACCTAAGAAGGACGTGGCTAACGCTAAATCCATAAATAGGCTGACGGCAATATTGACTCGAGGTGTTGCGACAACATCGCGAATCGCGGTAAGTAACCCATTAAGGCCAGACTCTTGCGCTAGGATCCCAATAAAGGTGTGTGATGGGATAGAACCTAACGTTGCAATTTGCCATAGAATATAAGCCACTAAAGGAATTGCGCTTCCGGTAATGAAAATCATACGTAATTTACGTACATCTCCATTCATATAGTTAACTAAACTCGGTACGCTACCATGAAAACCAAAAGAGGTAAAAATAACGGGCACTGCGGCCAAAACAAGGCCTTTTTCAATCGGCATAGTGCTTAAGTTTACCGCTTCAGCATGCGGCATCATCACAACGAGCATGATGACCAAAAAAATCGTTTTTGCTGTGAATAAAATTCGGTTAATAAAATCGACTGAATGTGTGCCAATACACACAACTGCACCACCAATAATAGTAAATGCGATAATGGCAGTGTTGGTTGAAATGTTAATTCCCCACCAAGAAGACAGGCTATCTGAAATTAATACACCAGCCCCTCCGATGTAAGCAGTTGTTAATGCGTACATTAATAGCAGCATACTGAGTCCAGTCACTATTTGGCCAACAGGACCCAGATATTTTTTAGCGACGGAGCCTAGGCCCATATTTGCAGGGTTATGCTGATACACTTCGACTAATAGCAATGAGGTATAACTCATTAACATCCATAATCCAACAAGCAAGCAAACGATGCCTGTGAAACCGACTCCTGCAGCGGCAAGTGGCATTGCCAACATCCCTGCACCTATTGTTGTCCCTGCAACGATTAACACACTGCCAAGCGTACGATTCTTCACAAGTTCCTCTGATTGAATTTGAATAATTAACAAGTGATGCAGATTATGCGATCGCAAGTTCACTGTCAAATGTAAATTACAGATAGTGTAATTATAAGTTTACACTAATAATCAAGTAGATAGCGAAACTGAAGACAATAAGCAGGGTTAATTAAGTGAAGAAAAAATGATGATTTATGGTGACTAAAGGTAAATTTATATGGGGTGATTTGTTAAAAATGGTATGGTAATAAGTTGATTTTTATTGAAATGACAGCTAACTGTACAGTATGTCAGTTACTTAATATAAATTATGTGATGAGGTCAAAATAAAAGCATAAAAAATAAAAGTAAATTGATTTTGAAGTTATCATAAATCAAATTAATGCTTGAAAATCATCCCGATAATATATGCAAACATATATATAAAGGATGGAACTATGGACTTTATGATTCAACTCGCCATTATCCTTGTTTGCTTATTCTATGGAGCAAAAAAAGGGGGAATGGCACTCGGGCTATTAGGTGGTGTTGGCCTAGTTATCTTAGTTTTTGGTTTTGGCTTACCACCTGGAAAACCGCCTGTTGATGTTATGCTTGTTATCATTGCTGTTGTTGCCGCATCAGCGACGTTACAAGCATCAGGCGGTTTAGATGTCATGCTGCAAATTGCAGAACGACTACTACGAAAAAACCCTAAGTACATTTCTATTGTGGCACCTTTTGTGACATGCATCTTAACCATTTTGTGTGGTACAGGGCATGTGGTATACACGATTTTACCTATCATCTACGATGCGGCGATTAAAAATAATATCCGTCCAGAAAGACCGATGGCCGCGAGCAGTATTGGCGCACAAATGGGGATTATCGCCAGCCCAGTTTCAGTCGCGGTTGTTTCATTAGTGGCAATGCTAAACGGCGTGACAATTAATGGTCAGTCCCTTGAATTCCTTGATTTATTAGCAATTACTATCCCATCAACATTAATTGGTATTTTAGCTATTGGTATTTTCAGTTGGTTTAGAGGTAAAGATCTCGATAAAGACCCTGTATTCCAAGAGTTTATCTCAGTCCCTGAAAACCATGATTATGTTTATGGTGACAGTGTGACACTGCTGAATACAAAATTACCGAAAATTAACTGGGTAGCGATGTGGATTTTTTTAGCCTCTATCGCAGTTGTCGCACTACTTGGCGCATTCTCTGAACTAAGGCCGCTAGTTAATGGTAAGCCGTTATCTATGGTTTTAGTCATCCAGATGTTTATGTTATTAGCGGGTGCGCTAATTATCATTATCTGTAAGACCAATCCTGGGCAAATTTCAAAGAATGAAGTATTCCGTTCAGGGATGATTGCTATCGTGGCGGTGTATGGTATCGCGTGGATGGCAGAAACCATGTTCGGCGCACACATGGATGAAATTAAAGGAACGTTAGGTTCTTTAGTGAAAGATTTCCCTTGGGCTTATGCCGTCATCTTGTTATTAGTTTCTAAGTTTGTTAACTCTCAAGCGGCTGCACTAGCCGCTGTAGTACCAATTGCATTAGGTATTGGTGTTGACCCTGCTTATATTATCGCTTCTGCACCTGCGTGTTATGGGTACTACATTTTACCGACTTATCCAAGTGATCTTGCGGCAATTCAATTTGACCGTTCTGGAACAACGCGTATTGGTAAATTTGTTATCAACCACAGTTTCATTCTACCGGGGTTAATTGGGGTGGGCGTGTCTTGTGTGTTTGGCTGGGTATTTGCAGGTTTATATGGTTATTTATAATCAATAAAGTAAGTGAATAAAAAGTGATTGCACAGGTAACGGATAAACCGCTGTGCAATCACCTATTTTAGATTAACCAATTTCAATATCCGATAGCGGATGGCAACAGCAAGGCAGAATCTCGCCATCTTGCACAAATGCGATAGGTTTTTGTTTATAACCCACTTTTCCACGTAATAATGTCACTCGGCACGAACCGCAGTAACCTTCACGACATTGGTATTCTACAGGGATACGACTGTCTTCTAAAGCTTCCAACAAACACGAATGAATGTCGGTATGGTAGGGGACTTGAACACCCTGCGTTAGCCGCAGGGTGATTTTATGGCTTGCCATGATTACAGTTCGAAGTCGCTCAAATCGTCGGTATCGACTTGAGAGTCAATCTGGCCGACTAAATAAGAACTCACTTCAACCTCTTGAGGCGCAACTTGTACGTTATCAGACACCAACCATGCGTTGATCCATGGAATTGGGTTTGAACGAGCTTCAAATGGCAATTTCAGGCCAACAGCTTGCATGCGAATGTTAGTAATATATTCAACATATTGGCATAAAATATCTTTATTTAAACCAATCATAGAGCCTTCGCTGAATAGGTAGTCAGCCCACTCTTTTTCTTGCTCTGCAGCTTGAACGAACAGGTCATAACACTCTTGTTCGCACTCTGCCGCTATTTCGGCCATTTCTGGGTCATCTTGCCCTGAGCGCAACAGGTTCAACATGTGTTGTGTTCCCGTTAAGTGCAGCGCTTCATCACGTGCGATTAGCTTGATGATTTTAGCATTTCCTTCCATGAGTTCGCGTTCAGCAAACGCAAATGAACAGGCAAAGCTAACATAGAAACGAATGGCTTCGAGCGCATTAACGCTCATTAGGCACAGGTACAGCTGTTTCTTCAATTGACGTAGAGAAACAGTGACTTGCTTGCCGTTGCAAGTATGCGTGCCTTCACCAAACATATGATAGTAATTGGTCATTTCGATCAGGTCATCGTAAAAACCAGAAATATCTTTAGCACGCTTTAAAATTTCTTCATTTTCAACGATGTCGTCAAAAATAATGGCTGGGTCATTCACGATATTACGAATAATATGCGTGTATGAACGTGAGTGGATCGTTTCAGAAAACGCCCACGTTTCTACCCAAGTTTCCAGTTCAGGAATCGAAATCAGCGGCAATAATGCCACATTAGGGCTGCGGCCCTGAATAGAGTCCAACAGCGTTTGATATTTCAGATTACTGATAAAAATATGTTTTTCGTGATCTGGCAGCGCATTATAATCAATACGGTCGCGAGATACGTCAACTTCTTCAGGGCGCCAGAAAAACGACAATTGTTTTTCAATCAGCTTTTCAAAAATAGGGTACTTTTGCTGATCATAGCGCGCCACGTTAACTGGTTGGCCGAAAAACATCGGCTCCAGCATTTGGTCATTTTTTTTCTGTGAAAACGTTGTATATGTGTGTGACATAACAATTCCTATTAAATTTTACACGCGCCGCCTTCGCAATCGGAATCTGCTGACTCAACAACTTCTTCCAGATCGCCCTGAACATCTTCCGCCCCATCGCGGGTGTTATGGTAGTAAAGTGTTTTCACACCAAACTTATAGGCGAGCAATAAATCTTTTAGCAATTGGTTCATTGGCACTTTGCCGCTCTCAAAACGAGTTGGGTCATAGTTTGTGTTAGCAGAAATCGACTGGTCGATAAATTTCTGCATGATACCAACGAGTTGTAAATAGCCACTGTTTGAAGGCATTTGCCATAGTAGCTCGTATGCGCCTTTCAGATTTTCGTAATCTGGCACCACTTGGCGCAAAATACCATCTTTAGAGGCTTTAATACTGATATAACCACGTGGTGGCTCAATACCATTGGTTGCGTTAGAAATCTGTGATGATGTCTCTGAAGGCATCAATGCAGACAGTGTCGAGTTACGCAGACCATGTTGTTTAATATCTTGGCGTAAGGCTTCCCAATCGTAATGCAAAGGTTCATTAGTTAACTTATCGAGCTCTTTTTTATAGGTATCGATAGGTAAAACGCCTTGTGCATAAGTTGTTTCATTGAACCATGGGCAAGCACCTTGCTCTTTTGCTAACTCATTCGAGGCTTTTAATAGATAATACTGAATGGCTTCGAATGTTTTGTGCGTTAAATTGTTCGCACTACCGTCAGAATAACGAACACCGTGCTTCGCGAGATAATAAGCGTAGTTAATCACCCCAATACCGAGTGTACGACGCCCCATTGAGCCTTGCTTCGCCGCAATGATTGGGTAATCTTGGTAGTCAAGCAGTGCATCAAGAGCACGAACAGCTAATATTGCCAGCTCTTCTAATTCATCTAGGCTATCAATCGCCCCTAAGTTAAATGCCGATAATGTACACAGCGCAATTTCACCGTTCTCGTCATTAATGTTGTTTAATGGCTTAGTTGGTAGTGCAATTTCTAAACATAAATTTGACTGACGAACAGGGGCAACCTGTGGGTCAAATGGGCTATGTGTATTACAGTGGTCAACGTTTTGAATATAGATTCGGCCAGTAGATGCACGTTCTTGCATCATTAATGAAAATAGCTCAACCGCTTTAACACTGGATTTGCGAATATTTTCATCTTGTTCGTATTTCACATATAAACGTTCAAATTCGTCTTGATCAGCGAAAAATGCATCATAAAGACCTGGAACGTCTGATGGGCTGAATAATGTAATATCTTGGTTTTTAATCAAACGCTCATACATTAGCTTGTTGAGTTGCACACCGTAATCCATATGGCGAACACGGTTACCTTCAACCCCACGGTTATTTTTCAGTACCAATAAGCTTTCAACTTCAAGGTGCCAAATAGGGTAGAACAAGGTTGCAGCACCACCACGAACCCCCCCTTGCGAACAAGATTTAACCGCAGTTTGGAAGTGTTTATAGAACGGAATACAGCCAGTGTGGAACGCTTCACCACCACGAATTGGGCTGCCTAATGCACGAATACGGCCTGCATTTACCCCAATACCCGCACGCTGCGAGACATACTTCACAATTGCGCTTGAAGTGGCATTGATGGAATCTAAGCTGTCACCACACTCAATCAGTACACAAGAGCTGAATTGACGTGTAGGAGTACGTACCCCCGCCATAATTGGCGTAGGTAATGAAATTTTGAATGTTGAAACGGCGTCATAGAAACGGCGAACATAATCGAGGCGCGTCTCTTTTGGGTAATGTGAAAACAGGCAAGCAGCAACTAAAATGTATAAAAACTGTGCGCTTTCATAAATTTCACCAGTAACACGGTTTTGAACTAAATATTTTCCTTCAAGCTGTTTTACCGCAGCATAGGAAAAATTCATATCACGCCAATGGTCTATAAAGCTATCCATTTGCTCGAACTCTGCTTCAGAGTAGTCTTCCAGCAAATGCTTGTCATATTTCCCCATTTCGACGAGGTGTTTAACATGCTTATATAATGCAGGCGGTTCAAACTGGCCATAGGCTTTCTTGCGTAAGTTAAAAATAGCAAGGCGTGCAGCTAAGTATTGGTAATCAGGTGTATCACCCGTAATTAAATCTGCTGCTGCTTTGATCATCGTTTCGTGAATGTCAGAAGTTCTGATCCCATCATAAAACTGAATCTGTGAACGTAACTCCACTTGAGAAACGGATACGTTACTTAGGCCTTCCGCGGCCCAGGTTATTACCTTGTGGATTTTGTCGAGATCAATGCGTTCTTTATGTCCATCACGCTTTGTGACTAACAGACTCTGGTTCATGAGCAAGTACACCTTGGTTGAACTACAAATGGGTTAAAAAAACATAAAAAAGCTCATGGTGTAATGCCATGAGGCTAGTAGTGTTATGTTTGCTTGTACCACTATATGTAGTAGTTTGTTTAGAATACCATAACAAGATAATGTTAATATGTGATTTTATCAAGTGAACAAATTAGAGGGATCTTGTGGATAACTGGTTGGATAAGAAAACAGATCATGTCGGTAAGCTGCATGGTAAAAGGCATTAATAAAAAAAATGCTTCCGACATGAGGACTAAAATAAATTTTGTAAAATGCGATCGTTTGCTGCTTTCTTAAACGTACTGCTTGTGATTTATTCTTTTCACGACTAAATGACTATTCGCTCACAGTATGCAGCATATAATTTACATCAACATTTGGCCCTAGCCAGAATTTATCCGTTAATGGGTTGAAGTGTAACCCTATGATATGTTTATCTTTCAGTGGTGTTCCGTCAATCCAGCCAATTAACTCAGAAGGGCGAATAAATTTGTTGGCATCATGAGTCCCTTTAGGCACGATTTTCATAATATATTCAGCGGCGACAACAGCCATTAACCATGCTTTTTTGTTGCGGTTAATGGTTGAAAAAATAACGTGTCCACCTGGTTTCACTAATTTAGCGCAAGCTCTAACGACAGACTGAGGATCTGGAACATGTTCAAGCATCTCCATACATGTAACAACATCATAGGCTTGAGGGTGCTTGTCAGCGTGCTGTTCGACGGTTTCTTGGACATATTCAACCGGAACACCGGACTCAAGGGAATGTAAGCGTGCGACCATTAAGGGTTCAGCCCCCATATCAAGACCGGTGATTTCTGCACCTTCACGCGCCATACTTTCGGATAAAATGCCACCGCCACAACCAACATCAAGAATTTTTTTACCGAAAACACCGTCTACACGCTGCATAATATAACCTAAACGTAATGGATTGATGCGGTGTAGTGGGGCAAACTCCCCTTCTAGGTCCCACCAACGGGAAGCGATGGACTCAAATTTCTCGATTTCTTGTTTATCGACGTTAAGGTACGTTGGGGTCTGGGTGTCATTCATACAAAAAAGCTCCTATTTTTAACCTATTCCCTAAAGCCTATTAACGATAACTATATTTAAACTATGCTCAATAGGGGGGAAATAGCGGCCCGATAAGAATTGATGGCTAAAATATAAACAACAATGCAATTATTGCAGTTATTAATTGATAAACCCTCAAGTTTCGGACACATAAACTTAATTTTCCGCTATTATACATAGCTTGGAAGACAAATACCCGTCTCTTATTTTTATTAAATTGGCGAATTGTGGTATAGTTCTACTCTTTGAATCCGAAGTTATGAGGGACAGTGGTTCCATGAGCGAGATTGCCAGAGAAATCACACCAGTTAATATCGAAGAAGAGCTTAAAAGTTCGTATTTGGATTATGCAATGTCCGTTATTGTCGGCCGTGCACTTCCAGATGTTCGAGATGGACTGAAGCCAGTACACCGCAGAGTACTGTTTGCGATGAATGTATTGGGAAATGATTGGAATAAACCCTATAAAAAATCTGCCCGTATTGTTGGGGACGTCATCGGTAAATACCATCCACATGGTGATAGCGCTGTTTACGAGACAATCGTTCGTCTAGCACAGCCTTTCTCAATGCGTTACATGCTGGTTGATGGTCAGGGAAACTTCGGTTCAGTTGACGGAGACTCCGCAGCGGCAATGCGTTATACGGAAATCCGTATGGCGAAAATTGCCCATGAGCTACTGGCGGACCTTGAAAAAGAAACCGTTGATTTCGTTCCAAACTATGATGGAACAGAGCAAATTCCTGAAGTTATGCCGACGAAAATCCCCAACCTTTTGGTTAATGGGTCTTCAGGTATTGCTGTTGGGATGGCAACCAATATTCCACCTCACAATTTAGGTGAAGTGATTAACGGTTGTCTTGCCTATATAGAAGATGAAGACATCAGTATTGAAGGCTTAATGGAACATATTCCAGGGCCTGACTTCCCTACAGCGGCGATTATCAACGGTCGTCGTGGGATTATTGATGCGTACCGTACAGGGCGTGGCAAGGTCTATATCCGTGCAAGCGCTGAAGTGGAAGTCGATGAGAAAAATGGTCGTGAAACCATTATTGTCAGCGAAATCCCTTATCAAGTGAATAAAGCTCGCTTGATTGAAAAAATTGCAGAATTAGTTAAAGACAAACGCGTTGAAGGTATCAGTGCACTGCGTGACGAGTCGGATAAAGACGGTATGCGCATTGTTATTGAGGTTAAACGCGATGCGGTGGGTGAAGTTGTACTAAACAACTTATATTCATTGACCCAATTGCAAGTTTCTTTTGGTATCAATATGGTAGCTCTACATCAAGGGCAACCCAAAATACTGAATTTAAAAGATATTATTGCTGCTTTTGTGCGTCACCGCCGTGAAGTTGTCACTCGTCGTACGATTTTCGAATTACGCAAAGCGCGTGACCGTGCTCATATCCTTGAAGCACTAGCAATCGCTCTGGCTAATATTGACCCAATTATTGAATTGATCCGTAAAGCACCAACGCCTGCCGAAGCAAAAGCAGGGCTGATTGCACGCTCTTGGGATCTGGGTAATGTTGCTGCGATGCTAGAACGTGCGGGTGATGACGCTGCTCGTCCTGAGTGGTTAGAACCCCAGTTTGGTGTGCATGAAGGGCAATATTTCCTGACTGAACAACAAGCCCAAGCTATTTTGGACTTACGCCTCCAAAAATTAACGGGTCTTGAGCATGAAAAATTACTGGAAGAGTACCGTGAACTTCTAGTGCAAATTGAAGCTTTACTGTTTATTTTACGCAGCCCTGAACGTTTGATGGAAGTGATTCGCGAAGAGTTAGAAATTATTCGTGATACCTACAACGACCCTCGTCGTACAGAAATTACAGAAAATACCGCAGACATCAATATTGAAGATTTGATTAATCAAGAAGATGTAGTGGTGACATTATCTCATCAAGGTTATGTGAAATATCAGCCTCTGTCTGATTACGAAGCACAGCGCCGTGGTGGTAAAGGTAAATCTGCTGCAAGAACTAAAGACGAAGACTTCATTGAGCGCTTATTGGTCGCCAATACACATGACACCATCTTGTGTTTCTCAAGCCGTGGTCGTTTATATTGGATGAAAGTTTACCAGTTACCAGAAGCGAGCCGTGGTGCACGTGGTCGCCCAATTGTTAACTTATTACCACTAGAGCAAGATGAACGTATTACGGCCATCTTACCTGTGCGTGAATATGAAGAGGGTTACAACGTCTTCATGGCAACGGCGAGTGGTACTGTGAAGAAAACACCTTTACAAGAGTTTAGTCGCCCAAGAAGCGCCGGTATTATTGCGGTGAACTTGAATGACGGTGATGAACTGATTGGTGTTGATTTAACAGATGGTTCAAACGAAGTCATGCTGTTTTCAGCTCAGGGTAAAGTTGTGCGCTTCGCTGAAGATGCCGTTCGTCCTATGGGACGTACCGCAACAGGTGTACGTGGTATTAAATTAATGGATAACGACAAAGTCGTTTCTTTGATTATTCCACGTGGAGAAGGGCATATCTTAACTGTGACAGAAAATGGTTACGGTAAACGTACTGAAGAAGCTGAATACCCAACTAAATCTCGTGCAACTCAAGGGGTTATCTCCATTAAAGTGAGTGAGCGAAACGGGAATGTAGTTGGCGCGATTCAGGTTGATGAAACAGACCAAATCATGATGATCACGGATGCCGGCACACTAGTTCGTACACGGGTGTCTGAAGTGAGTGTCGTTGGCCGTAATACTCAAGGTGTTACCTTGATTAGAACCGCTGAAGATGAAAAAGTTGTTGGTTTGCAGCGCGTTGCTGAAACGGATGACGATGAAAACAATGATGATGAGATTGCAAATGAAAACACTGAAGAAAATGGTGTTGATGATGCAAATATCTACGATCAAGAGTAATCATCGCGTTTAATTTAATGAACGGGTAGCGTAATTAGCTACCCGTTTTAGTTTCTAACCTTAATGTATTAATTTTAATACTTTTCATGTTAGTCGCTTTTTTATCATGTAATCGAGTATAATTAGCGGTCATAGTATCGAATATACAGGAAAGCGCTTGAGATATTTACCCTCGTTTAAAACATCACTTAGACTTTCTCGGGATTTATTTCGTATCCTCGGCTTGATGTTGTGGGGCATGGGCGTTTTTATCACTTTATTTTTCCTTTATTCGCAATTTAATGAATACAAATCAGATATTCGTCAACAGTTCTATTCAGGCTACGAAAACCTGCAAGCTTATATCCAACAAACGGGAGCGACACTTAATTCTATCCAGTCAATGACTGAGCTATATCGAGTAAAGCTGCAAGAATCAACAGACGTAAAGAATCTTCCAAGTAAATTTCTCGAATTACCGAATGCATCTAATTACTCTTTTTATAAATTAACGCCGAATACGGATTGTGATTATTTTAGGGATAGAGCAGAGAATTACTTACAAGCTTTTGAACAACTGAATTATTTTTGGAAAGAGAGTATTGCTGCACCTCAAGCTTTAAACCATGTCTTTTTAGTTGGTTCAAGAAGTTATTGTATGGTGGATTACCCGATCCGCTCAACAATATCTGATATCGAAATACTCAAAAAAGTCAGCTATGAAAGTGTGCGGACTTACCAAGGCTTGAGGTTACAAGGAAAAGAGCGTAATTTATTTACAATTATGCATGGCGCACAGCCAGATTATGGACAAGTTTACTTAATTCAGGCAATCAAGCACGATAACATGCTGCCTGCGTTTATTGGGTTAGAACGTTCAATTAACTTGAATCAGTTCAATATACGCCGAAATAAAGCTGTCGAAATACTCATAATTAACGATTATAACCAGCCTGTTTTATATTCTCCTATCGATATCAACCCTAAGAGCTCAGCATTACTCAATATTTCAGAACCTTCATTTTTTGGTTTTAACTCCGATTATTCAAAATTAATCTTTAAAAAGCGCTTATCACCTTCTCAAATTACGGTCATTTTCTCAATTGCGACGTCTGAAATATTAGCTAGCTTAGAAAATACTATTTTTTATGGCATCGTCCTTAACATTTTTACGGGAGGGCTAATTTTCTTTTTAATTTGGTTGCTTGAAAGGAAAATGTTAGAACCCGCAGAGAACACTGCGATACGGCTTGAAGAGCATGAACAATTCAATCACAAAATAGTGGCATCAGCACCTGTCGGCATTATCATTTTAAGGTTAACTGATGGAGGCAATATTCTCAGTAATGAATTAGCTCATGACTATTTTCGGTTATTAAATGATGATGATAAGCAGCGAATATTAACCATCATTCGCCAAAAAACGAGCAATTATATTGATGTGGTGACAACCAACGGAACACACTTACAAATTAGCTTTGTGAATTCGCGATATCAAAATGAAGATGTCGCTATTTGTGTATTAGTAGACATCAGTATTCGTGTTCAAATGGAAAAATCATTGCAAGATGTAGCCGATGCAGCGGAACAAGCGAACCATGCTAAGTCGATGTTCTTAGCGACAGTTAGCCATGAATTAAGAACGCCGCTATATGGCATTATTGGTAATATAGAATTGCTACAACGTTATGAGTTATCTGAGAAAGCGACACGCTTAGTTTCCACGATGGATAATTCATCGTCGCTTTTATTACAAATTATTAGTGATATTTTGGACTTTTCAAAAATTGAATCTAAGCAATTGAAAATAGAAAGTAAACTGTTTAATTGTCGAGAGGTTTTTGCATTTGTATTAGCGAACTACTTGCCATTAGTATCTAAGAAAAAAATATCATTATATTCTTATATTGAACCTAACATTCCTGATCTCATTTTGAACGATTCTGTGCGTTTACAACAAGTGGTTTCTAATATTGTTAATAACAGTATTAAATTTACAGAATCAGGTTTTGTATTGCTGTATGTCTGGAAAGATGAGAATTATTTAAAGATTGAAATACGTGATTCAGGAATTGGAATGACCCATGCCGTGGTCATGCAGTTGTTTGACCCATTTTTTCAAGTTCATGACCAAAATAATATCGGTCATAAAGGAACAGGGTTAGGATTAGCGATTTGTGAAAAACTGATTAACCTCATGGATGGTGACATTGAAGTCAGTTCCCAAATTGGACTTGGTAGCTCATTTACTATTCGTATTCCTTTATACGGTCAAGAATATATTAAGAAAAACATTCCAGAATACCGCGCACATTATCGTATTGCTATTTCGTGTCGAAATGAATTTTTAATGAACTTTCTTTTACGTTTGTTAAGCCATGAGCAATTTACGGTTGTCGGCCATAGCTCAATTGATAAAACACAAAATTATAATTTATTAATAACCGATTATGAGTATACAGAAGGTATAATCTGTGAAGATCATGTCCAGTTATCGAGTTTTTATGCCGGTGAGCTTTACGAAATAAAACCTAACCAATGGATTTGTAACACATATCAATTAGATAAATTACCTGTTTTAATTGATAAAGCCATCATGAAAACGATTGAGCAATCGCAGAAAAATAATATGGTAAATCAACCATTGATTGCTGATGATTCGTTGGGCGAATACCATGTGTTAATTGTCGATGACCACCCAATTAACCGAGCATTATTAAGTGAACAATTAGCGTCTATCGGTTTTACTACAGGAACGGCAATAGATGGGGTAGACGCACTAAAATACCTAAATAATCATCATGTTGATATTGTTTTAACAGATGTAAATATGCCAAATATGGATGGCTATCAGCTGGCAAAAGAACTGCGGCGCTTAGAGTCTAATTTACCGGTGATCGCATTAACTGCTAATGCAATGGCAGAAGAAAAGCAACGTTGTATTAATGCAGGAATGAATGATTGTTTATCAAAACCAACAACAATTGCAATTTTACGTGAGACCTTAACGCGCTATTGTTAAATATACTTAAAGATGAATGCAAAAATAAAAACCCATAACTGGGTTTTTATTTGTGTAGTCTTATCGTTGAAGTGAAGCTCACTCTGAAGGCGAGTTATCAATACTCACAGAAGAAAGGTAATTTAGTAGCGCAATATCATTTTCAACGCCTAATTTCAGCATGGCTGATTTTTTCTGGCTACTGATCGTTTTTATGCTACGGTTAAGTTTTTTCGCAATTTCAGTGACTAAAAAGCCTTCAGCAAATAAACGTAGTACTTCACTTTCTTTTGGTGATAAGCGTTTATCGCCGTAGCCGCTTGCATTGACTTTTTCCAGTAGCTTACTCACACTTTCTGGTGTGAATTTTTTGCCTTTCTGTAAAGCTGCTAAAGCTTTAGGTAAATCAGCTGGAGCGCCTTGTTTTAACACAATTCCTTCGATATCCAGCTCTAATATTGCGCTAAGAATGGCTGGGTTATTGTTCATTGTGAGAACAATGATTGATAGATCAGGATAATGCCGTTTGATGTATTTGATTAAAGTAATACCATCGCCATATTTATCACCTGGCATTGATAAATCAGTAACTAGCACGTCTGCATTTAAGCGTGCTAAGTTATTAATCAAAGAGGTTGAGTCCTCAAATTCCCCTACGATATTCACCCATTCAATTTGTTCAAGTGATTTTCTGATGCCGAAAAGAACGATAGGGTGATCATCGGCAACAATGACATTTAGGTTATTCATATTATTGGTTACCTTCTGGCATTAGTTTTTTGACTGAATTATCCAGCATGCTAATGCAATTTTTTATTTCCAATCCGTTTTCATCTGCTATGAAACGCTCCAAATCTTCACAAAGCTTATGAAGAAAAGTAAATTCGAGCATAGCAAAAACTCCTTTTAAACGATGTGCAGTGTTTTTTAATTCGGTCAAATCCTCAACACTTTCACTATTATACAGTTTATTAATATCTATCGGTACTGTTGTGATAAACAAATCTCGATATCCACTATTTGCTAGTATTAATTGATAACTTGCAATTGCATCTTCTATTGACTCATTCGAGGTTCGTGAAACCGTTTGAGCATCAACATTGTGAGAAATCAAATTATTAGAATGCTCATGTTCATGATCCGTGTTTTCGATCAGTAATGAGATGGCATCAATTAATTCATCAGCAAAATTATAGTTAGCTTCGATGTAATGAGGTTGTAATTGGTTTATTCCTGAAAGAGTACCATTTACTTTAACAATATTTTCAAAATATTCCTCATTATTATCAGTTATCAAGAGGTCCCAGTTGGTGTGAGGGGAACTCTCACTTAAGTCCAAATATTCTGCTCCATAATTAGTTAATATATTCCTAACAATCCGTGAGATATCGGCATTATGTATATTTAAGCGTATACAAATATCTTCCAATAAAGCAGGGTAATTCTTGACGAGTAGCTCTTTAGCAGCAGGAAGTGTAATTTCATAATGCGTGCCGATTGCATCACTAGAGCGAATAGAAAAAGCGCCATTCATTTTTTTTACCAGTAACTTGCATAAATAAAATGTTATACCGGAACGAGTAAAGTTAGAGGAGTTTAAAATCTGTCCAGTAAAGGGGCTTTGCAAATTACTCAGTTCTTGATTGCTTACGCCAGTTCCACTGTCTTTAATATTCAGTAAGATGACATTTTTACTGGCATCATAAGATAACGTGAATGAAATTTTTCCAAAAGAGGTTGTTGCAATAGAATAATCCCAAATTAGCTGTATTAATTGCTTTAAATAATCCAGATTAGCCACGATAAGTGAATCTGGGTTGAGATTATTATGAAAATAAAGCGCTAACCCTTTGTTATTACACTGCGATAAGTTTTGCTTTAAAAATTGGCTTACAAGGTTACTGATAGAGACGTGCTCTGTTTTTACGGGGTCAGCTTGGGACTCAAGTTGATTTAATAAGTTAATATTTTTAAACCAACGATTAATATGAAAAAGCTGATTTTCAATTTCTAAAATAAATGCGCGATTATTTATATTGGAAATTTCGGATAATCTGGTTAGTTTGTCATCTACTTTAATGAGTGAAGGTAATATTTCACTACACATATTCTCAAATACAACTTTACGCATATGAATATTTTTTTTGTATTCGCGATTCGCTAATTCTTGGCGTTTTTGGGTTAATGCTTCTTTATCTTTATCTATAATAATGAAAAGAACAGTATTGGGTTTTGATATGTTATTGACAAGAACAACTTCATAGACAATATTTTCGATAGAAACTTGAATAACATCATGGTTTTCCATCGCCATTTCTTTAATGTGAACCAGATCCATGGAAGGTAATAATTGATTAGCAATGTCATTGCTCAGAATTTTTTTGTTAGTGTTAAAGTCGTAAACTAAAATACCGTACGAAATATGGCTGATAATATCGCTAGTCAGTGCTTCATTAAAATTCAGTTCTTGCAGCATATTTGTATTGGGAGAAATCAGGCGTTTACGGATAAAGAGCATAATCAGCAAAGCAAAGAAGATCATGATAAGCATGCCAGTCATTAGCCATAAGTTATAGCTAATGACATTAAAAATAATGCTTTTTAATGAAACATGGTAATAAAGTTGATAACTGGTACCGTCAATAGGGTGGGAGAAAATGAGGTTAGTTCCAACCCAAGTTGTATGAGACTCATTGCTTCCTGTGCTTGCAGGGCGTGTATTAATGGTAAAAAAATCCCCATTTAAATTGGGGGGGATCAGTGAATTGATCGAGATATCAAAGGATATCACGCTCGTTAACTGCCCTGGGGAATTAAACATCAGCCGATAAGTATAGTAATAAAGGTTATCAGGGGAGTATTTTTGAATATTTGAAATTATTTCCCGTCGATCTAACAATGTTGATTGTGTCAACATATCAGCGCGCTTTTCTTCTGCCGTCAAGGTGAGGTAACTTTCTTTAAATCGTAGCTCAGGTTTAAGAATTGAATGGGTGGTCACTAAGACTAGTGTATTGTCTAAACCATTGAGATAATACATGGAGTTATATTCATTATGAGCTCCCCAGACAATCTCCATATAATTTGCAAGTTTAGAAGCTAAAACATTACTAGTTTGCTTATTATTACCAAATACAATGGCATCGATGGATTGGTTGGCGCTACTAAGCCAAAAAATATCATGGCGCATTCCTGTTACTGCGAGATTATCGGTAGGAGGAACCGATGCTTTGTCATTGGCAATTTTATAGATATGGCTTGCTTGATAACGATAATCTTCGATTTGATAGGCTAATCGACTCGCCATACTGTTCAAACTTGTCTGACGGCTTTGAACCAATGCTTGATAGTAGTTAAATAGTGATAAAAAAAGCATCACTATTAGCAACAGAATAAATGCTGCGAAAATACGGAAAAGAGTGTTTGGCTTTAATAATGATTGTTTATACATAATTGTAGCAAGTCGTCCCGTCGGCTAAAATATTATTAGATTAAAAATCATACGCCTAGAGAAAGGATAGACACCGATTTTGCACAGATATTACCATTTTTCTTGGGAAAGAGAGAGAGATTGAGTGAAGATTAGCCAAACGAAGTAAAAAAATCAATTTTTTTACTTTCAGGGGTAGACAAGTTGCAGGGATTCCTCCATAATCGCGCCCCATGGAGAGATGGCCGAGCGGTCGAAGGCAGCGGTCTTGAAAACCGCCGATGGGAAACCATCCTAGAGTTCGAATCTCTATCTCTCCGCCATATTCGCCGGCTTAGCTCAGTTGGTAGAGCAACTGACTTGTAATCAGTAGGTCACCAGTTCGACTCCGGTAGCCGGCACCAAATAAGAACCCGTTACATTTCATAGATGTAGCGGGTTTTTTCTTGCTTATAATTCATGTCACTTTACCCCTTCTAGTTGTTAATAAACACATTGAGAACATCACCACTCAAATGATTTTAAAACAATGAGAAAGTAGATATGGCTGAGATGAGATTAAAATCTCAGATGGATATTCGGGTTAACGGCAGAATTGGTGAGGAGAATGGTGAGAGGTGCTTGTGGCATTCCTATGAGAGGAGGAGCTATCCACTCTATAAGTGACTACAATCTTAGGCTAATTTACTGATGCTTATTTTTCCCATAGTAGTCTATGGTTGGTGGCATGAAGTTGCTAAGAATAGCGACTAAATTGACAAATATAAGCAAAATAATCCGTAAAATGACAAAAATGCATATTAATAATGAGATTAATTAACCCATATATGTGATAATTTTGTCAGTTCATTACTGTTTAAGTGATTACGTTTTTAGTTTAATCGGCGTATCGTTCTGAAGAGGAAAAAGAAACCCGACAGAACTTCTGGTTAATTAGCATACTAAAAATCAAATATTGCTTAATAGTTTTGAAAAGGTTATCCGACCGTTATCTACTTAAGTAGAAGGTGAATTTTAAGGATATTCAGCTAGTTGTGGGTGAAAACCCATTTTGTTGTAGTAATCATGTTGAATTTAAAAGACTAAATATTGTCTAAAATAGCGTGCATTCTGCAAAGGCGAAGTATTGGGAGATATAATGTACGCCAAAAACCCATTTTCACTGAAATTGGTCCATCCGAAGTACTTAGTCACATGGATGGGGGTTTTTATCTTATTTTTATTGGTTCAATTACCTTATAAATGGCAGATATCGTTAGGTGCTTTTTTAGGCATCAATTCACGGTATTTTATTAAAAGAAGAGTATCAATAATTAAACGAAATTTAGAGTTATGTTTTCCGGACAAAAATAAAAATGAAATAGATATTCTGGTAAATGATAATCTAAAATCTTTGGGGATCGCTTTATTTGAGACTGGAATTGCCTGGTTTTGGAGTGATAAAAGAGTTAAAAAGCTCTTTCAAGTAAAAGGAATGTCTAATTATTTAGATGCGATAGCGAAAAGCAAAGGTGTGATAATTGTTGGGGTTCATTTTATGTCACTTGAGTTAGGTGGCCGGATTATGGGCCTTTGTTTCCCTGTTAATGCAATGTATCGGCCGCATAATAATAAAGCGATGGAGTATATTCAAACAAAGGGACGGTGTCGTTCTGGTAAAGGAATGATTGACCGTAAAAATTTGAAATTTATGGTTCAAGAGTTAAAAAATGGTAAGTCCATATGGTTCGCACCCGACCAAGATTTTGGACGAAAAGGGACGATATTTGCGCCATTTTTTTCTGTCAAAAATAGTTCCACTTCAAAGGGAACATCAATACTTGCTCAATTATCTAAATCACCGACACTCACAGTAACATTATTGAGAAATAAGAGCGGTGTTAATTATGATTTGATACTGGGAAAAGAAATATCTGGGTACCCAAGTTGTAATGCATTACAGGATGCAACAGTAATTAACGCGGTTTTAGAGACGGAAATTATGAAAGCGCCAGAACAATATCTTTGGGCTCACCGACGGTTTAAAACTAGGCCGGAAGGGGAAGTGTCACTTTATAGTTAGCCTTATATTTATCTATAGCAGTAAAGGCAATCGTAATTAAAAGGAATTAGTTGGCTTTCTACTGATAACTCTTTTGTATTATAGTTCTTTTAGATTCATAATATAAAACGAGATAAATGAATGTTTTATCTCGTTTTAATCATAAATTATTGTATTGTTTAGTAAGGGGTTTTTCGTTAGAACCAGCTGTGTAGCATAAAATATGATAATGAAAATATAAAAATTACCATTAGGTGTTGGAGTACTTTTAAAAACAAAAGAAATCTTCTTATTTGATTCATTGTTTCCTGCTTTGGCTAACAAAAAGTGCAGCTAATTAAAAGTCTTATTCAGTGTAGTAACGCTAATTATAAAATACCAATTTTTATCAGAAATAATAAAAAAACGTGAAGTAGATTACACCTAATAAGTAAAAATAACTAAATAAATAAAAGCTAAAAATAACAAAACAATTGGATATTTACTGAGAAAAATAGAACCACCTTCAATAACGATATTAATCGAAGGCAATTCTATTATAGAGTTACTTTAGAATAAACTAAAAGCTTTTTTCATATTCTCGAGCTTTTTTATCGTCATAGTTATGTTCCCATTTGGCAATAACTAGAGCAGCTAGGGCATTACCTACCACATTAAGTGCCGTACGTGCCATATCTAGAATTCTGTCAACACCTGCGATGAAGGCTAACCCTTCTAATGGAATACCTACACTTCCTAGCGTGGCAAGAAGAACAACAAATGAAACACCTGGGACACCAGCAATACCTTTAGATGTGATCATAAGGGTAAATACTAAGATAAGTTCTTGCCCAATGGAGAGTTCGATACCATAAAGTTGGGCTATAAAAATAGCGGCAATACTTTGGTATAGTGTCGAGCCATCTAAGTTAAATGAATAACCAATTGGAATAACAAAGCTTGTTACAGACTTAGGCGCCCCATATTTTTCCATTTTATCCATAATACGAGGAAGTACGGTTTCAGAACTGGCTGTCGAATAAGCGAGTAATAATTCATCTTTCAATATTTTCATTAAAGTGAAAATATTTATTCGACAATAACGGGCAACTAATCCTAATACAACAACCGCAAAAAATATAATTGCACAGTGGACGAGTATAACCAGTTTCAATAAAGGAACTAATGATGAGAAACCAAAGTTAGCAACGGTAACGGATATTAATGCGAAAACTCCGATTGGAGCATACATCATAATCATGTTTGTTACGCGGAACATTGTTTCAGAGAAAGTTTGTAATACATTGAGCAATGGTTGTTTTTTTTCAGCAGGTAAAGAAGAAAGCCCTAAGCCAAATAATACAGCAAAAAAGATGACGGGTAGCATATCACCACTCGCCATCGCTGCGAAAATATTACTTGGGACTAAAGTGAGGATCGTATTAATGATCCCAGAAGGATGACTTTCAACTTCTTGAGTGGTCTTTTCATATTGTGAAATATCGACTTGAGTTAATTGCGACATGTCAATACCAACACCTGGTTGGAATATATTGGCAAAAGAGATACCGACGATAATGGCAATTGTAGTAATAATTTCAAAATAAAGGATAGTTTTAAAACCGAGAGAACCTAGTTGTTTGGTATTACCAACTCCTGCTATTCCAACAATTAGGGTCGATATTACAATAGGAACAACAATCATTTTGATTAACTGAATAAATATTTTTCCAGCCGGAGAAAGAATATTTAAAATCAACCAATCTTTGTACTCTGTATTATCATGTAAAAGCGCACCAGCAATAACGCCCAAAATAAGAGCAACCAATATTTGCCATCCTAGGCCAAATTTAAACGGTTTTTTTTTAGTCACTTGGTTTAATGTCATAATGAAATCTCTTTTTATATTAATAATTTTTATGTATGTCTTTTTATTTTCATAAATTTTATATCGAATATTCGAGAAAACTACAACTATTAACTCGATAAATTTGAGTAATTACAATGTGTAATTTATATCAATATGTTTATTTTGTTAAATTATAGGGTGATAATAACTTTTTATGTTAAATATTATGTATATGTGTGAATTTTTGGTGGATTTTGAAGGTAAATTAATATTTAAAGTAAATGGAGTAAATGTTTTAAAATTGTTAATGAAATGGTTTTTTGTGGTGCTTGTTTTTCGCCGATAAAACTAAATAGAGTAAAAAATAGCCACTAAAAGTTTTATTTTTATTGGAAAGGTTTCTGAATGTGATTTTATGTTTAAATCATTCTATTTAATTGGTTAACAAAAATTGAATTTAATCTAATAAAATTATGGCTAAATAATGAGGTATTATTAAAATATAAAAGTCATTACTACAAATGACTTCTCACTAAAATTTATGTAATGAGATTAGTAAGGAATAGAGGAATTAAATAATAGACAAATCAAACTTCAAATAACTCAAAGAGCAGATTGTTTCCGTTTAAGTGCAGCGAGTAATGTGCGTTCAGAAAGGTCTAAGTAATCCCGCAACATATTAGCCGCCTCTAAATTTTGGCCAGAATCTAATAAATTAAGAATAGAGTGGTTTTTATCAATATAGGGAGCATACAAAATTTTGGGGTCATTGAGGTGACCAAAGGCCAGTCGTAATTCAGCGGACACATTACGGTATAATTTAATTAAACGTTCGCTGTCGGATAACTCGACAATGGCAGTATGAAATTTCATATTTGCAGTACCTACACCTACCCAATTCTCTATCTTTTCATGCTCATGAGCTTCTTGAACAGCCTCTTTCATTTTATGAACAGATGGATGCAAGGCATATGCATGAGTTAATGCATCACACTCAATAAGTCGGCGAACTTGGTAGATATCGATAATGGCGGCCATATCAGGAACTGAGACAAATACACCCTTATTTGGGGCATAAGTTAATAAACCCTCCTGCGTAAGTACGCGAAATACTTCTCGCAATGTGTTTCGAGAGATATCGAGTTCTTCACTTAATGTTGTTTCAGATAAGCGCTGACCCGGCGTGATCTCCCCAACGGTTATCTTATAACGTATCACTTCTGCAATAGTGACAGATAAAGTTTGTGCAACAGGTTGTTTTTTCATAATAAAGGCTAACTTTAGTCTCAAGGGTAATAATTCGTTATATTCACATATTCAAGTTATAGCAGCAAGTTTCCTTTCTTTTTTACTTATCCCATTTCATATGTTTGCACAAAAATAGTGAAATTATAAATTTATCGCACCAACTTGGTGCGAACTAGTCGATAAGCAATATGCTTGTGCAGTGAAAATTGTTAAAAAAGTGATCTCGTCTTGATTTTTAAACGAGCAATTACGATTTTTATTGATTATTTATTCATCATTTAATACTAATTGTTCAACAATCCATTAAAGATGAATTAACAATATAGATAACAAGTAGAACAATGGCACGATAATTGCCTTAGTGATTGTGACATCAACAACTACATCAATAATTAAAACAATAACTATTAGAGGAGTATGCACATGGCCGCTCAAGAAAGTGCACCAACTACGGCTGAATATGTGAAAAGCCGCCGTTCATCACTGATAAGCGCAATTTTTTTAATGGCAACCTCTGCCATCGGGCCTGGGTTTATCACACAAACGGCTACTTTTACCGTGACATTAGGAGCCGCTTTTGCCTTCGGGATATTAGCGTCTATTGTGATTGACTTCATTGTTCAGCAGAACATATGGCGGGTTGTTACCCTGACTAAAATGCACTCATCCGAAATTGCAAATGCTACAATTCCTGGGAGTGGTTATTTACTTGCTATATTAGTTATTTTTGGCGGGTTAATCTTTAATATTGGCAATATTGCAGGCGCAGGGTTAGGGCTTAATGCCTTAGTTGGCTTAGACCCGAAATGGGGTGGTTTGATTAGCGCACTATTAGCCATTTATATTTTTTCCTCCCGTAAGGCCAGCACATTTATTGATAGGTTAATTATTGGATTAGGTGTAGTGATGATTGGCTTAACGTTATTTGTCGCTATTGCATCAAATCCGCCTGTTGGTGAGGCATTACGCCAAAGCGTACTACCTGACACGGTTGATTTTGCCATGATAACCACCATTGTTGGGGGCACTGTTGGGGGGTATATCTGTTATGCAGGCGCTCATCGTTTATTGGATAAAGGCGCAGTAGGTATTGAAAACATTAAAGTTGTTTCTAGCGCTGCGACAAAAGGTATCTTAGTTGTTGGCTTGATGCGCTACATTTTATTTTTGGCTATCTTAGGTGTAGTGGCAAGTGGTGTGACTATTGATATTTCTGGACATGCAGCTAACCCGGCATCGCAAGCATTTCAGGCAGCTGCGGGTAATTTTGGTTTACGTATCTTCGGTTTAATTCTATGGGCTGCAGCACTCACCAGTGTGATTGGTGCGGCGTATACCTCAATGAGCTTCTTAACGGCATTTAAGTCTTCTATCACAGAAAGGCAACGTAATGTCGCAACTATCATATTCATTGCAGTTTCTCTGATTGTCTATTTATTTATGGGAACAGCCCCTGCGGCATTATTGGTTTTTGCCGGTGGCTTCAATGGGCTAATTTTACCTATTGGTTTAACTTTATTTGTTTATATCGGCTGGAAACGCTCAGATTTAATGTCAGGTTACCATTATCCACGTTGGCTATTATGGTCTGGTGTTGTGACGTGTGCACTCACTTGGTATATGGGCGCAATGTCTGTCGGTGCAATCTTTAATTATCTGAAATAACTCAAGGAGAAGCCATGAGAAAGCAAATTGATTTAAATAGCGACCTTGGGGAGAGTTTTGGGCAATGGGAAATGGGGAACGATACCGCCATTCTTCCTGTTGTTAGTAGTGC
Organism: Providencia sp. PROV174; assembly: GCF_028480685.1. Taxonomy (NCBI): domain Bacteria; kingdom Pseudomonadati; phylum Pseudomonadota; class Gammaproteobacteria; order Enterobacterales; family Morganellaceae; genus Providencia; species Providencia sp. PROV174. The sequence goes on from NZ_JAMPOT010000007.1 coordinate 151,089, forward strand.
CAATATTGCCTGCGGTTTTCATGCGGGCTCGCCAGAAGGGATATTAAAAACCCTTAAAGCAGCCAAGGAAAATGGTGTCGCTGTTGGTGCTCATGTTGGATATCCCGACTTAGTGGGATTTGGTCGACGTAATATGGATATTGCATCAAATGAATTAACAGCGGACGTGATTTATCAAATTGGTGCATTACAAGGGTTAGCAACCGCAGCAGGGACACAAGTTTTATATGTTAAACCCCATGGCGCACTGTATAACACGATTGCCCATGACCAACGCCAAGCAATGGCGGTGATTGATGCGATATTAGCCATTGATAAGCAGCTGATATTAGTCGCATTAGCGGGATCTCCATTAATTGAGTGGGCGAGAGAGTGTGGTTTAAATGTCGTCGCAGAAGCTTTTGCTGATCGAGCTTATAACAGCGATGGCACATTAGTATCTCGAAAATTAGCCGGCTCTGTATTACATGACCCACAGATAGTCGCAGACCGCATGTTACAACTAGTCATGGAGGGCGGTGTGATGTCAATTGATGGAAAATTTACACCTGTTGACGCGGGGTCAATTTGTGTTCATGGCGATAGCCCTGGCGCTCTTGAAATGGCAAAACAGGTGCGTAGCATACTAGAGAAACAAGGTATTGAAATTTATGGTTTTGCTCATAAAGGAGACCGCGAATGACACAGCTAATGAAGGCATCACTGCAGGCCATTGAAGCCGCTCGTCTTGCACGCCTTGCTATCCGCGAGGGGTATGACAAACCAACCGCAGGCCTTGCACCGGGTATGACTCAAGCCAATATGATTGCATTGCCACGTGATTGGGCATTTGACTTTTTATTATATGCTCAGCGTAATCCAAAGAGCTGCCCTGTTTTGGATGTATGCGAAGCAGGGAGTTGGCAAACTGTTTTGGCTGAAGGTGCTGATTTACGTACTGATATTCCACGTTACCGTGTGTGGGAAAATGGTCAGTTAACCACTGAAATTACGGATGCGACAGCGATTTATCAGCAACATCCTGATTTAGTGACTTTTTTAATTGGTTGCAGTTTTACTTTCGAAACACCAATGATTGAAGCCGGTATTGATGTACGGCATATCACCGATAAATCCAATGTTCCGATGTATAAAACCAATCGCCTTTGTCGCCCAGCAGGGCGTTTACAGGGGGAGCTAGTAGTTTCAATGCGACCAATACCTGCAAATCGAGTGGCGGATGCCGTGAGTATTACTGGCAGGTTTCCTGCAGTGCATGGCACGCCTGTTCATATTGGTGCACCAGAACAATTAGGTATTGTTGACATTATGCAACCTGACTTCGGTGATGCGGTTCGCATCGAAGAGGGCGAAATTCCCGTTTTTTGGGCTTGTGGCGTAACGCCCCAAGCTGCAGTGATGAAATCAGGGGTTCCCTTCGCATTAAGCCATGCACCTGGTTACATGTTTATTACGGATGTACCTGATGCCGCATATCATATATAGAGGTGCCAATTGAGATTTTTACCCGTCAATTTAAGTGCCTTTATGGTGGAGTTAGAAAGTCTTGAACAAACAATGGCATTGACTGATTCCTTAACAGAAATGCCAATTTATGGGATTGACGAAATTACGCCAGCAGCAAGGACGATTTTAATTCGCTATAACCCGATCAAGATTGATGTAAATGATTTGGTTGAAAAGATTTCGTTTAGGGATGTGTCAAGGATCGTCGGTAAGGCCAGCAAATTGGTCACTATCCCTGTTCATTATAATGGGGAGGATTTATCCGATGTTGCATTGCATTTAGGTATATCCACCGCTGAAGTTATACGTCGTCATACAGAAAATGAATTTCAGGTTGCATTTAGCGGTTTTGCCCCAGGTTTTGGTTACATGGTTTCGAAAGGCGCTAATTTGAATGTTCCAAGGCGTCAATCACCAAGGGTGCGTATTCCTGCGGGTTCTGTTGCATTAGCGGGAGAGTTTAGCAGTGTCTATCCACAAGCTAGCCCTGGCGGATGGCAGTTGATTGGTGTGACAGAGCTATTAATGTGGGATATCAATCGACCAGAACCTGCGTTAATTCAGGCAGGAACGCGGGTCAACTTTGTCGATGCAGCGAAAAGCCAGATTAGCTATAGCTTGCCAATTAAAGTAGAAATTGAAACTAAATCTGAGAGTGCCACTGCGGATTTAACTGTTTTAGCGACGGGGTTACAGGTTTTATTTCAAGATTTAGGGCGTATTGGCCAATCGGCATTAGGTATTTCAGAATCAGGCAGTATGGATAAATCGGCATTGCGTAGTGCAAACCGTATTGTGGGAAATGAATCAGACACCGCTGTTTTAGAGATAACACAAGGTGGGTTTAAGGCTCAAGCGCACAAAGATCTCATTGTTGCCGTGACTGGCGCGCCTTGTGTTATTGACGTTATCACGGCAGAACACGAACAATATCAAGTAAATACATATCAACCAATTCATTTAGTAAAAGGCGATACTATTAAATTAAGCCGCCCAAACAAAGGTGTACGTAGCTATTTTGCTGTGCGGGGTGGTTTTAATATAGAACCTATTTTATCAAGTTGCTCGTTTGATACATTAGCGCAAGTTGGTCCAGCCCCAATTGCAGCAGGTCAAACATTAACGGTTAATACTCATTCGTCTCCATTAGCTGTTTCATTGTTTGAAACACCTGCTTTTGATTATCCCGCTGAAAGCGACGTAGTGGTTTTGGATGTGGTATTGGGACCTCGAACGGATTGGTTTACAAAACAAGCCGTTGAGCAACTAACGAATCAATTATGGCAAGTCACTGCGTCATCAAACCGTATAGGCCTGCGCTTATTGAGTGAAAAACCGTTAGAGCGTGAACAATTACAGGAGCTACCGAGTGAAGGGACTTGCATTGGGGCAATTCAAGTGCCAGCAAATGGCCAGCCCGTTTTGTTTCTCAACGACCACCCTTTAACTGGCGGTTATCCCGTTATTGGCGCGGTATGTGAATACCATTTGGATTTAGCAGGGCAAATCCCGGTGAATGCCAAAATACGTTTTAATCCACTCGGTGAATTTAAAGCATTGCAAGGGAGCCATTGTGCTTATGAACATGAATAATAACAAAAACCATAAAGTATTGATTGCAAATCGAGGCGAAATCGCAGTTCGTATTATCCGTGCATGTCGTGATTACGGTTTTCAGTCTGTTGCCGTTTATGCGGATAGCGATATTGATGCACTCCACGTCAAAATGGCGGATGAAGCCTACGGGCTTGGAGGAAATTCCCCCACAGAGAGCTATTTGAATATTGAAAAGCTGATTAGTCTCGCTCAGCAATCGGGTTCGACGATGGTGCATCCAGGATATGGTTTTTTATCTGAACGGGCTGAGTTTGCACGTGCAGTTGAAGCCGCCGGGTTAATCTGGATTGGGCCTAGCGCAAACAGTATTGATATATTAGGAGATAAGGTTCAGGCTCGTCATATTGCAATGCAGGTCGGCGCACCGCTAGTGGTTGGCACAAAAGACCCGGTGAATAGCGCACAGGAAGTCCTCGAATTTGCCCATCAACATGGTTTACCTATTGCCATTAAGGCTGCGTTTGGTGGTGGAGGTAGAGGGTTAAAAGTCGCTTGGAAACTCCATGAAGTTGAAGAACTTTATCATTCGGCTGTACGTGAAGCGACCGCGGCATTTGGCCGTGGTGAATGCTTTATTGAACAATTCTTACACAACCCTCGGCACATTGAAGCACAAGTTATTGCGGATACGCATGGCAATGTGCTGGTAGTGGGAACTCGTGACTGTTCATTGCAGCGTCGTAATCAAAAACTGGTCGAAGAGTCGCCAGCGCCTTTTTTATCCGAAAGCCAACAACAACAAATTATTCAAGCCTCTACCGATATTTGCCGTAAAGCAGGTTATGTTGGAGCAGGAACCGTTGAATTTTTGTTAAGCCAAGATGGAACACTGTCATTTCTAGAAGTGAACACGCGCTTACAAGTTGAGCACCCAGTCACAGAGGAAACCGCAGGTATTGACTTAGTAATTGAGCAGTTACGAATTGCAGAAGGCTTACCTTTAAGTATTAAGGAGATGCCGATCCCACGAGGGCATGCTTTTGAATTTCGTATTAATGCTGAAGATGCTGGAAACGGGTTTTTACCGACCCCCGGCACTATTACCGTTTTTGATGCACCATCGGGGCCAGGAGTGCGTGTTGACAGTGGTGTAATGGCTGGAACAACAATACCGGGCACTTTTGATTCGTTAATGGCGAAATTAATTGTGGTGGGTCGTACTCGAGAGCAAGCTATTTCGCGTGCACGCCGTGCATTGGCTGAATTTACTATTGAAGGCGTTGCATCAGTTTTACCATTCCACCGTGCAGTAATAGAACAAGCTGATTTTTGTGATAATTTTAGTGTACATACGCGTTGGATAGAGACGGAATTTAATGTGGAAATTCCACCGGCAAAACGGCAAATTCCATTATCGGATCCTGAGATAACACGGACTTTCATTGAAATCGATGGAAAGCGTTGCGAGTTAGGTTTACCCACTCAATTGTTTTCTCGTTTTTCAGGTAATAACTCCGTAGCAGCCCATTCTGCGCCTCAGAAAGTTCACAATCCTGATGCGGTCAATGCCCCCATCTCTGGGATATTATTTAATTGGCTGATCCCTCAGGGAAATAATGTTTCAAAAGGGGATGTAATCGGTGTAATGGAAGCAATGAAAATGGAAGTGCAAATTGTTGCACACCGAGCCGGAACATTGAAACACGGAGCTATTAAAGGGGATTTTGTTGAAGCAGATAGCCCGATAGCTGAAATTATTTAATTTGGAGCCTGTTTAGTTTGAGCTAAAGGCGTTAGCTCAAACTAACGGGAAAGCCTTTCTGGCAATGTTCTGAGAGGGAGATGCGGTGCGGGTATGGCATGTTTCTCTTCAGCGGTCATCTCATTGCTATCGCGATAAACCTCACCACAGAGAAAATAGAGGTTCGGTCGCTTGGATTCTAGGTAGTTTTTTCGGCTAATACATTGTTCTTGTGTAAAAATAGTTTCAGTCACTGGTAACGCATCACATGAATCTGTGCCACAAGGGCTAACCCATAATGCCCAACCAATGAGTACCATATGTCCTGCCATTTACATTGCCTTCCTTAATAAGAACCAATATGAACCGCTGAAAGTAATGACTGTAAGTAACTATCTAATTCACATACGCATTATAGGTTAAATTCTAACATTGAGTTAACCAAATGTATGTATTTAGGCATGATGAATTCTCTCATGCACACTAAAAAGCAAATCTTTATAAATTAAAAAGTTGTGAATTATTATAAATAGAAAATAAATGATTTAATAATAAATAACGCGGAATATTGTTAAAATTACCTTGTCGATAATGAGTGTTTTTTTGGTGTTAGATCGCAAAAAACAAAATAATTATCTGCAATTAACCGATATTAGAGCTCAAGCCTGTCAATTAAGGCTATTTTTAACTAGGATTATGACAACCACTAATAAGAAAATAGATAGGAATAAATCATGAATGCCATGGAAGAAGTGCTTTCATTTTGGTTTGAGGAATCGACACCAAAACAATGGTTTGAAAAAAGCGCTAAATTTGATTTGACGATAGCACAACGGTTTGCGCATATTTGCGAACGTGCAGCTAAGGGAGAATTAGCTTATTGGCGGGCATCTATTCGTGGACGCTTAGCAGAAATTATTGTTCTAGACCAGTTTTCACGTAATTTATGGCGTGATACGCCAAGGTCTTTTGCCCAAGACACAATGGCTTTAGCATTAGCACAAGAGGCGATTAAGCAACATGATTATAATCTCCTGACATTATCACAGCGCAAGTTTGTTCTAATGCCATTTATGCACTCTGAATCGAGTTTTATTCATTTACAGGCAGTTGAGCTATTTCGCATGCTGGGTGACGACGGCACATTAGATTTTGAAATGCGACATAAAGCGATTATTGATAAATTTGGCCGCTATCCGCACCGTAATGAAATTTTAGGCCGTCCATCGACACAAGAAGAAATTGCATTTTTACAAGAGCCAAACTCTTCTTTTTAGGTTGAAACCAAATGAGCCCATATTTTGTTTAATAAACTCATTTGGTTTAGTCTTTTATTTAGCGGAATAATTCAGTATTGACTGGAGATAACGCTAATTCCAATTGAAGTGATTTAAGATAAATTTCAGTGAGTTGTGCAAGGGTAGGGTAAAAAGCAGTCTCTGTTTTGCTTTGCTGCACTAACTCTAAATAGCGGTATGCCCAAGGCAATAAATATTGTTCAAATAAAGTAATAATGGCGCTGTCGTCCTTTTGTTCCGCTAAAGCAGAAACGGCCATCATCATTAAGCCAAATTGGTCTTCTGGTTCCCGTAGCCCTGTATCAGTGACTAAGCCTTTCGTTTGCAAGAAATGGCGATAAGCCGATGTTGACTCACCCATAACCGTATTATCATGTTCTAAATACACTGAGCCCCATGGCGGAGCAGGCATACTGCCTTGTCCTTCGAATAAAATTGAATAATCATACGCAATATCATCAGGTTGTATTTTTGACAACAAAGTACAAATAGCCTGAATGTGCTCAGGGTTTTCCCAAGAATGTAATTGTGGTATTTCACCCAAGACAGGGTAGACGTTGCGTAAAGTATCCGATTGCGGAGGGTAGTAGAAAAACGCACCAAGGATGCGGATCATTGTAGTGTCAATCATATTATTTTATCCGTCTTATTTTGTGCTAAGCATGACATCATTATCTAATTTCCTGCAGTTATATTGATGCAGGGTGGTGTTGGGTTTCTAAACAAAGAACCCCAAAAGGAGTTCTTTGATAGGTCATCTTAACACAGCAACAACAAAGGGTTACATGGTGATTTGCCACAGATTATAGAATGCGATACGGCCAGCAAGTTCAGCTAATAATACTGCGGCAGCACAAGTCGCTAATGTCGCTTTTGGCGCGCGGTGCTTTAACGCCATACCAACGAATGCAGCTAAAGCAATGGCTAAGACAACGACTTGGAAGCCCCAGAAGCCAGTTTGTTCGTTGCTAAGAGCTGGACCAGTTTCGGTTAAGAAAGCTTGGTAACCAGCACGGCTAGCAAAAATAGCGAAAGTACCCATTAAGAATGAAGCAATACCTAGGCCACGAGCACCGATTGCAATGGCGAGTGCACCGCCTCCGACTAACATTGTCATCCACATTTGTAGCGTGGTGTAACCGGTGTTCCAGTTAGCAATAGTGGCGATGTTGTATACCTGAGGTATTGACCAAACAAATGCAAGTCCTGACACTACCGCGGCAATATTAGCTAGTTCACGTAATAACGTATGTTTGAAAAACAAAGTAAAAAATAACGTTGCAGCAGCGCATCCAACAAAAACGCCACTCAAGAACGCTTCATTACTCATTGGCGAACGGCCTACACCCAATAGCATATTAAAAAAGCGTAGTGGTTGGCCAACGTGCAACCCACCAATACCTAAACCTATTATCATAATAATAAAGGCTACGATATTGGCAGTTTTTAACTGTTTATCGTCAATAGAACCCATTCTACGGCTGATATAAGCGAGTAAGAAAAGCCCAGCAGCTGACTGTCCTAAGACGGTGAAAAAAACGAGTGGTAATTCATGCATCTTATACCTCCGCAGGGTTCTTTAATTCGCCACTTTTATCGCCAAATGGCTTCGCGTCTTTATGTGGTTTGATAACAATATTTGGGTTCGTCAGGCTTGGGTCTGGCATTGGCGCAATACCACACTCTGTGCCGTGTAATTCACGAAGAACATTAATATCATCAAAATCTAAAGCACGCTGCGGGCAAGATTCAACACAAACAGGCTTCATCCCTTTTGCGACACGCTCATAACAGCCGTCGCATTTACTCATCAGTTTTTTCTTCTCATCAAATTGTGGTGCGCCATACGGGCAGCGCAACTCACAATAACGACAACCAACACAAATAGATTGGTCAACCACGACTAAACCATCTTCTTCACGTTTATGCATTGCACCAGTTGGGCAACCTGCGACACAAGTCGGGTTTGAGCAATGGTTACATGAAATAGAAAGATAGTAATTAAAGACGTTTTGTTGCCAAATACCATCTTGTTTTTGCCAACTACCGCCTCCAAACTCGTAGACTCGACGGAATTTTGGACCTAAATCTAAATCTTTTTCATCCTTACAACTGACTTGACACGTTTTACAGCCAGTGCATTTTGTGGAGTCAAAGTAAAAGCCATATTGTTTCATCATTCAACTCCTTAAGCGCGTTTAACTTCAACAAGGTTAGTATGTTGTGGGGTACCTTTAGCCAATGGCGAAGGGACATGCGAGGTTAATGTATTGATACAACCACCGACATCTAGCCCATCATCATTGAGAGTACGCCATGCACCTTGTGGAACGGCGATAACACCAGGTAATACACGCTCTGTTACTTTCACTTTAATTTGAATACGACCACGATCATTAAATATTTCAGCCATATCACCATTGTTCAAGCCGCGTTGCTGAGCATCGATTGGGTTGAGCCAAAATTGATGTGGAATGGCTTCACGGAGCATAGCAACATTGTAATATGATGAATGCACATGGCCTTTATCATGAAAGCCCGTCATTAATAGCGGATGCTTTTGTTGGCTTGCTTGGGCTTCAACACCTTCTTTATTGAAGCAATACTCAGGAATGGCAGGAATACGCTGGCCTTCTGGTAACTCCCAATTTTTAACACGCTCAGCCAGTTGTTCTGAATAGATTTCCACTTTACCAGACGGTGTTTTCAATGGGTTATTGATTGGATCATCACGAAATTTCTTCAATGCAATATTTTCTGAGCTGTTTAGGAACTTACGATCGATAATACCTGCACCGTCGGTTTCACTGAACTCAGGTAAATGCGGCATTTTTTCACGTGTTTTGTTATAACAGAACTCAATCCATTCAGCGTAGGTACGGCCTTCGGTAAATTGCTCTTTTACGCCCATTTTTTCAGCAATTTCGGCTAAAACATCATAGTTAGGGCGGTTTTCCCACAGTGGCTCAATCGCATTTTGTAGGCGAACTAAATAGTGATACGCACCACTTGCATAGGAATTATTGATTAAATCGTTAGTTTCAACCGTTGTGACATCCGGTAATAATAAATCTGCATATTTTGCGGATGGGGTATCATGGTTATCCCACACTAAAATAAATTCACATTTTGATTCATCCGCAAGTATTTCATGCGTTTTATTTAAATCGCCATGTTGGTTACCAATGACATTACTGGAGTAACACCACATAAACTTGATGTCGTTGTTTAGTTTATCAACACCTTTAATACCACCATTTTCTGCGGTTAATTCTTTCCCGCGAACAATTGCTTCTGACCACATATAAGTCGGAATCAAGGCTTTTACTGGGTTAGGTAAAGCAAAACCTGCGACAGGGTAAGCATAGCTATTTCCCCACAGCCCAGTATTTGTTCCAGCACGACCAATATTGCCGGACATCAGAGGTAACATCATAATGGAGCGACAAGCTTGCTCGCCATTTTCTGTGCGTTGTAAGCCCCAGCCTTGTGAGATCCATGCTCTATTTGCATTGCCGATTTCACGTGCAAGTTGCTTAATACGTGCGACTGAGATACCGGTTAATTTGCTCGCCCACTCAGGTGTTTTAGCGATACCATCCGGGCCATTACCTAAAATATAATCTTTATATGATGCATTGCGCGGTGCAGAAGCAGGTAAGGTCGATTCATCCCAGCCGACACAATAATTTTTCAGAAATTCTTCATCAGTCAGCTGTTCTTCGATCATGACGTAGCCGAGAGCCGCAACTAATGCCGCATCAGTTCCTGGATAAATTGGGATCCATTCTGCACCAAGGGTTGTGACGCTATCGGTGCGACGCGGGTCAATGATAATAACTTTTGCTTTGCTTTTATCTAACGCATTGAGAGTTTCGTAAAATTGACCGCCACCAGACATACGTGTTTCAGCAAGGTTGTGGCCAAACATAACGACTAAGTCAGAATTTTGGATTTCAGATAAATAGGATTCTTCTACGCTACCATATACGTAAGGTGTTATTTCCATTAATTGAGCATATGAATATGTGCCATAATCACCCAAGAAACCGCCGGTTAAGCTTAATAAACGTTTACAAGCGGCACGGCCGTGTAAGTTTGCGCCTGTTGAACCTGAGCCATATTGGTAATAAATGGCATCACTTCCATATTTATCAATAGTATACTTCAGTTTTTCGGCGATAATGGTTATCGCCTCATCCCATGAAATCTTTTTAAATTTACCTTCACCACGTTTACCAACGCGAACCATTGGGTATTTTAAACGGTCTGGGTTGTAGGTTTTCCAACGCACTGAACGACCACGTAAACATGGACGGATTTGGTGTTCACCTAATGTTGAGTCGTCATACATCGTTTCATTGGAAATACGGCTGATAACACCATCTTTCACATGAACTTTTAATGGACAACGGCTACCACAGTTTACTAAGCATGCGCTATAGCTAATTTTTTCACTGACTTCGTCAGGCATGATTGCTGGTGTTTTTGCTTGAGCAGCAAAAGGAAGAGTGATTGAGCCAGCAACAGCAGCGACACCCGCAACGGTTGCAGAGGTTTGTATAAACTCCCTCCTGCTCAGTTCTCCAAATTGAGTATTTATTTTATTTTTATGCATTGACATTGCCTATATGTAAATAACAACATTACTTTCTTGTTTTATATGTTAAAAAAAGTTTCTGTTGAGTTACATGACTTACATCAATGTTATCCCTGATAAGATGAATGTATTTATTTAATTTATAAGGGTTTTTCATTAATCAGAACATAAATTAGTTTGATTTTTATTAACTATCGAAATATTAATTTATATATAACAATGGGTCGAGAAGTAAGGAAAAAGAGGGATATACCCTCCTTTTAAATACCACTTTAGATGTAGATGAATAAGAAAATTTAACTAATTACTTAGTATTAATTATTTTTCTGGGGAATTGCCTATCATTCTAACATCATTTCCGGTAGGTGATTGATGTACCATCAGATTAAATTGCGGAAGGATTGAAAAGATATGGTCAAAAATGTCTGACTGTATTCTTTCATATTCCACCCATACGGTTGTATTGGTAAATGCATATATTTCGATTGGGATACCATTTGAGTCAGACTCTAGCTGCCTGACCATGATCGTCATATTTTTGTGAATATTAGGATGTGATTTTAAATAAGCTTCAATATAAGCTCGGAAAGTCCCTATATTCGTCAAACGGCGTTGATTTAAAGGAACCGCTTTATCATCAGGTAGACTAGAATTAAAAACTTGAATCTCCGATATTTTCTGTTCGATATAGGGCTCAAGTAAATTTGCTTTAATGCATTGTTCTACTTCTTCAGATGTTAAAAAATGTACACTGCTGGCATCTAAGCGGACACTACGCTTAATTCTGCGGCCACCTGATTCAGTCATTCCTTTCCAGTTTTTGAAGGAATCAGAGATAAGGGCATAAGTAGGAATGGTTGTAACTGTGTTATCCCAGTTACGCACTTTTACTGTGGTTAAACCAATATCTACAACAGCGCCATCAGCGCCGTATTTAGGCATTTCTAACCAATCACCAATATTAACCATGTTATTGGCTGAAAGTTGAATTCCTGCAACTAAGCCCATAATGGGATCTTTAAACACTAACATCATAACGGCGGTCATTGCGCCAAGGCCGCTAAGAATAATTAGTGGGGATTTACCAATTAATAGCGCAATTATCATGATGCCAATTAAAATTGTAGCAATCAGCTTAAGGCTTTGGAATATTCCTCTAAGCGGTAAATGCGCAGTTTTGGCGGCACGCTGGAGCACACCGAGTATAATATCAAGAACAGAATAGAGGGTGAGTAAGCCAAATAATAGGCACCATGCCTGTGAACCGACCTTTAGAACGGCTTGTGCAGTCGAACCTGAATGCAACCATAGCGTTGCTTGGATATTGACAACAACACCTTGAATAACAAAAGCAAAGCGATTAAAAAGATTATGTTGAGTGATTAAATGAACCCAAGTTCCTGCACTTTTTTGCCCGCGTTTTTCGAGTTGTGGAAGTAATATTTTATGTAGAATTAAATGTAATACGCAGGCGACGATCAGAATTAAACCGAGTACCATCAGTAAAGAGGCAAGGTTAGCGTAATCTTGGTTGAACTGACGTACCCAGTCTAGCAGTTGCTGCTGCATGGTTTCTCCTTCTTTAGGGGTTAGGAACGATTACTTATAAAAATATTAGATAGTCAAACGACCTTATCATATTAGTAATGAAAATTCATGGTGAACAATATTAAACTCCGTCCTAATTCTTATTGTTAGTTCTAAGTATTGCTTAGTATATGAATGCAATACTGATGATAATAAAGGTTATTATAAAGGAGGACGTTCGTTAATTTGATGGGTTAAGTAACATTTACATAACATTACGTGTGATAAGTATTTTCTGATTGTGAGTCTCTATAACTAAGCATAATGTTCTTCAAAATATTCCTAATATTATATTCACTTTGCAGGAATTTATTATGAACATATTTAAAAAGCCGCTTTGTTCAGTTCTTTTGCAGTATATCTTATTGCCTGTTATTGCTTGTACGCCATTATTCGCAAATTCATCTCCTAATGGCAATCAAGGTCAAGAGAATGGTAAAGGAAATCAAAAAATTCATGGAAATAAAGGAAATCAGAACAAAGATAAATCAAATAAAGAAAATAGTAATCAACAGCTAAAACATACCAAATCGAACAAGTATTACGATAAACAACGGGGTTCGAGTGTGAGTTTCAATGTGAGTTTTGGTCATGTAAGGCCTTTGGCCATTGAGTATGGTTTGACGGGATACCAAAGCTTGCCGCCAGGTATTGCAAAGCAAGTGAGTAGGGGAAAACCGCTTCCTCCAGGTATTGCAAAAAAAGCGTTACCTTCACCATTTTTAGCGCAATTACCTGTTTATGTTGGCTATGAATGGAAAGTAAGTGGTCAGGATCTTATTCTAGTTGCGATAGGGACAGCGGTTGTAGCTGAAATTATTGAAAATGTTTTTGAATAAAAAAAACGACCTTGATTGCAAGGTCGTTGTGCAAAATAAATGCAATTAACGCTAATGATTAGGTAACTAAAAGGTTTGATTGACTACAAAATGATTAACTTGCTTACATAAAACGTTTAGAGAGTAATTCAACAACTTCTTGCACACTGCTGATAAATTCTTTGATGCTGTTCATCGGTAACTCCAAATTAAAATGTGATCCAGATCACGTGAGAGCATTTTAGCCATTAGCATGTTAATGTCAAGTTAATATTAAAAATAATTTTAAATATTAAACTATATTTTAATCTCTTTGCTGGCATTCATTTTGGTTGAAAGATACTCCGATAAGACGGATGAAAATCTATAAATGACTACAAAAATGTGAAGAATTGAAAGGTAATTTTTACAATATGGTGTATGGTTAAATAGAGAATAGGTAATGATTTGATTGATAAAGGAATACAGCGCATGATTGCTTATGTGAACGGCCAGTTTTTACCTGAAGAAGAAGCATCAGTATCTGTTTTTGACCGTGGGTTTTTATTTGCTGATGCAGTATATGAAGTGACAGCAATAATTAACGGTAAGCTAGTTGACTTTGAACATCATATGGCCCGTTTGCAGCGTTCTTGTACTGAATTACAGCTATCATTACCTTACGATTTAGCAGAATTAAAGCAAATTCATCTTCAACTAGTTCTACAAAATAATATAGAGGAAGGGCTTGTATATTTACAACTGACTCGCGGTAATGCAAGACAACGCAACTTTTTATATCCTGATAAAAAAACGAAGCCAACATTGGTCTTATTTACACAAAAGACGAAGATTGTTGAAAATGAAAAGTCTAAATATGGAATAAAAGTCATCACTGTCGATGATATTCGTTGGCAACGTTGTGATATTAAAACAGTCGCCTTATTAGCGGCTTCTATGGCAAAAGAATACGCTAAGCAACAAGGTGCAGATGACGCTATTTTTGTTAAAAATGGCTATGTTACGGAAGGAAGTTCCAGTAATTGTTTTATTATTACTCCTCAGAACCAAATACAAACACGAGGGCTAAGTAATAAGATATTGTCAGGTATTACCCGCCAAGCAATTTTACAGCTTGCTCGGGAGCAAGAAATAGACATTGTTGAAAAGCCATTTAGCATTGATGAAATGTTAGAAGCAAAAGAAGTCTTTATTACTTCTGCAACAACATTAGTTTGGTCAGTTATTATGGTGAATAACCAATTGATTGGGGAAGGTAAGCCGGGGAAACTTGCTACCCGGCTACGGGATATATACTTGCAAAAATTAAAATAATCTCATGAGATATCTAAGTGTTATTTTAATTGCATAAATTCTTTAACGGAAGAAACCGTTACCATTCCATCCAATGCCTGAATACTTTGCTGGTGGAGTTCTGGCGTTGGAGCGGCACATAAGTCTTCAAGTACGGTGACATAATACCCTAAGTCATGAGCCTGCCGAGCTGTACTTTCAATGGCTTTTACGGTACTAACTCCGCCAATAAACAATTTTGTAATGCCATTTTCGGTAAGCCATTTATGGAAATGGTTTCCTGCAAACGCAGAAACACCTTTTTTAATCATAACAGGGTCACGAAATGCCACTTCAAGGTCATGAGCCCAATTACACCCATTACCACTTAATTTTAAGGCACCAAGGCTTTTGGCTTGCTGAAACATTGGGGAGCCAGCAGGAACATCGTGGTAATTGTCTGAAAACCCAACTTTAACCCAAATAACTGGGATATGATGACTTCTTGCATATTGTGCTGCTTGATTGGCTTTTTCAACGATTTTGCGAGAGCAAGTCTGTTGATAGCTAGAATTAGATAAGCCATTTTTACCAATTATCTCTTCAATGAGATCAATAATAACTAATGCCTTGGACATTATTGCCTCTTTTAAGTGTACGTATATTAACTTATAAAAGGTGTATTCTAGCTAGAAAAAATAGTGAATGCTGTTAACTCAATAACATAATTAGATTTAGGGTAAGTCAATAATAAAACCAATGCCTCGATTGTCTAATCCATCAGTAACTCTAATTACTGCACCAATTTTATGGGCTAAATTATGAGCGATAGATAAACCTAAACCACTTCCGGTTTCCATTGTTCCAGGAACTCGATAAAAACGAGAAAATATAAGTTGACGGCTTTCTTCTGGAATTCCTCGGCCGTTATCTTGAACAGAAATAGTTCCACCAAATGGAGTTAGGTTTTTTAAAATAACTTTTATTTTCCCTTTTTCTGGGCAATATTTAATCGCATTTTCAATCAAATTTGTAAAAATATTACTCAGTGCAAGTTTATCAGTGAGGATATAAAACGATTTTGGGCTTTGTAGTTCGACATCAATGTTTTTGTTAATGGCGTAAGGTATATGTGAGGATATTAAGTGGCTGATTAATACGGGAAGGTCAACCTGCTCTTTATTTAATAAAAAATCTTCAGTTTCTAAGCGTGCTAAGTCAATTAATTGATGTGATAGAGAAGCTGCACGATTTAAAGTCTCTTGCATATCATTAATGATTTCTTCTTTTTCTTTTGGATTATCAATTTGCATTAATAAATGTAATTGAGCTATGACAGCTGCAATCGGTGTTCGTAATTCATGTGCAGCATCTGCCATGAAGCGCTTTTCGCGTTGATTCGCAGCATCAACACGAGACATAAGGTTATTGATTGCTGCAATGATAGGCCTAATTTCTTTATATTGTTCTTTCGTTTCTATTGGAGTTAAATTACCCGGCTGGCGGCTAGAGATTAGTTTTGCAGATTGCCTTAAAGGCCGTAGGCTAAAGTAAGCAGTAATTAAAATTGCTAACAGCATAATAGCCAAAATAAAAGCGAGAGGGATGGCGGTGCCTTCGGCTGGGCTACCTAATAAGGATTTACGGTCACTATAAGATTCGGCAATAACAACTTCAAAGGTTTTGTTGTCATTCCATGCAGACGTAAAGTGCCAGTCTTTATGTAATACAGCGAGCTCAGAGACGGATTTAATCGATGGAACGTGTAGCTTGTCACTGTTTCGATAATAGACATTCCCTTGTTTATCTCTAACAATCATAAATGGTCGATAACTAATATCGTCACCACTTTCCATCGCCGTAGAATAAAGTTCTTGTAGATTATCAGCAATTTTATTGAAATATTCTGGCTTATCAGCAACCACATCAAGTGTTTTAGCAAACCCTTGAGTGATGACGTTCTGTTGCTCATTTAACTCATCATGAATTGAAGGCCAATAAAAAAAATGTAGCCAACCAACTAATAACAGCCAAAGGAAAATAACTGAACTAATTTGTAGCCCAAACGTATAAATAAAAAATGATTTAACTTTCACTTAGTGGCACTTCTTTTTTTAATAAATAACCAATACCACGGATAGTAATTATACGGTCTTTACCTATTTTTCGACGTAAATTATGAATATGAACCTCTAAAGAGTTACTTTCCACATCGTCTAATCCGAATAGACGCTGTTCTAAATCTGTTTTTCTTACGACATTATCCGCATTTTTGATTAATTCATAGAGCAATAAATATTCTTTCCCAGAGAGCAATAGCAATTGTTCATTTAGGGTCACTTGGTGATTAAGAGGATTTAATTGCAGGTTACCAAGTTGCCATATTTCAGATGAAAAGCCAGCCATACGGCGGCTAACTGCTTTTACTCGAGAAATAAGCTCAGGCATAGCGAATGGTTTTGTTAAAAAGTCATCTGCACCTGAATCTAAACTAGAAACTAGGTTATCCATTTGATTTCTTGCTGTAAGAATAATTATTGGGATAGTTTCCCCCATATTACGCCAAGTAATGAGTTCTTCATGGCCATCGCCATCAGGCAAGCCTAAATCCAAGAGCATTAAGTCAAAATTACGGGAGGCAAGTTGTAATTTTGCGTCTGCAAGTAGCCTTACCCAACAAGGGTTAAAGCCTGCCAGTTCCAGTCCTCGACATAGTGCCTTTCCCAACTGAAGATCATCTTCGACTAATAGGATATTCATATTATCACCTCTACAAACAAGTATAAGCAGGCAGTGAGTATCAGACAATATGCATAGTTCAAGTTTGAATCAGATTTAAGCATATCTTAAGGTTGGTTTAACTCATTTTTAAGGTACAAAGAAATAGATTGTTTATTATCATTTCATCACTCAAACAATAAGAGCATTGGTAATGAAACAAGCATTTTATGAGGTGCCATTATTTATAGTAGCAATCGCGCTTGCTTTAATATTTATGGGAAAAGATTTCAATAATTCACCCTCAGTTAGCTTATCAACTCTAGCGCTAAATGAAGTTTCTACTTGCGTGAATGTTGATAACTGTATTTCGCAGGTTAGAACAACTCGTGAAGGAAATAAAAAATTAAACCCAGTGAAAGAAATTAAAGCTTTTCTTAGATATAAAATCTATTAATAAATAGCGAGTAAAATTTAGACATGAGAAATTTAAAACAAGTAATTTCTTTAATAATCAATGCATTATCTTGGTTTTATTCTCTTGCTAGTGGAAGTGTTTTTGTCGATGAGGCTGGGTTTAATTACGAGTTTTAGTAAAAGAAAAAGGAATGTTACACAATGGGTAAACATTCCTTTAAGTATTAGGTTAATCCACCGTTGTTTCTTCTGGGATCCAACCATCATCCATCCATATTTCTTCCAGTATCTCTTCAATACGAATTTTATCTTCCGTTATTTTAGTTCCAGAGATGTTAATGCGTTGTTGTGAGCTAAACCCAACCCGCGTTATCATATCAGGATATTGGTTTTGAAGTTTGCGTAAAATCTCAGTTTCAAGTGCTTGCAAAACAATTGAACTTGGTTTTTGTGGAGCGTTCTTATCAAATAATACTTCGATACGTAACATGATAGCCTCTAGTAAAGACTGTATTAATATACAGTATTTTTAGAGCTATTAGGTAAAAAAGTCAATATAGAGCCACAAATATTTTTATCAGCGAATGAAGTGAAAAAATAATAGCAAGATAAAACAAAAGGTTAATATTATGAATTCACGATAAATAATTGTCAGAAAATTTAAAATAGGTATGCTAGATAATATTTTTTATAAGGGTGAGTTTTGATTAAATGTTACATGCTTTAAGAGTTTCAAGTGAAGATAGCCAATCGATAGCAATGATTAACCAGTTGTATGACACCGCTTTTCCGTTATATGAACAAAGAAGCTACCAAGGAAGAGAGGCAATATTAAATCATAGCGATTATTATTTACTCAATTTCAAAGAGAATGACACTTTTATTGGTTTCATTGGTTGTTGGAAAATCGAAGATTATTATTACATTGAGCACCTTGCTATTTCCCCCATATTAAGAGGGCAAGGTTATGGGCAAAAGGTATTAAAACTGTTTTGCCATGATGTTGGTAAAGTAATTCTAGAAATAGACCCCATTATTGATGAAGTTAGCCAAAAACGTTGGTCTTTTTATCAACATTGCGGTTTTCAGCAAAACGAATACGCTCACGCACATCCAAGTTATTACCCAGAAAATATACCTCATAAGCTTAGGGTATTAAGCTATCCAGAAGTGATAGCTCAAGAAGTGTATCAGCAATTTAATCGCACCTTGCAAACGGTTGTGATGAATAAAGCGCTATTATAGTTCACCATGTAGATGGTTTTAATCAGGTATATAGCAATAGATAAGTTCGGGATCATTATCATCTAAATTTTCAATGTAGCCACTAGGAATAAAGCCAGCTTTTATTAAGAGTTGTTGAGTGGCTGTATTTGATTGATTTGTAGATGTAAAAATTTTTTGGGTTTTACTCTGCATTTTTAGTTTATTAATTAAAATGAGACCAAGGCCTTGCCGACGATAGTTTTTATTTATCATTAATAACTCTATAAAGGCATGGGAATAGAAATGATAATGTAGAACACCATACGCCAATATTTCGTTGTTGGCTTCCAGTACATAACATATTCCTTGTTCGATCCATTGGATAATGTCTTCATAGCGTTCTGTTGTCGCAATGGTATCTATGGAAAATATAGCATTTATATCAATTAGTGTTGCTACTCTAAAGTTAGTTTTCATTATTAATCAGTTATTTGCCAATGCTAAATGTCTTAATTTGAAAATATTACCGCATAGGGTTGGTTTAAATAAAAGGTTAATATAAAAACTTAAAATAAGTTCATTATAGTTATTTTTCTATTAACCTATTGATTTTTAATATTATAAACAGTTAGCTGAAAAGCTACCATAAAGTTTGCTCTTTACTATCATTGAGTCGTTGTAAAGCGATACAGTGCTATTTCTTATCAAAATTAAGAAATATAGAATATGATAGCCTAAGTTTCTTATTATTGTGGGAATAGACCATGTCTCAAAATATTTATGATGATCCTGATTTTTTTGCGGGCTATGCAACATTGCCTCGCTCAGTCAAAGGGCTTAATGGTGCACCAGAATGGAGTGCAATACAACGGTTATTACCAGATTTAAATGGAAAATCTATTATAGATTTAGGCTGTGGTTATGGTTGGTTTTGTCGTTGGGCTAGGGCTCAAGGGGCAACACAGGTAACGGGTGTTGACCTCTCAGAAAAAATGCTAACAAAAGCAATTTCCATGACAGATGATTCAGCAATAATTTATTTACGTGCTGACTTGGAAAAGTTGAGCTTACCCACTGAACAATATGATTTGATCTATAGCTCGCTGGCACTACATTATGTGGTCGATATTTATTCTCTATTAGCTAAGTTGTATCAAGCTCTAAATCAAGGTGGAAGGGTGATTTTTTCAGCAGAGCATCCAATATACACCGCACCACTTATTCAAGAATGGTGTACAGATAAGTATGGTAATAAAGCCTGGCCGGTTAATCAGTACCAGCAAGAAGGCAATAGAATTAGCAATTGGTTTGCTGATGGTGTCGTGAAGCAGCACAGAAAATTATCAACTTGGATTAACTTATTAATTTCTGCTGGGTTTGAAATAATTGCACTGGACGAGTGGGGGCCATCATGCGAGCAAATTATAGAAAATCCTACATTAGATGAGGAAAAAGAGCGACCAATGATATTTATTATTAGTGCTCAAAAATCATAATTAAAATCTTATGTTTTGGTAAAGTTTAATACACATCACAAGGCGATTTATTATGGTTCTATGAATCGCTAAGGATTGTTGTTGGTATAACGCACACAATAGTACTAGTGACTATGGGAAATATAACCATGGTTAGTAATTGACAGGTATGTGTAATGATTGTTTGTTAGTAAGAGTAGTAAATAGCGTATACAAGATGAAAAGAGAAATGTTGTCAGCATATACGACAAACGTTGATGAATTGCCAGTGGTTAAAAGCTAGGAAATTGGCTGGGATTTTACCGTGGTTTTACCGTCATTTTACCTTTTTAAAATTACACATACAAAAAAACCAACCATAACAGGTTGGTTTTCTTAGGGAATTTTGGTCGGCATGATAGGATTTGAACCTACGACCCCCGACACCCCATGACGGTGCGCTACCAAGCTGCGCTACATGCCGAACTTTGATTAATACTACTCAATTTGCTTTTAAAAGCAATAGACTGACGACACGACTGGTTGATATTTAAGCACTAATTTTCATTAAAACGTTTTAGCTCAGTAAAGATCTTCAACAACTCAGCTAAATCAGGCTTTTCATTTCGTTCTATAGCACCTTGTTTATCATAGATATTAAACTGACCATTTTGATCCATGTAGAGAGTGGCATTATCAGTGGTAATAACAACATCGTCGTTATCACCGGTGATCACCCATGGGTAAGTACGCTTAACACTAAATAAATCTTCACCTTGGCTGTAATCATCGGGTGGATTACTGACATGTAATAAACGCTGCATCAATGTTGTCATGACATCTTGATGGCTTGTTAGCTTATCTATTTGCTGCGCTGGTGTGTTTGGCCAATAAATGAATAGTGGCACTTGCATATTATTACGATTGAAGTGTTTGCCATCTAACCACTCGTTTTCTGCTTTTCCTTGGTTATTGTAATTTGCGGTTACAATAACAATGGTGTTTTGCAAGCGATTATCACGCTGTAATACAGCCATTACGCGATTGATTTGTTCATTGGTTTTCGCACTTCCAGGCGTTCCTTTAATATTGAGGAAAGAGAACCAAGGCGAGCCATTTTTAAGGTTATCTAGCCAATTATTCCATTGTGTGACCGTTAAATTATCGTTATCTGCTGTTTTGGCAGGTAATGAGTAATCCGCTAAAATAGCTTGCCTAAATAATGGAGAATTAAAGCCATCTGTTGAGAACAAACCAAACTGATACCCTTGATGTTGTAAGGCTTCGATTAGCGCTGATGGATGGCGACCATTGAGAATATTATCGAAATAAGTTGATGAAATACCATAGAATAAGCCAAATAGCGCGGTATCATTACGTAGGCCAGCAGTGTAGTGATTCGTAAACTGTGTACTGATTTCTTTAAATTCGTTTAACGCACCCATAGAATCTTGTTGAGATTTATCTCCAAGATCATCAATGACCAACAATAATAAGTTGTAATCGGCGCCTTGGTCATAATAACTTAAAGGTTTCAATGGGTAGTTTAATTTAAGTGCTGTCGGGCTACCTTGCTGGAATACACGGTTTTGATGTTCGGTTAAGTCTAACAGACCATACCTATCAAGGAGCTTCCGGGCTGTCATGGGTTGTGACAATGGATAATTGTAGCGTTGCATGGTGATAGGGCGATAAAAATTAGCATCGGCCCATGCATACATCAGGTGTGACATAATAAAGGTCACAATAAAAATACCCGCAAGCGGTTTTCCAAATGTTTGGCGGTTTAAACTACGTAGTTTTTGCCAACTCCAAGTCGCAAATAACATTTCAACAAGAAAGATAATCGGAATGCTGATAAACATCAGTTGCCATTCACGAGCCATCTCGCCCTTAGTTGGGTTGATGACCAAGTCCCAAACTTGCGGTGTTAAATGCAAACCAAATTGGCTAAAAACACGGATATCAAAAATTAATAGCGTTGTACCAGCCGTTGCGAGGGCAACACAAAGTACCCTTAGAAGCCGCTGAGACATAACAATAAAGGTCAGTGGAAAAACAATTAGTAAGTAAGTAGCAAAAACCACAAAACTAAAGTGACCAATCCAACTGACGAAAGCATAAATTCGGCCAGTTAGGGTATCTGGCCAATCAAAAATAAACAGATAGCTACTACTTAACACGAGGCTAAGCAGTATATTGAATAGTGCAAACCAGTGCCCCCAACCAATCATGTTAGAGACTTTGTCACGGTAGCGCAGGTGGGTGACCATACTGTTTATTTCATTAATCAATTAGTGTGATTGATCTTCTTTAACAGAAGAAAGTAATGCATTTGCGAATGATTCTGCAATCATTTTACGTTGCGCAGGCGCAACCGACGTGTTCAGCAGATTCGTTACCATATTACCTAACACCATGAGGGAAAGGTCAACAGGGGTGTGGTTTTTTTCTAACACGCTCACGAGGTCAGAAAGTAAACCTTCAACTTTTTCATCACTATAGCGAGATGATTGTGGCATAAATTGAGACATCCTAAATTAATGAAAGCTACATATCATAGCGTATCACAGCTGGTTTTTCTTCTTTCTTCGCAACAAATTTTTGTTTAAGTGATAATAATGCTAATTCAGATTCGTAAAGTGCGTATTAGTTCAGCGTAATTAGGCTGAAAATAGAACAAATGATGGTTTCTGTTGCAGAGGAATAATATCAATGTTTGAATACGCGCAACATTATTTTCGCTATAACGAAGGAGCCAACAATGAGTCTGGAAATTAACCAGATAGCTTTACACCAGTTAATTAAAAGAGATGAGCAAACGCTAGAGGTGATGTTGCGGGATTCTTTATTGACAGCAGATGGTGTCGTACAAGACATGATGGCCGAATTACATCGCGTCTATAGTGCAAAAAGTAAAGCTTTTGGTGAATTTAACGAAGAAAGTGAACTTGCTGACGCGTTAAAGTTATTGCGTAAAGGCGAGGAGGAGTTTTTAGGGTTCAGCCGTGCGATGACCGTTCGCTTGAAAGATGAATTAGCCAAATATCCTTTTGCTGAAGGGGGCGTGGTTCTTTTTTGTCAATACCGTTACCTCGCGGTCGAATATTTATTAATTGCGGTGCTCAATAGTTGTGACAGCATGTTTGTCACGGAATCATTGGATTTAGGCACCACACATTATTTAGACATCCCTCATGCAGATATTGTTGCTCGTATTGATTTAACCGAATGGGAGACCAATCCGGAATCAAAACGCTATTTAACTTTCTTAAAAGGCAGAGTAGGCCGAAAAGTGTCTGATTTCTTTATGGACTTTTTGGCTGCATCAGAGGGATTAAACGCAAAAGTTCAGAATAAAGGCTTGGTACAGGCACTCGACGATTTTTGTGATAATGCACAAATGGACAAAAATACGCGTCAAGCTTATCGCCAGCAGGTGCATAGTTATTGTACAGAACAATTACAATCTGGAGAGGAAATTGAGCTACAGGCGCTGGCAAAAGAGTTGCCAATGGTTGAAGAACAAAGCTTTGACGATTTCGCTCGCCAAAATGATTATCAACTTGAAGAAAGTTTCCCAGCCGATAGAGGAACGTTGAAGCAATTAACGAAGTTCTCTGGAAGTGGCGGAGGGATCACGATTAGCTTTGATGCGATGCTTATGGGAGAGCGTATCTTTTGGGACCCTGTAACTGATACGTTGACCATTCGCGGTACACCACCTAATTTGCGTGACCAATTACAACGCCGGGGTGCTAAATAGGCCGTGATGTTGAATAGATAGAAATAAATAACGCCGCAATTGCGGCGTTATTTACTCGGCGTCCCGAAAATTCTAAAGCTCGGCTGTGGGCTTTAATTAAGCGCGCAGGAAGTCAATGTGCGTCACTTTTGGCTTAAATGGGTGACGTTGAACAGCCTGAACTTTTACTTTTGTTTCTTTACCATCGATAACCAGATTCAGAACTTCGTAAAATTCTGCTTTGCTTTCTTGGTTGATGATTTCATCGTGGTTAAGAGTTACAGAGATAGCTTCTTGGTTGCCACCGTAAACGATAGCTGGAAGCTGGTTATCTCTGCGCAGGCGGCGGCTCGCACCCTTACCCTGCTCTTTACGTTCAATTGCATTGATAGTTAACATTACTATTTCTCTATAAAAAGAAAATATAAATTCCTGCTACAGGCGACCCAGCAGCAGGTTCGAGATTTGGCCAATGGATACTTCATTCAGTGAATAAGATATCGGAAGGCGGGCGGCATTTTAACGAAAAATCCGTCATCCGGCAATCATTATGATCGTTTTCACTTTATGATAGGGAATCTGCAACGCGAAAACGCCCTTGATAATCGAAGATTTTCTCTCTAATTTCCCAAAAACGCTCTTTTTTGCGTGCAACTATAAATTGGGGATAACGTAATAATGATTGCTGCAATAATATATCATTTGCATTATTCCATTTAAATGGAACACCAGGAGCACGCTGATGCTCTCGTAAAAAACGATATTCGAATACGCGTTTTTGTGCGGGCGTTGCTAGGCGAAAACGTTCTGCAACGCGAGTTCCGTCTTCATCAAAATAATTTATTTTAATCCATTCACCTTTGGTATCACTCCCAGTAATGAATTGCATGCCACCGCAACGAATGATTAATGCATCTTTAAGTTTTAATGCGGCTTTTAGCATATCGTCAGGGTCAGTAAGCACCTCTAGGCATTTTTGGCAGCGACGAGCAGCAATATCATTTTCTGCACCACAATGTGGACATTGCTTGAAGCGAAAACGAAATTCACATTGTTTTTTCTGCTTATTTTCATCTTCTTCCCAGCCTTGGCAGCGCCGGCCGTAATGTTCAATAATTTGCCCATCAGAGGTACATTTGCCCCAAAAAATATTCGCAAATTGGCACAATGGACAGAAAACTTGCACGGGAACACTGGTTGAATTGGGTCTACTAGAACCCACTTCAGGCCGAAACAAATCGTGTGGGTTTCCTGCATAATCTAAGATTAAGCAGCGGGTTTTTCCTTCAGAGAGGCGTAATCCTCTGCCAACAATTTGTTGGTATAAGCTCACTGACTCTGTTGGTCGTAAAATTGCAATCACATCAACATGAGGTGCATCAAACCCAGTTGTTAATACTGAAACGTTAACTAGATAATGTAATTCTTTGTTTTTAAATTGTTTAATTATTGCTTGCCTATCAGCAGCAGGGGTTTCAGCTGTCACTAGTGCCGCACTGTTTTGGGGTAAATAGCCCAAAATTTCTTTTGCATGCTCGACCGTTGCCGCAAAAATCATACAGCCTTGTAATGGTGCTGCATATTCAATAACTTGCTCAATAATTTTAGGTGTAATGCGTTGTTGCTTTTTTAATGACAAATTAAGTTCTTGTTCATTAAAAATACCTGATGATGTCAGTGAAACTTGGCTAAAATCATATTGAAGGACAGGCATGTCTAAGCGTTCAGGTGGTACTAAGAATTTATTTTTAATCATATAGTGTAGAGGTAGTTCATAAATACACTCATGGAAAAAACAGTTTTCATCGCCACGTACCATACCATGGTAATGGTATTGGTAAATCCAACCACTGTTGAGACGGTAGGGCGTGGCGGTTAACCCTAAAATACGTAATGAAGGGTTATTGGCCTGTAAAGCTTGGATGATTTGTTGATATTGGCTTTTATCATTCAGGCTTATGCGATGGCACTCATCAATAATTACTAGCGAAAAATGTGCGTCAAACTCCTTAAGATTACGAGCAACAGATTGCACACTGCCGAAAACGACTTTGCTTTGAGATTCTTTGCGATTTAGGCCTGCGGCAAATATATCGGCTTGTAGGCCATATGCGAGGTACTTAGCATGATTCTGCTCAACTAATTCTTTTACATGCGCTAATACCAGAACTCGCCCACGAGCAAGCCATGCCAATTCAGCGATCACTAAGCTTTTTCCTGCGCCAGTTGGTAGGACAATTACGGCAGGGTGAGTCTGCTTACGGAAATAATCGACCGTCGCATCGACAGCTTCTTGTTGGTATGGGCGTAAAACAAAAGGCATATTATTCAGCATTATGTAATTAAATCAGGTGAATGACGTTAAATTTAATTTAAAACGATGACTCTGTCTAAAGATGTGAGTTGTTTCGGTGAAACTATCACTTCACAGGGGTTATTGTTATAATGAATTATGTGATAGCAATCACAACAACCTTTCACTCTATATTCTGACAGCTGAGCGTTATTGTACGCTTCACTGGCATTCCATCAAGTTAAGAGAATCTATGCGACTGGATAAATTTTTGTCCCAGCAATTAGGGATAAGCCGAAGTTTGGTAGCGCGAGAACTGCGCGCAGGGCTTGTAACGGTTGATGAGGAAATCGTTAAATCAGGGGCTTTTCAAGTTACGATTGACCATGAAGTCGCTTATGATGGCAATGTCCTCGTGCAAGTTACTGGGCCACGTTATTTTATGTTACATAAACCACAAGGTTATATTTGCTCAACAGATGACCCAACACATCCAACAATTCTTTTTTTTATTGATGAGCCTCTTGCACAAAAACTGCATTCAGCAGGGCGTTTAGATATCGATACAACCGGCCTTGTATTATTGACGGACGATGGTCAATGGTCACATCGCATTACTTCACCCAAGCATCATTGTGAAAAAACGTACCGAGTTCAATTGAGTGATGATATTGCTCAAGATGTTGCTGAGCAGTTTGCTCAGGGCGTTATGCTCAATGGGGAAAAACATCCAACTAAACCAGCGAAACTGGAAATTATTAGCCCTAGAGATGTCAGGCTGACGATTAGCGAAGGGCGTTATCATCAAGTAAAACGTATGTTTGCAGCGGTAGGAAACCACGTTTGTGGGTTACACCGTGAACGTGTTGGGGAAATTTGGCTCGATGATGCTCTTGAGCCAGGAGAGTACCGCCCACTGACGGAAGAAGAGATCAACAGCATTAATGTACCACGTAAAAAAACAGCAGGAGTTTAAAGAGTGCAACAGCAGCGTTCATCCTATTTGGGGCTGATATTAATTCTAGGTTTATTATCGATGCTAATGCCATTGGCTATCGACATGTACCTACCAAGCTTTCCGACGATGATGCATTATTTTAATGTAGATGAAGGGCGCATTCAAATGACGCTCAATAGCTACATTTTTGGTTTTGCTATAGGACAATTATTTTATGGCCCGATGGCAGATAGCATTGGGCGTAAACCTGTTATTTTGGGTGGGGTTGTCGTTTTTGCCATCGCTTCAGCGGCTTGTGCCATCACTGAATCGATTGATTCATTGATTTGGTTACGTTTTTTACATGGTTTTGCCGCCGCAGCTGCAAGTGTTGTGATTAACGCACTTATGCGAGATATGTTTACTCGTGATGAATTCTCAAGAAGTATGTCTTTTGTTGTATTAGTGATGACGGTGGCACCGTTATTAGCCCCTATTTTAGGGGGAGAGCTAATGCGTTGGTTTTCATGGCATGCCATTTTCTGGAGTATCGCCATTGCAGCGGTTGTTGCCGTTATTTTAGTGAGCTGTTTTGTGCGGGAAACATTGCCCGTTGCTAAAAGGCAAAAGTTTCATATTGGTACAACATTAAGGCAATTTGCGACTTTATTTAGAGCAAGACAGGTTCTGTTCTACATATTAGCGAGTTCATTCTCTTTTGCAGGGATGTTTTCGTTCTTAAATGCAGGCGCTTTTGTC
Source organism: Providencia sp. PROV174 (assembly GCF_028480685.1). Taxonomy (NCBI): domain Bacteria; kingdom Pseudomonadati; phylum Pseudomonadota; class Gammaproteobacteria; order Enterobacterales; family Morganellaceae; genus Providencia; species Providencia sp. PROV174. The sequence goes on from NZ_JAMPOT010000007.1 coordinate 178,997, forward strand.
TATATCGATTTAAACGGGGTGTCTCCACAGAATTTTGGCTACTATTTTGGTATCAACATTATCTTCCTGTTTATTATGACAACAATAAATAGCCGCTATGTAAGGCATTTTGGCGCAGAAAAAATGCTTTACTTTGGCATCATTATCCAATTTGTGATGGGCGTGTGGTTGCTTGTTACAACGGCATTTGCATTAGATTTTTGGACATTGGTTATCGGTGTTGCAATCTATGTTAGTGGCATAGCGATGATTACTTCTAATGCAATGGCAGTGATCTTGGATAATTATCCACATATTGCAGGAACCGTCTCTTCATTGGCAGGAACAATAAGGTTTTCAATTGGCGCACTCGTTGGGACTTTATTATCACTCATACCCGCTCAGAGCGCATGGCCAATGGTCGGTTCTATGGTTGCTTGTGTAGCATTATCAATGTTATTTGTTTTATTAGCGAAAAAAGCAAAGTAAGCCATATGTTTTCATGTTTCATGGATGAAACTGAGAACACACAATTCTCCTTTCTTTAAATAGAATTTTTTCTAGTTACTTCTCCATATCATTCATTTTATCTATTAGAGATAAAGGAATATTGCTCGATAAAAGCGAGTAGTAATGCAGGGGTATTAAAATTTTTAATGAAAAATGATCTAAATCAATTATCATTCGAGCTAAATTTGTTAAATTTATGTTTTATGAATTAATGCTTATTGCAACATTATTCATTAATAAAAATTTGGTTTAACTTCAAAAATAAACTATTTTTTACTATTTTCATTTCATAAATGTAAAAAAAAGTTAAGTATTTTTAGCTAAATGTTGATCTTAAAGATCAAAATTAGTTTAATTTTTAATATATTTGCTATTAAAATGATTGTGCAATGATTTGTGTCACAAAAATTTAACGACATTTTGTTTTTTTAATGTTATATTTAAAGTTCGATATTTAACATTAATGTTACTTTTGGGATAACTAAAAGTTCGGTTTGAACGATGAATGATTAGCTTAAGCCCGTGTTAGGTTGAGTAAGAATGCAAGTATTAATACTTGGCAAAACACTAAAATGTTTCAATAGGATATCTTTGTGGAAAAATTAGGTCTTTCGGTGGTGCACAGGCTACCGCAAAGCTACCGCTGGTTATCAGGCAAAATAGGTACGGATGTTGAAGTCGTGCCTATGAATGATGCCGATAGCGATAAGCTTGTGGGGCTGAAGCTACTTAGCCATGACTGTGCAACAGATTGTATTGCAATGCAGCAATTGTCCGAATCATTGTCAGACATGCAGATCGCTAACGCAATCTTAGAGTGGCAAAAAGAAATTTGCCTATTCATTCATGCTAATGATGAGTTAGCTGCTATGTGTCGTTTAAAAGCCTCTGGCGTCGCGATTGCAGAACTGTCTTCTGGTTTTTATAGTGCTTAGTTTTGAGTATATTTGTTTAGCTACATTGGCTTGATGATTCATTATTATTTTAGTTGCAAGTTTAGTTACAGGTTTAGTTCAGCTATGTATTTATAACTTGTTTTTGGATGAGCGTTATCGTGAGGTGGGTTTGGTATTTAAGCTATTTTTATCAAAAAGAATCAAATAGCTATACTAAATTTAGTTAATAAAAATTCCCAATAAAAAAGCTTCCATTGTATGGAAGCTTTTTTATTGGGAGGGGATATAGAATGTTAAAAAAACTTATGAGCCATTAATAATACGTCTACCGGCATAATATCTTTTGCTCCAGTACGAGTTAGTCATTTCAGAAACGATAACACCACTACTGGTTGATGCATGAACAAATTTTTGGTCGCCAATATAGATACCAACATGCTTCATAGTTCGGCCAGTTTTAAATAAAACAATATCACCGACTTTTAGGTTATTACGTTTTACGCTTTTGCCTGAGGATTCTTGTTCAGAAGTGGTGCGGGGGAGTTCAACACCAAATTGTTCAAAGAATGTGCGTTGTACGAAGCTTGAACAATCAACACCTTTCTTTGTTGTACCGCCAAGACGATAAGCCACGCCTTTCCAGCTTGCGTATTGATCCATTATTTTAGATTTAGTATCAACACTTTGTACTAATTCTTCGAATTCATCTTGAGATGCCATCGTCAAGGAGTCGCCAGCAGAACCATTTAGCATACGTGCATCTGATTTGGCAGTATATTGCGTATTTTTAGCTGACTTTGGGTTGGTACATGCTGTGAGCGTTACGGCGATTGCAATTGCCGGAACAATGCGCCAAGCATAGCGCTTAAGTTTTTCAGAAGTTAGCATTCTTATATATATCCCTTACCATTTTTCTAGTACTTTATTGTGTAAAAAGACACAAAAAAACTAAACTTATCCCTGTGAAAAACGCATTATAGATGCCAAAACTGTGTTTTTCGCAGAAAGTGTTTATCGCAGCACGACTAAAGTTCGAATGTGCTAGTCATATTTAATGACTTATTGAGTATAGGATATATATCAATATTTACTAAATTTACTAAAACATTCTTTACATTTTTTAGTTAGAAGATTTGGTATCGCAATAGTCCCAAATCAAACCTTTAAGAGCATACATAAACAAAAGCAAAATGGCGAGTTAATAGAGGTGAAATTTACAAAACATTAGATAAAAGTGCCTATTTGCCATTGGTTTATGTGATAGTTGCCTAATATGAAGGATATTTACTTATAACACAGGTAATTACAGTCAATGAAATATGATCTAAGTCACATTTTATTGGTTATTATTTTAGTGTAATTACATAAATATGTGCTTTTTAAGTTTGAAATGTAAAGAAGTTTAAATTTATATTTAATGACGGTTTATTTGTGAGCAAAACGAATAGTTTAATAGACTTTAAAAAAGATGAGTAGAGTAAAAAACACACAGAGAATAATGAAGAAAGTAAATTCACTGTATGTTTATCAGGGTATTTTGTTGTTCGGGTTTTCTACATGAAATAGATACTGGCGAGTGTGTGGTAATTTATGTTGATCACCAAACGGTAATAATGCAAATGAACCACGAGTGTAAGTGCTATATCTTGATATTGTAGTCACGATAAAGCCGTTGCTCGAAATCGCTAAACCGGCGATTGAGGGTGGCACGAGCGATTCTAGCTGAAAAATAATCCATGGGAATGAAATTAGATGACCCAAGGTTATCAATAATCAGAAATTGGCCGTGAGGTTTATAACCTAATTGGTAAACAATGTTGTAAGTCTTAAGTGCCATCGTGGAGATAGCCTCTTTATAAATATTCTTTTTAAATTGCTCATAGGCAATTTTCATATTTTTTTTATGTTTTAAAAAAAATTGTTTGTTTTTTAGGTAATAATCTAAAGTATGTGAAACATTTCCAGTTTTATCTTTAATTAACTGGAACACATATCCTAATCCGCGATCAGTTTGCTGGAAACCATAGTAATGAGATATGGTTTTTGTGGTGAAATTTTTTTTGTATAAGCGCTTGTAATAACGAACCTCCCTTAATGTTTCTTTATCATCTCTTCCACTTAAATGAACTTTTACACATAGGTCATCATATTCAGGGTGCTGATAACAAGCACGCTGTCGGCCTGATGCGATCAAATTGGTAGAAGGTAATGAGATTTTTTTATTTAAATTCTTATGCATGATGATTAACACTATCTTTAACGATTTTAAAGTTTTTGATGTATAGGTGAGCTTTAAGTAGCATTGCGACGATTTTCATAAATTATAGGGCTAATGCTAATAGATATTATTTATAAAGTGTTGCATTTTGTGTGGTTAATTAAGTGTGATGTAAGTCCTTTATTTTGTTTTGATAAAAAATTAAATAAAAAATAAAAAACTACGACCATAAATGAAATTATTAATATCCCTTTGGAATTAGTATGTCGTTCTCAGGCAATTCAGCCAAATTAAATACTTTAACTGTAAATAAATTACAGAAAGTGACGATAACATAATTTTAAAAGGGGATTTCATTATGAATAGCTCAGTAAAAAAAATGGTAATGGCTTTTCTGGTAGTAACATCATTAAGCACAAGTTTTTCAATCGTTGCGTCAGAAAATAGTGAGACGAAACGCAGTAGTACAGGCGTTATCCGATTTACAGGTGCCATCGTTGCATCACCTTGTGTTGTCGAAGCGAATGCTAATAAAGTTGAAACTAAATGCTGGAATGATAATGGTAAATTAGAAACGGCATCTGCAGATATTCGTAAATTAAAAAATAAAGAAATGTTGCTTCCGAATCAAAAAGGTACTCAACAATTTAATTGGATTAATAAAGATAAAACCTTAGGTATTTATACAATAAAATACGATTAATCTTGAGTTGAATAAGAATTGAATGTAGCAAACTAATATGAGAAGGGTATGCAATGTTTAATTTCAATGACATATGCCTATGAAGTTATTGTTCATAGGCATATAAGAAATTGTTTCTATCAAATTAAAAACAAAAATTAGTCACAACGGCCCATATAACGACGCTCAGCGATATGAATACGAATTTTCTCTCCGCTGGTTAAATATTCAGGGACTTGGACTGTTAGCCCTGTAGCCATAGTTGCGGGTTTAGTCCGTGCGCTAGCTGATGCCCCTTTAATTGCAGGTGTTGTTTCAACAATCACCATATCAACCGTTTGTGGTAGCTCTAATGCAAGAACTTGCCCATCCATTGTTAATACTTGCATTCCTGGTAACCCTTCTTCAGGGATAAAAAGTAATTCTTCTTCAATATCTGCTTTTTTGAAAAGATAGGGTGTGTAATCTTCATTGTCCATGAAAACGTACTCATCACCATCAATATAAGAAAAACTCACTCCGCGACGTGTTAGCGAAATGGTTTCTAAAATATCATCGCCTTTGAAACGCTCTTCAACTTTCTGGCCAGTTTTGATATCAGTAAAGCGCATTTTATATAGCGTACTCGCACCACGAGCACTAGGTGCTTGAATATCAATGTCTTTTACAAGTAATAGTTTGCCATTGTAGTTAATTGCTAAACCACGTTTAATTTCGTTGGCCTTGGCCATAAATAACCTTCTTTGGGGTTGTCAAAAAGAGTGCGACAAAATTACTCGCAGATAAGGAATTAGGCAAGATGCTGAAGTCAATTTTCAGTGAAAAATTTTTAGATAAATATCAGTGTGAATATAACTCGTAGGCTATATTCACACTCGAATGGTTAATAGATAGGAAGTAAACCAGATAGTGATAATAAATGAGCAACCGCATTAATTAACCCAAAGAGGATCACGAAGCCAATGATAAAGGTCCCTCCTGGTGCTTTATAACTGTTGTTAGGGTAGCGTTTACGACTTGCTTTCGCCATCAGGGCAGGGACAATAACAGCCCAAATAGTCGCTGCTAACCCTGCAAAACCAATCGCATAAATAAACCCATTAGGAAAAATTAAAGCGAGTATTGTTGGTGGTAAAAAGGTGACTAATATGGATTTAAGGCGGCCAAATTTGTTATCTTCAAATTTGAAAAAATCAGCGATAAAATCAAATAGCCCTAAAGACACACCTAAGAAAGAACTCGCTAAAGCCATATAGGAGAACAGGTTTAAAAACTGAGAAATAAAACTGCTTTGAGTAGAAATATTCATTTGGGTCAGTAATGCATCAATATTATTGCCATTTTCTCTGATCTCAATAAATGACGTTCTTGGAATATTTCCTTGAATCGCATACTGCCACAAAATATAGATAACCACGGTAATGGTTGCGCCATAGACGAGGCTCTTAACAACACTGCGGCTATCTTTATTATAATATTTTACTAATCCCGGCACATTGCCGTGATAACCAAATGAAGTTAATAAATAAGGTAATGCGGCTAAGGCATATGGAAGATATTGGCTTTCACCTTGCTCAGTTTGGTTAAATAAGATAGCTGGAGATGCAGTTGAAACCATTCCACCAATTGACATAATAAAGGTGATTACCATCCCACCAATTAAAATGGTACTTAACCTATCGACAGCACGCGTAGAAAGCCACACAAAAAAAGCCACTATGAAGGCAAAAATAAAGCCAGCACCTGCTTGTGGTATCTGTATTTTTTCTGACAAATTCGCTGCGATGATAGAGCTACCTGCAGAAATATAGGCATAAGTTAGTATGTAAAGCACAAAGGTGACGGATAAACTATTAATTGAATTCCATGTCGAACCCAATAAATCTTTAACCATCGTATGGAAACTGGCGCCTGCTGGGTAATTCATATTTGCTTCTAAAATCATTAACCCAGAAAGTAACATGCAAATAAAGGTATATATTAACAGTATGACGGAGCCTGTGAACCATACGCCAGAAGTCACCATAGGAATAGAAAACATACCAGCACCCACTGCGGTACCGGCAATGATCATAGCACCCCCTAATATAGAAGGATTTTTTTGTTGTGTTGTTCCATCAATAGCCATGGTGGCTCCTAAATATGTTGTTTCACTGTACTAGCTAAATGATACGGTAAGCATGAAGTATTGTAAATATAGTAAATAGAATAAAATAGGGAAAAATGAGTAATTAGAAGGAGATGAGTAATAAACGTACAACGCGAGGATGTTTGTACGCTTACGATTAATTAGGTGTTTTGGCGATAGAAGCGTTGTGTTAGCCAGAGGTCAACCGCGTTGCGACTAGCTTCAAAATGAGGTTCTGGAAGTTTGTCTGGTGAAACCCACATTAAGCTTTCACATTTATCTGCTTCCATAATTTGAGGTTCCACAACACCGTCATATTCAACATGCATGCAAACAGAAACGGTATGTTTACCTTCTTGTTGGTGAGTTTGTAAATTATTGCTGATACCAAACACTATGGGGGCTTGGATATCAATACCTATCTCTTCTTTTATTTCGCGAATTGCACAGGTTTCAAAAGATTCACCAGGGTCGACATGTCCGCCGAAAATGGACCAATAGGGCGCATGTTTACTGCTGCGTTTACCGACCAAAATTTGCCCATGCTTGTTAGTGATTAGCACACCGACACCAACGACGACGTAAGCAGGCTCAGACATATATTCTCCTTATTATTTTATATTTTAGCGTGCTGATCCTGACATGATCTTATAGAAAAACAAGCAGGAAAAAGTACAAATATCACTGAAAACAATATGCTTTAATGTTATAACTATACTTAAATTTAAAGACACGATAATCATGATAAGGGAGATTAGTGGTTATGACTCGCCGGGTTGCTACAATTACATTAAATCCTGCTTACGACCTTGTGGGCTTATGCTCTACAATCGAAGTTGGTGAAGTCAATTTAGTCAAAACCGCTAGCCTCAATGCGGGTGGTAAAGGGGTCAATGTCGCAAAAGTACTCCGTGACTTAGGTATTGATATCACTGTTAGTGGTTTTATGGGAAAGGATAACCAAGAAGAATTCCAACATTTTTTCAGTGAAAATGGCATGGCTAACCGCTTCAGTATGGTGCCAGGACGAACACGAATTAACGTAAAACTTACTGAAAACAATGGGGAATCGACGGATTTCAACTTTTCAGGTTTTGAGGTCAGCAAAGAAGATTGGAACCGTTTCTCGACTGAATCACTCAATTGGCTAGGCCATTTCGATATGGTTGTGGTCAGCGGAAGTTTGCCAAGTGGTATTGATCCAGAAGAATTTACTCGTTGGATGACTCGCCTTCGTCAATTATGCCCATGTATTATTTTTGATAGCAGCCGAGAAGCCTTAAAGGCAGGTTTAAAAGCCTCACCATGGCTAGTAAAACCTAATCGTCATGAGCTAGAAAGTTGGGTTGGTCGAAAACTGCCAGACTTACAAGATGTTGTAGCTGCTGCCCATGAATTAAGAGATAAAGGCATTTCCCATGTTGTTATATCGTTAGGGGAAGAAGGGGCGCTGTGGGTTAATGCGTCAGGTTCTTGGCTAGCTAAACCACCACATTGTGAAGTGATAAGCACGGTTGGAGCTGGTGACTCGATGGTTGCAGGGCTAGCTTATGGGTTACTCAATGGTGAGTCTAGTGAGCATACCTTACGTATGGCGACCGCAATTTCTGCACTCTCAGTTTCCCAGCCAGATGTTGGCTTAAAAAATAGAAATAAATTAGCGGATATGATGGCAAAAATTGAAATGAAATCGTTATAGTTCATTCAGTTCAAATAAAACCCTCACATGATAAATGTGGGGGTTTTATTATTAGAAAATAGTCTAAATCGCTAATTATTTTGCTGTGCTTTTAACCACGCAATTTCTTGTGGCCAAATATCAGGGTTTACGGTTTCTAAAATCAAAGGGATACCATCGAAGCGGCTATCTTGCATAATGTAAGTAAATGGTACAAAACCAATATTCCCTTCACCTAAACTATGGTGGCGGTCGACACGGCTGGCAAATTCACTTTTCGCATCATTAAGGTGCATTCCTTTTAGAAATTCAAACCCGACAATCTCTGCAAATTGGCCAAATGTTTTGTCACAATCTTCGGCAGTGCGTAGGTCATAACCTGCGGCAAAAGCATGACAAGTATCGATACACACACCTACACGGTTTTTATCTTTCACCCCATCAATAATTTTTGCGAGATGTGTAAAGTCAAAACCTAAGTTAGTACCTTGCCCAGCCGTATTTTCAATGACAGCAGTCACCCCCTCGGTTTCAGCAAGCGCGATATTAATAGATTCAGCAATCCGCGCTAAACAGTCGTCAATTTCAATTTTGTTTAAATGACTGCCCGGGTGGAAGTTAAGTAAATCAATACCTAATTGTTCACAGCGTTGCATTTCATCGATAAAAGCGACCCGAGATTTTTCTAGAGCTTCAAATTCAGGATGACCTAAATTGATCAAATAGCTGTCATGGGGCAGGATCTGGTGCTTACCGTATCCATATTTTTTGCAGTTATCTTTAAATTTTTTAATCACTTCTTCGCTCAGTGGTGCGGCTTTCCACTGGCGCTGATTTTTGGTGAACAATGAAAAAGCGGTTGCGTTGATTTCATGTGCGCGAATAACGGCTTGGTCAACGCCACCAGAGGCGCTGACATGTGCTCCAATATATTTCATTTTTGACTCCTTTTTATTGGAGTATGCCATTAATAAGCGAATAAATGAAATCAACAAAAAAGCCACCGGTTAAGGTGGCTAAAAACGAGGAGAATGTAGATTAAAAAATGTTTTGAATCAGTAAGTTAATTAATAGTCCGCCAACTATCAACCAAACAAACAGTATCAACGCCATTAGTAATGGTTTAATCCCCGCTTGGCGAATAGCGCTAACATGGGTAGTCAACCCTAAAGCAACCATTGCCATAGCAAGTAAAATGGTATCCAAAGCAATAACTTGCTGTACTAATGCCTGAGGCAGTAAATTGAGTGAGTTAAAACCTGCGACCACAATAAAAAATACAGCAAACCAAGGAATAGTAATTTTACTTTTTTGGGTCTTTGTTGTTTGGTTAGCGGCCGTTTTACGGCTTAAAAACGCAGATAAAATAATTAAAAATGGCGCAAGCATCATGACACGGATCATTTTGGCAATGACAGAGGCATTTTCTGCGTCTGTACCAATCGTATGGCCTGCTGCAACAACCTGCGCAACTTCATGTACCGTTGAACCAATGTAAATCCCAAAGGTTTCTTCTGTTGCTGGAAACCAACCAAAGTGCGCGTTTAATTGGTAAATCCAAGGGTAAACAAAAATACAAATCGTACCAAAAATAACAACGGTTGAAACGGCAACAGCGACTTTACTCGCAGAAGCTTTAACGACAGGCTCAGTTGCCATGACCGCGGCTGCACCACAGATACTACTACCTGCGCCAATTAATAATGTTGTTTCTTCATCAAGACCGAACACTTTTTTACCTAGCCAATACGCTAATAAAAATGTCGATGTTAATGTTAAAGCATCAATAATTACACCAGTAGCGCCTACGTCAGTGATTTGTTGGAAAGTAAGGCGAAAGCCATACAAGATAATTCCAGCGCGTAAGAAATAGTGTTTGGCAAATTTAATGCCAGCATCACAAGATTGACTGGCTACGGGGTAAAAAGTATTCCCGACAATAATTCCTAACAATATTGCGAGGGTTAATGCACCTAAACCGATCTCCATAAACCAGGGTTGGTCACCGAGGTAAATTGCAATAGCAGTTAGAATACCCGCTAGAATAATACCTGGTATGAGTTTAAATATAGGGTTTAGGCTATTCTGCTCAAGGGTGTTGGTGTCACTTTTATTCATGATAATACTCTTTATTACCGCTTATAAGATTTAGTAATAAGGATATAACAAAAGTAATAATAATTTAAATTGATTATCTTTATATAATCTACCACCAAAATAGATTATAAGTTTCTTCTGGAATATTGCGAATAAATCGTTAATATTAACATTATTATTACAAATACTAAAAATCACGTTGGGGCTTACCTTTATGCGAATTACACTTAGGCAACTTGAGGTTTTTACGGAAGTATTAAAAAGTGGCTCCACGACGCAGGCATCTCAGTTATTAGCGCTTTCACAATCGGCTGTCAGCGCGTCGCTAACGGATTTAGAAGGTCAATTAGGCGTTCAATTATTTGACCGTGTGGGTAAACGACTTGTTACGAATGAGCACGGAAGGCTGCTATATCCCAAAGCTTTAGCTTTATTGGAGCAAGGGTTAGAAGTCGAGCAACTATTTAAAAAAGAGATGGGCGCCGTACGTCTTGCAGCAAGTACAACGATTGGTAATTATATTTTACCAGAAGTCTTAGCGGGTTACCGTCATGACCACCCGGATATTCCTTTAGAGCTTTTTATCAGTAACACAGAAGAAATTATTAAAGCAGTCATGGAGTTTAGAGCTGATGTTGGGTTAATCGAAGGCGTTTGTCATAGCCCTGAATTAATTTCTAAAGCATGGTTAAAAGATGAACTCGTTATTTTTGTTTCACCCCAAAATCCATTGGCGAATAAAAAAGTTTCTTTAAAAGATTTACGTGATGCACCTTGGATTTTGCGTGAAAGAGGTTCAGGTACGCGGGATGTGCTCGACCAATTATTATTTGCACATCTTCCTGGCTTTCATATTTTAATGGAGCTAGGAAATTCAGAAGCGATCAAACATGCAGTTCGTTATGGAATAGGCATAAGTTGTTTATCTCGTCGAGTGATCGAAGAACAATTAGAAAATGGCTCTCTAGTTGAACTAAAAATAGATGAACTTCATTTAGAAAGAACGCTATATTTGATTTATCACCGCCAAAAGCATCTTTCGAATGCGATTACTAACCTACTGTCATATTGTAACTAAAAACTCTCATTATCTTTTCGCCCGTCGCGTTGTTGGCTGCATTCGATTACACAAGTCACATATTAATCATTTGATGCCTCGCGACGGACTAAGTCTTCAGAGGGATAAATACGCCAAGTTTTCCTTAGATGTTAAAGAAACAATATTCAACTTTTGGCAATAACGCATTTTACTTATAATTTTGTGTGAATTATGAAGGTATCTTATAACAGTGAAGAGTTGCTTAGTTCTCACAGTCTATTTTGCTAGAATCCCTGCGATATTAGCTGAATAATAAAATGCAGGGAACAAATGTCAGAACAACATACCAATACTATCTCGCAGGGCGGCCCACAAAGACTACGCCGTGAGTTAAAGGCACGCCATCTTGCGATGATTGCTATCGGTGGGTCCATCGGTACAGGTTTATTTGTTGCCTCTGGGGCAACGGTTGCACAAGCAGGCCCCGGTGGAGCACTCCTTTCTTATGCTATCATTGGTTTAATGGTCTATTTTTTGATGACCAGTTTAGGTGAGTTAGCCGCTTATATGCCTGTTTCAGGCTCATTTGCAACCTATGGTGCAAAATATGTCGATGAAGGCTTTGGCTTTGCACTTGGGTGGAACTATTGGTACAACTGGGCTGTGACTATTGCTGTTGACTTAGTTGCCGCTCAATTAGTGATGACTTACTGGTTCCCAGATACCCCGGGTTGGATTTGGAGCGCCATTTTCCTTGCCATTATTTTCTTACTGAATTTCATTTCGGTTAAAGGGTTTGGTGAAGCTGAATACTGGTTCTCATTAATAAAAGTCACTACAGTCGTCATTTTTATTGTTGTCGGCGTATTAATGATTTTTGGCATCATGAGCGGTGCGGAAAATGCCGGGTGGCATAATTGGGAAATTGGTGATGCGCCTTTTGCTGGTGGTTTTTCAGCCATGATTGGTGTAGCAATGATTGTTGGGTTCTCATTCCAAGGAACTGAATTAATCGGTATTGCTGCGGGTGAATCGAAAGACCCCGCTAAAAATATTCCAAAAGCAGTGCGCAAAGTATTTTGGCGTATCTTGTTATTCTATATCTTTGCAATCTTAATTATTAGTTTGATCATCCCTTATACTGATCCAAGCTTACTGCGTAATGATGTCAAAGATATTAGTGTAAGCCCATTCACTTTAGTATTTGAAAATGCAGGCTTATTATCTGCGGCTGCGGTAATGAATGCGGTTATTTTGACGGCGGTATTATCGGCAGGTAACTCCGGTATGTACGCATCAACCCGTATGTTGTATACCTTAGCCCGAGAAGGTAAGGCCCCGCGTATTTTCGCCCGTTTATCTAAAGGTGGCGTACCTCGTTATGCGCTGTTAGCAACGACGGTTGTTGCAGGGCTATGTTTCTTAAGTTCCATGTTTGGCAACCAAACGGTGTACTTGTGGTTATTAAATACATCGGGGATGACAGGGTTTATTGCTTGGTTAGGTATTGCTATTAGCCATTATCGTTTCCGTAGGGGCTATATTGCTCAAGGGAGAGATCTTAATGACTTACCTTATCGTTCAGGCTTTTTCCCAATCGGCCCTATTTTTGCCTTTATTTTGTGCTTAACAATCACGTTAGGCCAAAACTACCAAGCTTTTTTAGAAGATAAAATTGATTGGGTAGGGGTTACCGCAACTTATATTGGAATTCCGTTATTTTTAGCAATTTGGTTTGGTTATAAGATAGCGAAGAAAACGACGTTTATCCGTTATAAAGACATGAGCTTTCCAAGTTACCGCGAAAATTTAGATAAATAGTTTTTTAAAATATCTATCATCAATAACAGCACCCTTATTAGGGTGCTGTTTTTTTATATATAGCGCAATAAACCTGCATTTAGGCGGTAAAATAGGCTAAATGTTTGGGTTTACGATGATGGTCACAGAATTCCATTGATGAAAGCCATGATTAAACTAATAATCGTATTGATAAGTATTCTTATTTGCTTTATTGTTACCGCATAAAAAAGTAAGTCAATGAGGTTAAGAGTGGAGCTCAATACTATGTCGTCGGTAGCCAAGAAGTCTGTAGCTAGGTCGGTAGTAAAAGGAATAAGTTTAGCGTTATTAGCAAGTGCCAGTATGAGCGCTTGGGCCGCAACGGTGACTGATATTGCAGGTCGTACTGTTGAGGTTCCTGATAATGTTAATCGCATTTTATTAGGCGAAGGGCGCCTATTTAGTGCAATAGCTCTGCTAGAAGGCGATAAACCCATTGAGCGTATTGTAGGGTGGCAAGGTGACCTTCGAAAACTAGACCCGCAAACCTATGCTGTTTATAAAGCTAAATTTCCTGAAATTGATAACATTCCATTAATTGGTAATACCAGTGCAGATAGTGTCAGTTCAGAAAAAGTATTAACCTTAAACCCAGATATTGCAATTTTTGGTTTGTCAGGCCATGGGCCGGGTAAAAATAGTGAACTAGTCAACCAGCTCGAAAAAGCTGGTGTACCTGTCGTATTTGTGGATTTCCGTGATAAACCACTGGAAAACACATTACCAAGTATGCGTTTACTTGGTAAAGCGTTGAACCGCGAACAGGCAGCAAATAAGTATGTCGATTTTTATGAAAGAAACCAAAAATTAGTCACTGATATTACCTCGAAAATACCAGAAGATAAAAAACCAAGTGTTTTTATTGAATTACGCGCTGGTGCTTTTGAAGATTGCTGTGGTACCGCTGGTGATGGAAATATGGGGAACTTTATTGATTTAGCTGGTGGTAAAAATATCGCTAAAGACGTTTTGCCGGGCGCGCTTGGTACGATGAACTTAGAGAAAATCATTGCTGCAGACCCAAATATTTACATTGCATCTGGTGCAAAAGCGCCAGGTAGTAAAGATGCAGGCGTTCAATTAGGCGCACAAAGCACATTAGCTGATGCACAAGAAAGCCTGAAAAAAATTACTGAACGTAAAGGGATTAGCTCGTTATCAGCCATAAAAGATAAACAAGATTATGCTATTTGGCACAATTACTATAACTCTCCATACAATGTGATTGCGACGCAAGTTTTCGCCAAATGGTTCTATCCAGAACAATTTGCCGATCTAGAACCGCAAAAAACACTAGAAGAATTACATAGAGAGTTTCTCGCCATTGAACCAATCGGTGTATATTGGGTCAGCGAAAAGTAATGAAAACGGGTAAGAATTGATGAGTATTACGAGCGAGCCAATGGTTACGGCTGAAAAATCTGCAATTCAGGCTGACGATAATGTAAAACAACATTATCAAAATATGTTACGCCGTCGATTGACATGGATAGCTGTTATCATCGCGGCAATTTTATTATCACTGGTTATAGATTTTACCTTGGGGCCATCAGGGTTATCTCTCGAGCGTTTATGGCAAACGTTGATGACTCCAGAGGCGGTTGATGCAGGAACACGTGTCATTGTTTGGGATATTCGTTTGCCTTACGCATTGATGGCAGTCGTGATTGGCATGTCATTAGGGCTTGCTGGCGCTGAAATGCAAACAATCCTCAATAACCCATTAGCGAGCCCATTTACGTTAGGGGTATCTAATGCCGCGGCATTCGGTGCCGCATTAGCGATTGTTTCTGGCATTGCAATTCCAGGCGTACCTGACCAATGGGTGATATCAGCCAATGCCTTTATTTTTGCCCTGTTAGCCGCGCTGATGTTAGATGCAGTAACTCGTTGGACGCGCGTAGCAACTTCAGGTGTCGTACTGTTTGGTATTGCGCTTGTGTTCACCTTTAATGCATTGGTTTCCATGATGCAATTCATCGCAACAGAAGATACCTTGCAAGGTTTAGTCTTTTGGACAATGGGCAGTTTATCAAAAGCGACTTGGGTGAAACTTGGGGTGATGGCATTAGTTTTCGCACTTATTTTCCCAATTGCCATGATGAGTTCATGGAAGCTAACGGCTTTAAGATTGGGTGAGGATAGGGCGATCAGTTTCGGTATTGATGTGCGACGTTTAAGGTTAACAACATTATTACGCATCAGTATTTTATCGGCGCTAGCAGTGGCATTTGTCGGCCCTATTGCCTTTATTGGTTTAGTTGCGCCACATATTGCAAGGTTGATTTTTGGTGAAGATCACCGTTTTTATCTGCCTGCAAGTGCATTAATTGGGGCGTTAATTTTATCCATGGCCTCAATAGCGTCGAAGAATATTATTCCGGGTGTGATTATCCCTGTTGGGATCGTAACCT
Organism: Providencia sp. PROV174; assembly: GCF_028480685.1. Classification (NCBI taxonomy): domain Bacteria; kingdom Pseudomonadati; phylum Pseudomonadota; class Gammaproteobacteria; order Enterobacterales; family Morganellaceae; genus Providencia; species Providencia sp. PROV174. Next base: position 194,480 of record NZ_JAMPOT010000007.1, read on the forward strand.
CGTTGGTTGGTGTACCGTTCTTCCTAAGTATTATTTTACGTCATAGAGGGAACGTATCATGAGTGGCCTGATTATTAACCAATTTAATGCAGGTTACCCTAAACGCCTCGTAATTGAGAACCTATCGACGGATATCTTGCCTCGCGGCAAGATCACGGTATTACTTGGGCCAAATGGTAGTGGCAAATCCACATTGTTGCGTTCGTTGGCGGGGTTAAATAAGGCAACAGGGCAGTTGTTACTGGATGGTCAGGACTTAACCCAACAGAGTTTTGCCCAGCGAGCACAAAATGTGGTGTATTTACCGCAAACGTTACCTGCTGGTGTGCACCTGTATGTTTTAGAGTCAGTGATTGTTGCTCAACGTGCTTCAGGCGGTTTGAGCAATGAGAATAGTAAAGACGAAGTGATGGGGTTATTACGTCAATTGGGGATTGAGCATTTGGCGTTAAGTTATTTAGACCAACTTTCAGGTGGTCAAAAACAATTAGTGGGTTTGGCACAATCTTTAATTCGTCAACCCAACTTATTGTTATTAGATGAACCATTAAGTGCGTTGGATTTAAATTACCAATATCATGTGATGGATTTAGTTGCGAAAGAGACGAAACGTCGAAATATAATCACGGTTGTGGTGGTTCATGATATTAATATTGCGCTCAAACATGCGGAGCATGTATTAATGTTGAAGCAAGGCAATTTAATTGCTCAAGGCGAGCCCGCTGAGGTTATTACCCCTGAAAGTCTTGCTGAGGTTTATGGCGTGCGCGGTCGTATCGAACGTTGTTCGCAAGGTGTTCCGCAAGTTCTAATAGATGGGCTGGTTGATAAATTAGCAAGTTAATATCGTAATAGAATAGTGTGCTTGCTGTACTTGGCAAGCACATTAAATAAAATAATAGGAAGCAATGTTCAAAAATAAACAAATAAAATATTAATTAATAGTAATTACCCACAGGAAATTTAATTGAATTATAAAATGGTTTTTTACCATGAATTTCCTATGGGTATTTAAATGCCTCAATAATAAAAAATATTTTTTGATTCAATGAAATCAATGTGAGCAAATCAATTCATATATAAAACAAAATATCTCTTGGAGAGTTGGGAATGGTTGTTTTTAATAAAAGAAAAGTGGCAATTAGCATTATTGCGGCTATTGCTGCGGCGCCTGCATTTGCTGATGACAGTAAAGATAAAATCTATGTAACAACGGCATCAGGTTACCAACAGAAAATAGAAGATGCACCTGCGTCTATTTCTGTTGTGACGCGCGAACAACTCGAAACTAAAGCTTATCGTGATGTGACTGACGCATTAAAAGATGTACCAGGTGTTTTAGTGACCGGCGGCGGCAGTAGCTCTGACATTAGTATTCGGGGTATGGATGCTAAATACACCATGATTTTAATCGATGGTAAACGTGTTGATACACGTACAACTCGCCCAAATAGTGATGGCTCTGGTATTGAACAAGGTTGGTTACCACCATTACCGGCTATTGAACGTATTGAAGTGGTACGTGGCCCAATGTCATCGCTGTACGGTTCAGATGCGATGGGAGGGGTAATTAATATTATCACTCGTCGCGTACAACAAGAGTGGACGACCAGTTTACGTGCAGACACTACACTCACTGAACGTAAAAATTCAGGGAATACAGGGCAAGGCAGCTTTTACACCTCAGGCCCATTAATTGATGGGTTATTAGGTGTAAAACTGCAAGGCCAATATTCACATCGTGGTGAAGATAAAATCATTAATGGTTTTAACCGCCAAATCATGGCGAGTGGTGGAGCAACGGTATCGTTGACCCCAGATGACAAAAATACCTTCGACGCAGAATTTAAACGTGATAACCAACACCGTGATGACCGTGAGGGATATACCAGCAAAAGAGGCGACGGTAGCGGTTTTAGCAAATATGAGTTGACTCATATGGCATTAACCCATACGGGTATTTATGATATTGCATCAACAGATACCTATGTTCAATACGATGAGACAAAAAACCCAGGCCGTAAAATGACTGCAGAAGACCTTGTTTTCCGTAATCAAAGTGTCTTTTTACTGGGAGATCATAGTTTAAGTATTGGTGGTCAATATCGTAAAGAGAAATTGAAAGACGAAGGTAATAAATTTAAACAGTATAATCAGCTTGAACGATATAGCTGGGCGTTATTCGCAGAAGATGAATGGTTAATGACCAATGACTTTGCATTAACGGGTGGTATTCGTATGGATAAAGACGAAAACTACGGTTCACACTGGACTCCACGTCTGTATGGTGTATGGCATGCTGATGAACAATGGACAATTAAAGGTGGGGTAACTACAGGTTACAAAGCACCAAGCTTGCGTGAATCGTCTGCAAACTGGGGACAAGCAACAGGTGGTAGTGCAGGTAATGCCGTTATTTATGGTAATCCTGACTTAAAACCAGAGAAAAGTGTGACCGAAGAAATTGGTGTTATCTGGAACAATCAAGATAATATTACTGCGGGGATAACTATCTATAACACTGACTTTAAAGATAAAATTACTGAAGTTAGGCGTTGTGAAGAAAATAGTAGCACAGTAAGAGCATGTACAGTTGCTCAAGATGGTGAAGGTGACAAACCTAACCAACCGTATCGTTTCATTAGCGATAAAGCGAACGTTGATAAAGCAAGAATGCGCGGTGTTGAACTAACTTTCAACTGGCGTATTGTGGATGACTTAAGTTTTGCAGCTAACTACACCTATACTGATACTGAACAAAAAAGTGGTGTAAATAAAGGTAAGCCATTAAATAAGCAGCCTAAACATATGGCTAACTCCACACTGACATGGCAAACAACTGAAGATTTAGAAACATGGACACGTATGAATTTCCGTGGAAAAACCTCTGAATACCAAGGTCGTGGACAAAAAATGTCAAGTGGTACAGCATCTTATGCTTTGTTTGATTTAGGTGCAAGTTATCAGCTTAACAAGAATGCGAACATTGTTGGTGGCGTATATAACGTCTTAGATCGCCGAATCGATAATGCGACTTATGGTGCTGAATTAGAAGGCCGTCGCTACAATATCGGTATCAACTACAACTTCTAATCGAAAAAATAATTTCGATTAATCCAAACCCTTTGGCTTCTACCAAAGGGTTTTTTGTTGATTAAAACCTGATAAAAATCATAAGAAAAAGAGGTTATAAGCAGATATGGCAAAAAGTCAGAAATAATCAAAATTTCTCATGGAAAATAGGGTGATTTGTTAACAATTTAACTTGCTATTTCGATTTATGGCGTGCAAAATGCGCGAACTAAAAAATAACTGATGCTTAATTAAATGAAGCATCGGTTTTTTTGTTTTTAGGAACGTTCATTCTAGCGGGGCCGGACATAGAGCCGGAGAGATAATTTTAATATTTACGTGTAGCAAACATTTTTCGCTACCGATTTGAGGAATGCTTTTATGGCTTACTTTTTCGCATTCGCAGCAGGGCCAGGCACTGGCGGCTGCCGTATCGATGACTATGGGGCTCTCGGTGGCTTCGCTCACACGCCTTTCTCCCTCTCTTCGTTTTTCTCTGCCTATAGGCAGATGCAAAGTCTTCCCAGTAACTGTCGATTAAGCCGAAGTAGTATGCAATCGAAAGTTATGGGAGGGCTTAGACGTGCAAAATAATACTCCAATTCCATTAGACATCGGTCACAATCAAACGGGTGCGAATAACCGCGTACAACTTGCAAAAACCTTAACATTGGTGCAAGTAGTGATGATCGGTATTGCGTATATCCAGCCAATGACGATATTTGATACCTTCGGAATGGTGTCAGATAAAACCGGTGGACATGTTCCAACTTCATACATTATTGCACTTGCTGCGATACTGTTTACTGCTCTGAGCTACGGTAAATTGGTGAAACGTTTCCCATCAGCCGGTTCAGCGTACACTTACGCCCAAAAATCAATGAGCCCTCATATTGGCTTCTTGGTGGGTTGGACATCCTTGCTGTCCTATATTTTTATGCCAATGATCAACATCTTATTGGCTAAAATTTATTTACAAGATATTTTCCCTAATGTTGAACCAGCGATTTTTGTTGTGGGTCTAGTCATATTGATGACGGCAGCAAACTTACGCGGTATCAACGTGATAGCGAACTTAAGTACCGTGATTGCGATTATCCAAGTTGGTGTCATGGCGGTCTTTACGGGCTTAGTTATTCACGGTGTTTCGAATGGTGAAGGTTCAGGTGAGATTTGGACATTTAACCCATTTGCGAATGAAAAAACCGAAGTGATCCCGCTGATAGCTGGGGCAACAATTCTTTGTTTCTCATTCTTAGGTTTCGACGGATTAAGCTCATTGTCAGAAGAAACGCCAAATGCGGGTAAAGTCATCCCGCGGGCTATTTTCTTAACTGCGTTAATTGGTGGTGTTATCTTTATTACCGTTTCTTTCTTCTTACAGCAATACTTCCCTGATGTATCACGCTTTAAGAATATTAACGAGACACAGCCAGATATTATGCGTTTTGTTGCTGGAGCATTCTTCCAGTCAATCATTCTGGTGTTCTCATGTGTTACGGTATTAGCGTCAGGTATGGCGGCTCATGCGGGTAGTGCGCGCTTAATGTATGTCATGGGGCGTGATGGGGTATTCCCAGAAAAAGTATTTGGTTATGTTAGCCCAACGTGGCGCACTCCAGCATATAACGTATTAATGGTTGGTTTCTTAGCACTAGGCGCTATCTGGTTTGAAATGGATTTTGCAACCGCGTTAATTAACTTTGGGGCTCTAATCGCGTTTACCTTCGTGAATATTTCGGTTATCAGCCAATTCTTTATTCGTGAACGCCGTATGACTGGGGCTAAAAATATCATTAACTATTTGATTTTACCTGTCATCGGGACATTAACAGTCTGTGTGTTATGGCTAAATATTGAAGAAGATTCAATGGTATATGGCCTAGTCTGGACTGCGGTTGGTTTAGTGTATATGGCTGTTTTAACGCGTATGTTTAAGCGGCCTATGCCGCAAATGAGTGACGTGTAACTATATTCTTCATATTTCGTGCTGTAGCTGCGTTGCGTTCTCAAAACGACATGGGTCACATACTTATGTATGCTCCCCATGATCGTTTTGCTCGGCGCCTTGCTACAACGCGAACTATTTTGAATATAACCGAAATTAGAACTGAAATCAGAATTGATAAAATAGCGCCCTTGAGGCGCTATTTTTTTACCCGTTAAGAATTATTTAAGATAAAGCGTGTAGCCTATTAACATCATAATATTATGTGATATTGTTGTTACAACACATAATGTATAACTATGATAATTACGAATTCGATGAATAAGGCACACAAATGAATGATGCAAAGAAACCTGAGAATCAACGATTATTACTGACGCTTAGGAATATTGTTGGCAAAAAAAATATTTTAACAGAGCCGCATAAAACAGAGCGTTATCGCAAAGGCTTTCGCTCTGGTATGGGGGATGCAATCGCGGTTGTATTTCCAACAACATTGCTCGAACAATGGTATGTTTTCAAAGCGTGTGTTGAAGCGGACAAAATTGTCCTAATGCAAGCGGCGAATACCGGGTTAACCGAAGGGTCAACACCGAGCGGTTATGACTATGACCGCGATATTGTCATCATTAGTACGTTGAAATTAAACCAAATTCAAGTTTTACCGGAATTTAACCAAGTGGTTGCGATGCCGGGAAGCACTTTGTACGATCTGGAAAAAATCTTAAAACCATTAGGGCGCGAACCACACTCTTTGATTGGGTCTTCGTGTATTGGTGCCTCTGTCGTTGGGGGGATTTGTAACAGTTCTGGAGGGTCGCTAGTACGCCGAGGTCCTGCTTATACTGAGCTGGCTCTCTATGGCCGAGTCAGTGATGATGGCAAAGTAGAATTGGTAAATCATCTTGGTATCGATTTAGGGAACACTCCAGAAGAAATTCTGACAAACCTGCAAAATCGCGGTTATAGCAGTGAAGACGTGCAAGTTAGCGATAAATTAGCGTCTGATCACGAATATGCAGAACGCGTTCGTGATGTCGATGCAGATACGCCATCACGCTTTAACGCAGATGAGCGTCGTCTATTTGAAGCATCAGGGTGCGCAGGAAAATTAGCCGTATTTGCTGTTCGTTTAGATACCTTCCCAGCAGATAAAAAAACACAGGTATTTTATATCGGTTCTAATAATCCAGATGTTTTGGAAGATATACGTCGTTATATTTTGAGTGAATTTAAAAACCTGCCAGTAGCGGGGGAATATATGCACCGTGGTTGCTTCGATATTGCAGAAGTTTATGGCAAAGATACCTTTTTAATGATTGATAAATTCGGCACTGACAAAATGCCAATGTTTTTCACCATTAAAGGGAGAATTGATGCGGTATTAAATAAAGTTCCATTCCTGCCATCAAATCTGATTGACCGTACTATGCAAGTTCTCAGTAAATTATGGCCCTCCCATTTACCACCTCGTATGAAAGAATTCCGTGATCGTTACGAACACCATTTAATGTTGAAAATGGCCGGAGATGGCATTGAGGAAGCTAAAGTTTGGCTAAAATCTTATTTTTCAAGCGCAGATGGCGGCTATTTTGAATGTACCCCCGAGGAGGGAGCAAAAGCGTTTTTACATCGTTTTGCAGCTGCGGGTTCTGCGGTTCGTTATCATGCTGTTCATAACAAAGATGTGGAAGATGTTTTACCTCTTGATATCGCATTACGCCGTAATGATAGAAATTGGTTTGAAACGTTACCACCAGAAATTGAAAAGTTATTGGTGCATAAATTATATTGTGGCCACTTTATGTGCCATGTTATGCATCAGGATTATGTATTGAAAAAAGGCGTAGACCCGAAAGAGCTAAAAGAAAAAATGTTAGCTTTGTTAGATGAGCGAGGCGCTCAATATCCTGCAGAGCATAACGTAGGACATTTGTATAAAGCTCCTGAACAATTGAAATCATTCTACAAGCAATCTGACCCAACAAACACAATGAACCCTGGTTTAGGTAAAACAACTAAACGTAAAAATTGGGAAGGGGATTGTGGTTGCGGTCATTCTCATGACCATTAAGGCACATGTCATATAAATGAAAAAAGGCAGGTATTGGTAAACATTTCAATATCTGCCTTTTTTATTGCTAAATTAACTGGCGAGATCTCTCGCATAATTAATCAATGCTTTTAATTGCTGACAACGCTTTTCATCATGTTGATGCTCTACAAGTAATAGTTGTATTTGTTGCATGTATTCTGTTAAACGCTCTTCATTAAAGTAGTCTCTACGGTGCTGTAACCAGCGCTGCTGTTCATCATAAGATAAGGTTGCAGGGTAATTACGTGCTTTGTAGCGAAAGAAAAGTTCTTTCATGCGCTTATCTTCAAAACTTAATTCCAATGCAGGTAAGTTCTGTGGGGAAGTTTCACGAATAATATCCATAGTTGAGCGGTCAGAAGGACTGAAAAAACCATTATAAATTTGTGTATCGACATCGTCTGACTCGGCAAATATTTGAGGCTCGCTAAATAACTCAATTAATTTATTACGAATTTCAGGGTGCTTGCGTAAGGTTTCCAGATTACGCATACACAAGTCACGGTCAACACCTGTTCGCTGTGCATCTTCTGGCCGCAGTGTTTTTTCTGGCGCTAGAATTGGGCATTTATTAATATGAACTAATTTTACAGGAACGGGAGAAGCGCCCGCCAATTCAGCTTTAGGCGTATATAATCGGGTACGTAATTGTTGAACATCTAACTCAATTAATGGTGAGATATCGGCAGATAAATCGCACATAATGACGGCATTTTTGTTATCAGGATGCCAAGCAAGCGGAGCGACTAAACTGACATAAGAACGCAATGCGCCAAACATACCAGACACATGAACTAATGGTGTTATTTCTACAATATCAATAAGTTGGCTTATTTTGTTTTTGTTTCTTAGCTGATAAAAGTAATCGAACATTCGCGGTTGAGCGGCTTTCAATAGTTTTGCCATATTAATAGTGGCTAAAACGTCAGACATTGCATCGTGCGCATTTTCATGAGCAACCCCATTTGCTTTGGTCAAATGTTCTAAACGCATACTCGGTAAGCCATCTTCATTTTCTGGCCATTGAATACCTTCAGGGCGAAGCGCAAAACAGGCACGCAAAGTGTCGAGTAAATCCCAACGCGAATTTCCTTGTTGCCAACTATAAGCATATGGGTCGTAAAAATTTCGGTAAAAAATATTACGCGTAACTTCATCATCGAAACGAATATTGTTGTAGCCCATAATACAGGTATTAGGGACACTAAAAGCCGCATGAATTCGTTTAGCAAACTCGGCTTCATTAATGCCTTGAGATAATGCTACCTGCGGGGTAATCCCAGTGATCATGACGGCTTCAGGTTGCGGTAAATAGTCATCAGCCGGAGCACAATAAAAAACTTCGGGTTCTTCAATGATATTAAAATCAAGGTCAGTACGGACCCCTGCAAATTGCGCAGGTCTATCGAGAGCAGGGCGCTTACCAAAGGTTTCATAGTCATGAATAAAAAAAGTCGGTTGTTTTTTATTATCTTGCAACGTTTTCACCATTTTGATGGTTATATAGTAGATTGATAGTGGTCAATTTATTGCTATTCACTATACCTTGTTGATTAATGATACCTTATCTACCGTAAAAGCTAAACCAAGGCTATCTGATATTGAGCGGGTGAGATTGAGAGCCCGTAACTTGGATGATTTGATGAAATATTTTACCCAGCAGACATTCGTCATCAATTAGTGAGAGTATATCGTGATTGATATCACATATATTGACTGTTAACGTTAACATCGGTGATTAACATCACAATTAACAGGCTATTTTGTGGTTTGAAATCAATGTTAACCTTAACATTTCATCAGGATAATTTTTGATAGGTGATGAAATATGAATCGTGGTTCAAGAAAGTACTATGCCTCTTTGAGTGCATTATTGTTTTTTTTCTTTTTCACGTGGTCATCAACGTTTTCTGTCATTGCAATCTGGCTGCGTAAATATGTTGGCTTGGATGGTGCGGATACAGGATTTATTTTCTCTTGTATTTCGATTGTGGCACTTTGCGCACAGCCACTCTATGGGTTTATGCAAGATAAATTAGGATTACGAAAAAATTTACTGTTATTTATTGCAGTACTACTGATTTCATCTGGCCCATTTTTTATGGTTTTCGGTACGCTGCTAAGATGGAATGTATTTTTAGGCAGTGTTATTGGTGGCTTGTTTATTGGCATGACTTTTCATGCGGGCATTGGTGTTCTTGAATCTTATACAGAGCGAGTCAGCCGATTACGTAATTTTGAATATGGAAAAGCGAGGATGTGGGGCTCATTGGGGTGGGCAAGCGCAACGTTTTTTGCTGGGCGTAATATTAACCTGAACCCTGATTACAATTTTATCATGGCAACCGTTTCAGGCTTATTATTTTTAGTTATTTTATTGAATTTAAAAACGGCAAACGCAGATGCGTATAATAGCCTTGAACATGGTAAACCTTCAGCCATCACGGTGAAAGATGCTTTGCAATTGTTTGTACAACCCCATTTTTGGGCTTTGATATTGTTTGTATTAGGAACCTGTATATACAGTGTGTATGACCAGCAATTTATGGTGTATTTTGCCCATCAGTTTCAAAGTGAGCAATTAGGTAATGAGATGTACGGTTATCTAAATTCATTGCAGGTTTTCTTGGAGGCAGGAGGCATGTTTTTAGCGCCATTTGTCGTCAACCGAATTGGTGCTAAAAATGGATTGTTGTTTGCGAGTTCTGTAATGGCACTACGCATTATTGGTTCAGGGTTAGTTGATGGCGCGATTATGATATCGATAATGAAATTACTGCATGCCGTTGAGCTCCCGATTCTGTTAGTCGCGATTTTTAAATATAACAGTCTTCATTTCGATAAACGTTTGTCATCGACACTTTATTTGGTTGGCTTTAGTTGCATGAGCTCTGTCGTTGCAAGTATTTTATCGCCATTAGCGGGTTGGGGGTATGATAAAATTGGTTTTGCTGATACCTATCTGGTCATGGGGATATTTGTTATTATTACGACGATATTATCTGCATTTTGTCTCAGAGGTGATGGGGCAGGCAATCAAGAAATCAGAGAAAAAGATCAAACAAATAAATGTAATGAAGATCACTCCGAAAATTTGGTCGTTAAAGTATAAAGTGAAATCAATTTTCAGCGGAATAATTTGATAAATATGCGAAACGGGCTTGTAACTCAATAGGATTAGATTGTATTGTGTTAATAGATAATGCGTTTTGAATATTGACTAGAGGGTTTTAAACATGGACAACGCTAACAAGCCGTCTTTCCAAAATGTTCTGGAATTTGTGCGTATGTTTCGTCGCAAAAATAAAATTCGTCGTGAAATCACCGACAATGAGAAAAAAATTCGTGATAACCAGAAGCGTGTTTTGCTGCTGGATAACTTGAGTGAATATATAAAACCAGGTATGTCGATTGAAGATATTCAGGCAATTATTGCGAATATGCGTAGTGATTATGATGATCGTGTTGATGATTATATTATCAAGAACGCTGAACTCTCCAAAGAACGTCGTGAAATATCGAAAAAGCTCAAAGAGATGGGTGAATTACCGCGTATTGATGTGAAATAATTACCGTGTAAAGCCGAGGTCATCTCGGCTTTACTGTTTTTGGCTTGAGTCGATAGATAACATTGACCACGCGTAGTTATTATAAATTTAACCGATTAACTTGTTTGATTAATGCGGTTGCTAACCTTTCCATTTCATTTTCTGCAATAAATCCCATCGTCACTGCTGCTGCGACAAGCTGGCCTTCACCATTAAATACAGGGCACGCAATAGATTGCGCTCCGGGAATACCTTCAGTTGGTTGGTAACGGATGGCATAACCTTGTTGGATAACTTTATTAATTTCGTCTTGCGAATAGGAATTCGAGCCAAATTGGTTATCAAATGCGGAATAAACCAACCCAGCTGCACTTTTTACGACAGGTAATGGCGTATTAGGTAAAAAGTCAATTTCAATATTTTTGAAGCTACGATTATATTTCACTAAAGAAAGAGCCTTCCCTAGACGCGTGGCTATACCTGTTGAGACGTTCTGTTCATCACGAAATTGAATCAAACTATTGTTAATGGTTTCGATGTAAGAGTCTTCAGGTTTAACAAAATTAGCTAAGAAGGTTAAATTGCGGCCTAAACCATAACGGCTAGTTTGAGAATCTTGGTACAGCATTTGTGTACGGCACAGTGAAACCAGATATTTATGTAGACGGCTTTTTGATATCTCACAACCTTTTGAAATATCCGCTGCGCGAGCAATGCCCCCATTTTGAGCAATATAATTTAAAATGCTTACGGCTATATCAACAGAATTAACACCTTGCAGAGTAGACATACATAAACCTCAGTTTAACAAGTCCTGAAATTTTACCATGAGTTGCCTTGTGCTGCTAACGACCCGACAAAGCAAAAAAGTAACCCGAAAGCAGTAGTACGTTATTACCTATAAATAGATAGAATTATTGATGCCACTCAAGTTCATCTTTGGTGAATGGAGTATATATATAGTGTACTTATAAAGGCAATGTCGAGGTTTACTATAATGAAAACGATAAATTCACTACGTTTAAAACGCCGAACTCTACTCAAAGGGCTTGGCGTTGTGGGGTTGGCGAGTATCGCACCCTGTTCTTATGCACAAGGAAACAGCAATCAACCCTTACCTAAAGTGCGACTCAAACTGTCGGACTACAAAACATTTCGGTCAACCTGTGCAATGGAGTGTTTGCATTGCAACCTAACCGCATATACCTACCAAGGTAAGCTGATGAAAATTCAGGCGACGGAAGGGTTTAATGTCAAATGTTGCTTGCGAGGAATCAGCCGAACTAAATGGGTCTATCATGATCAACGCATCAAAACACCATTACTACGAGTAGGCGAAAAAGGTAAAGCTGAATTCAAACCGATAAGTTGGGATGAGGCGCTGGATCTTATTGAAAAAAATATCAGAGAGACCATTGATAAATATGGCAATGAAGGGTTGTTTATTTCCACTCATGCTGGAAATATGGACTCAATTAAAAATGATATGGGGAAGGCCTTCTTTGATTATTTAGGCGGGTCAACGAAACAAGCGGGTTCACTTTGTTGCTCTGCTGTAACAGCTGCGATGATCCCGATGCTCGGGCTGAGGTATGCAGATACCCGCGATACGATAGCGGATAGCCGTTATATCCTGTGTTGGGGCAATAACCCAGCTGTTACGATGCAAGCCTATTTTAAAAATTATAACCAAGCGAGAAAAAATGGCGCTCGATTAGTGGTTATCGACCCGCGCTTTAGTGAAACTGCGGCAAAAGCAGACGAATGGATACCGATTATTCCAGGGACAGATACCGCGCTTGCTTTAGGGATGATTAAAATCATTATTGAAGAAAACCGGATAGATGAAAATTTCTTGAGGGCTCATACTGGCGCGGTTTATTTGGTTGATGCGGACCAAAAACAAGTTAGGCAAAACAAAGATGATAAGGACAGCTATTTAGTTTTCGACACATTAAGCAGACAATTAGTTCGTCATGATTCATCGGGCATTAAACCGGCACTTTTTCAACATGAACTTCCAGAGGATTTGAATTACACCACTGTTTTTGAACAAATTTACCAGCAAGCAAAAGGTTGGGATATTGCCCGGGTCAGTGAAGAAACGGATGTTCCAACGGAAACTATTGTACGTCTTGCTCGGGATTACTCATCAATAACTCCTTCAATGATTGTGCAAAACATGTCAGGAGCACAACGAACCGAACATGGCACTTATGTCGCAGGAAGCCAGTTCTATCTCGCCTTATTGACTGGAAATATAGGTAAACGAGGGGCGGGTGTTTGTGATGCTGGCGGAGCTCGGCAAATGGCTAATTTTAGCCCAATAGTGCCACCAGCGCCGAATGTGAAAAACATTCCTCCCATTCCTGTAGCGAAAGTTGGCGATTTTATCGTCAATGAAAAGCCACATCCCATTAATTTCTGGTGGATTATGACGATGGGGGTTATGACCCAATTGCCGAATACCAACAAGGTTCGCGAAGCACTAAAAAAAGTTCCATTTGTTGTGGTAGCAGATAATCTCATGAGCTCAACCGCCTTATATGCTGATTTAGTTTTACCTGTGACCACTATTTTTGAAGATACCAGCTTGATGGCGGGCGTTCGTAGCCAATATGTCCAATTAATGGAAAAGGCGGTTGAGCCAGCAGGTGAAGCAAAACCAGACTATTGGATTTTTGCTCGATTAGCAGAACGTTTCGGCTTTGGCGACGTATTTAATAAGCCAATAGAGCACTATATTGATGCTTGTTTAGTCGGCTCTGGTATTACTCGCCAAATGTTGGAAAAAGGCCCCGTACGGCCGGTAGAAGGGGATTGGATACCATTCAAAGACGGTATTTTTAGGACATCAACCAAAAAAGCACACTTGTTTGTTGAAGATTGGCAAAAGAAAAATTTCTCACCTGTCGTCGCATACTACCAAGTGACCGAGTCTGTTAAAGGTTCACCTGAATTAGCCAAAAAGTATCCTTTGATGGCAGTTCAGCGCAAGTTAGCGCGTAGTGTGCACTCAAGTCATGGAATGAATGAATGGATCCTCGAAGTACAACGAAACCAGCCGAATGTCTTGATTCACCCAGAAGATGCCAAATCTAGAGGTATTAAGAATGGGGAATGGGCAGTCACCTTTAATGACCGAGGAGAACACCGAGCCATTGCTGTTGTGACAACGCATATTAAAAAAGGCGTAATTTCACTGGATAACGGCTGGTGGGAACAACAAGGGGGAAGTAGCAGTCATGTCACGAATGACCAAGTTGAACATTTGGGAACGGGGCACTGCTGTAATAGTACGTTAGTTGATGTAAGAAGGGAGGCTTAATCATGGTCAAGCAATATGGTTTCTTAATAAATACAAAAGATTGCTATGGTTGCCGCACTTGTTCAATGGCTTGTAAATCTGAGAATGTGACCCCGCCGGGTGTCTTGTGGCGTCGAGTTCGCGAATTCAACGATGATTCACCGAATACTCAAGCATTTATTACGATGTCTTGTAACCATTGTGATGACCCACAATGTTTAAAAGTTTGCCCAGCAGACACCTATACTAAACGGGCGGACGGTATTGTCGTTCAAGATCATGAGAAATGTATTGGTTGCCAGATGTGTATTATGGCCTGCCCATATCATGCCCCTGTGTTTGACCCCGCAGAAGGGAAAACCAGCAAGTGTAATATGTGTGCGGAGCGGTTAGATGAAGGCCTACAGCCAAGGTGTGTGGAGTCTTGCCCTACGGGTGCCATTGAGTTTGGCGACATTACCGAATTGCGTAAGAAGCACACGACAAACTGGGCGGTACTGGAACAGCGTTATAATATGCCAGACCACACGATCAGCAATCCAAACATTGTGATTATTGGGATGGAGGACTAATCATGGATATTAAACATATGGAACTCCCTCTGGTATTTTTTACAGTGATGAGCCAGTGGGGGATTGGTGCTGTTCTCGCATTAACCATTTACCAAATGAAAGCTAGTCAGGAATCCCTATTATCAGGCGCTGTATTACGTCGTGCAGTGCTATTGATATGGCTGATTGAAGTTATTGGTTCTTCGATGTCAATGGGGCATTTAGGTGTGCCTCTTGAAGCATACCGTTCCGTTCTGGGGTTAAGTCATTCATGGCTAAGTCGCGAAGCAGTGACATTTGTATTATTAAATGGTGTTATCACTTTGTGGGCTCTATCTTGCTGGCTGCAACCTACAGTAAACACACGCAACACGATATTAGGCTGGATCAGTGGGATTGGTGGATTAGCCGCTATACTTGTCACGGCACAAGTCTATTATCAAATGGTTGCTCACCCATTATGGCATACACCAGCAACACAAATTGCGTTTATAGGTAGTGCAATTGTCCTTGGTTTTAGTCTAGTGGCCTTATTTGTTATTGGGCAAGGCAAGTTATTACCCTCGACAATTAAAGTCGGCGTGCTGATAGGTGTTGCATTGGTATTAATTGCACAGATTATTCGCTTACAATTACCTGCAAGCCAAGGCGGGAGCTACTTGCTGTGGTGGCAAGTAGTGATGAGTATGATATTGCCTTGCATTATGGTGATAAAAGCATACAAGGAGCGACCATCCGCAGTCTTACTTGTATTGATAATGTTGGCGATGTTTAGCGGAGAGTTAGCTGGCAGAGCCTTGTTTTATGGTTCGGTGATGACCCAAGCTCCTTGGTTCTAAAAATCCTCGTCATATTTCGGCCTGTCGCGTTGTTGGCGTCGCACACTCGCCCTAGTCACATACTTGTGTATGCTCCTAGGGTCTTGTTTAGCTCGCCGCCTAGCGACAGGTCGAACTATTTAGAGGATTATGTAGGTTTGTCGATATCAGAGTTCGGCCTGTAGTGTTGTGCACGGGTTCTAGTTATATGATTGGGGGCATGTTTAGCTAATGTGCTTATTCAAAAGCACCATTCATCAGTTTGATAATAGGGTCAGAACGCTTATAACTGTTGATTAGGGGGACGAGGCGTTTGAAGTGTTCGCTGGCACAGTGAATATCGAGTGCTTCTTGATTTGGCCACTCCTCGATAAAAATAAAGTGCCCAGGATCTTTTTGGTCAACGTAAAGGTCATAACTGATACACAATGGTTCTAGTTTAGTCGCAGCGACCAATTCACGATATAACGGCATAACAATCTCAATCGCTTCACTTTGAATGAAATCTTCCGCAATGACTTTTAACATATATTTCCCTTTTCTTTATAATATGGCTGTATAAAAACACAGTAATATAAGCATAAATTCATTGAGAGCTCAATGTAAAAAACTGGCGAGATGATGAATTTTTTTAATTAAAAAATTTATTATTCATGAATTGTATTGTAATAAAAAAGCCTTGATAGTTTCCTATCAAGGCTTTTATGTATACAGCTAGCGAGTTGCTAGAAATCAGCAGGTTTTGCCATTTCAGAGGTTGCGACGTTTGAAGCTACGTGGCCACCTGCGCCACCTTTACCTTCAAAGGTAGAGGCTTCACGCTGAAATTCTGTTATTTCAAATGGCGCAGCAGTAACTGCAGGGGCTGGTGCTTTTGTCATTGGAGAATAAGCATGACGTTTATGCAGGCTGACCGCTGGGCTGCTTGCTACCGTCGCGCGTTCAGCTACAGCAACAGGCTCGATAACTTCTTCGACACTGACTGCCTCGGTTGAAGCTGTGACAGTAACTTGAGGAAGTTGCGTTTCTTCAACGACGTCATTAACCACGTCATTGGCAATAACAGGTGCAGTTTGTTCGTCTACGATAGTAACGCTTTCAACCGTTTCTGTTTGAGCTATTTCAACTTGTGGCTCAATAACCTCAGCCACTATTTCTACAGTCTCTTTTGCTACTTCGACGGTTTCAACTTCCTGCGTAACGTTAGCTTCATCAGCGACAATCGGTGTTGATTCAATAATGTGTTCGGCAGCGGTTGCTTCGTTAACTAAAGACGTTGCTTCAGCATTAACGGTTTCCACAGGAGTGTCATGCGACTCTTGTTTAACTTCCTCAGCCACGACAGGAGTGACTATCACGCTACTTTGTGACGGGGTAACATTTGTCGCTTCTGCTACAGGAGCATCATTAATACTTTGTTGTTCAAGCATTTCTTCATTAGTGATGATTGCCATGCTTTCTTGTTGAGGCTGGGCAATTGGGTAATGAATAAATACTTTGCCAGACGCCAGCTCAGGTGAGGCAACGGCAGCGATTAATGGCATTGGTGATTTAGTTAAATGGCGCTCATCACGATAACGACGACGACGTTGCCCACTGACACGTAAGTGACGTGGTGAACGACGTGAGCGTCGTGGAATGATGGTGTCTTGCTTTTCTTCGCCATCAACTTGAGCTACTGATTCTTGGCGCTCTTCAGTTTGTACTTCACCTTCAATTGGGCTCATAGGTGCAGCTGGTGCAGGTAATGCAGCCACTGGCTCAGAGGTCATTTCAGGTACTGTTTCAACAGGTGTAACAACCTGCTCGTTATCAGTAACTCGGATTTTTTGTGCTAATTGACGACGCTGACGACGTGGAGCAACCGGACGTTGTTCTTCTTCCTTTTCCACCGCATCTTCGACATGACTTTGCTGAGTATCTTGCTGAGTTTTAACCGCTTGCTGTTGACGTTTTTCATCTTGGCGACGGCGGCGTTCAGCGCGTTGTTCGCGACGTTGTTGCTGATTATCACGATTCGCATTGTCAGTTGTTTGCTCGTCTTGCGTGTTCGCATTCTTATTGTTGCGACCTTTATTGCGAGTGTTCGTATCATCCGATGGCGCATTACGGTTATTGCGATTGTCGCGATTATCGCGGTTATCGCGTGTTTCATTCTCATCGCGATCACGACGATTATTATTACGGCGATTATTATTGCGACGGTCATTATTCCGGCGGCGATCATTATTATTACGATTTTTTGGTGCAGGTTTCTCAACCACTTTTTCTTCTTCACCGAATAGGTTCTTGAAGAAAGCTGCAATTTTGCTGAACAAGCCCGGTGTTGCCGGTTCTGCGGTTGTTGGTTTAACAGGCGCTTTAGTTGATGTTTCTTTCGGTTTAACGGCCGTAGACACATCTACAGGCTCTTGCAACGCAAAAGCTGAAATTGCAGGTTGCTCAGGGACTTTACGCTCAGCGGTAGTTTCATCACTTTGCGTTAAAGTTTCTGTTTCGTGATATTGCGCTAAGTTATAACTTAACGTATTGACTTCTTCACCTTTACGAATGCGGATCACATGGAAGTGAGGCGTTTGCATTTGGTCATTAGGAACAACAACAACACGGACATGGCTTTGGCGTTGTTCGATATCACTGACCGCTTTGCGTTTTTCGTTCAGCAGGTAAGAGGCAATTTGTACGGGGACAATGGCATGCACTTCATGAGTATTTTCTTTCAGTGCTTCTTCTTCAATAAGACGAAGAACAGACAGAGAAAGTGATTCGTTGTCACGAATAGTTCCCGTTCCTGTACAGCGAGGGCACACATGGTGGCTTGACTCACCTAAAGAAGGGCTCAAACGTTGACGTGACATCTCCAATAACCCAAAGCGCGAGATGCGTGCAATTTGAATGCGTGCGCGGTCTTGACGTACTGCTTCACGTAGGCGGTTTTCAACTTCACGTTGGTGCCTAACGGGTGTCATGTCGATAAAATCGATAACAATCAAACCACCCAAGTCGCGTAGACGTAATTGACGTGCAATTTCATCAGCCGCTTC
This sequence comes from Providencia sp. PROV174, assembly GCF_028480685.1. NCBI lineage: Bacteria > Pseudomonadati > Pseudomonadota > Gammaproteobacteria > Enterobacterales > Morganellaceae > Providencia > Providencia sp. PROV174. The sequence continues at coordinate 212,863 of NZ_JAMPOT010000007.1, forward strand.
TAAGTTAGTGTTGAATGCAGTTTCTTCGATATCGCCACCACGTGTTGAACGTGAAGAGTTGATATCGATAGCGGTCAATGCTTCAGTAGTATCAATAACTAATGCGCCGCCTGATGGCAAGCGAACTTCACGTTGGAACGCAGATTCGATTTGTGATTCAATTTGGTAGTGGCTAAACAGAGGAACATCACCACTGTAGTGTTTGATTTTGCTTGCAAAATCACCACGGCCGATAGCTTCGATATGGTTGCGTGCCATTTCGACAACTTTTGGGTTGTCGATCAGAATTTCGCCGATATCTGGGCGCAGATAATCACGGAATGCACGGACAATAACGTTACTTTCTTGGTGAATCAAGAAAGGTGCAGGGCGATTTTCAGCGGCTTTTTGGATAGCTTCCCAGTGACGTAAACGGTAGAGTAAATCTTGTTGCAGCGATTCTGCAGATTTACCCACACCTGCGGTACGAACGATTAAGCCCATGCCGTCAGGAATTTGTAAAGAAGACAGCGCTTCTTTTAGTTCAGTTCGATCTTCCCCTTCGATGCGACGTGAAATACCCCCCGCACGTGGGTTATTTGGCATTAAAACGAGGTAACTTCCAGCCAAGCTAATGAAGGTAGTTAGTGCCGCACCTTTATTGCCACGCTCTTCTTTATCCACTTGAACGATAACTTCTTGGCCTTCTTTTAACACATCTTTGATGTTAGGACGACCTTGAGAGTGATAGTTGCTTGGGAAGTATTCACGAGCGATTTCTTTGATAGGAAGGAAACCGTGTCTTTCAGCGCCGTAGTCTACAAAAGCGGCTTCAAGACTAGGTTCGATACGAGTGATTTTACCTTTGTAGATATTGGCCTTTTTTTGCTCATGACCGGGACTTTCAATATCCAAATCATAGAGACGTTGCCCGTCAACAAGGGCAACACGCAACTCTTCCTGTTGAGTTGCGTTTATTAGCATTCTTTTCATGTTATTACTTACTCATTATTTTCTTTTAAATAAAGAGCAGCGAAAGAAAGAGCTACTGTAAACCGATGGCCTCGTGATTTTTACAAAACCGTCTGCCTCGCGGCAGTCGTTCGTATAGAGACGCGCAGTATTCGGTGAACCTGATTTTTAGATTAAAAATTCAGCGTTCTTAATCAGGATGCCGTAAGTTATTAAAGAAAACGGAAGTTCCTAACCCAATAAGCCAAAATTCGTTGCTCGCTAATTTATTTGATGTTGCTAAATGTCTTACGCCATTGCTGCATTGTTACGCCATCAAATAAGAAATCCTATAAAACGTTAACTTTCGTTTTTTAAACATCTCAGCAACTTCATATTATTCCATTGCCATAGCCATTATAGCAAGTCGATACGGAAGTTATATGGAAATTTTATTTAGAAATAGGATAAATCATGCAGAAAATAACCAAATTAAAAAAAAACATAAAAAATTTTGTGGAGTCGGTATGATAGGGAAAGCAAATAAGCGCATATTTTAATCAATTAGAGTTAACGCATTCTCGAATGAATACACAAAATCAAGTTCAATTTATTGACATCAGCGATGACGAAGCTGGGCAACGTATCGATAACTTTTTGCTCACTAAACTTAAAGGTGTGCCGAAAAGTATGATTTATCGCATTATCCGCAAAGGGGAAGTGCGTGTTAACAAGGGGCGGATAAAGCCTGAATATAAATTGGTCGAAGGGGACCAAGTACGCGTTCCTCCCGTTAGGGTTGCTGAGCGTGAAACCGCACCGGTTTCGGCCAAACTGGATAAAGTCGCTGCATTAGCGAATTGCATTTTATTTGAAGATGACGTTCTCTTAGTGCTGAATAAACCATCGGGTACTGCTGTTCATGGTGGAAGTGGTTTAAGTTTTGGTGTTATCGAAGGTTTAAGAGCCTTACGACCAGAAGCGCGTTTCCTTGAATTGGTTCATCGTCTTGACAGAGACACATCAGGTATTTTATTGGTGGCGAAAAAACGCTCAGCACTTCGAGCGTTACATGAACAATTGCGTTTGAAACAAATGCAAAAGGATTATTTAGCTCTCGTAAGAGGCAACTGGCAGTCGCACATGAAAGTTGTTCAAGCCCCTTTACTTAAAAACATTCTACAAAGTGGCGAGCGAGTCGTTAAAGTGAGCAGTGAAGGAAAACCGTCAGAGACGCGTTTTAAAGTGGAAGAACGGTTTGATAATGCAACCTTGGTAAAAGCGAGCCCTGTCACGGGGCGGACACATCAAATACGTGTTCATACACTTTATGCAGGGCATCCTATTGCATTTGATGACAGGTACGGTGACAAGCAATTTGATAGCCAACTGGTAGGGACAGGTTTAAACCGCTTATTTTTGCATGCGAGTGCATTGAAATTTACGCACCCTAAAACGGGTGAAGAGATGCGTTTGCAAGCTCCATTAGATAACCAATTAAATCACTGCCTAAAAATATTACGTAGTCGTAAAGCAGAAAAGTAAGCCATTTGATTAACTGGCAGGTTTTCCCTGCCAGTATGAAGGATTAATTATCAAATAATGGGCTAACTTGATGTGGACGTAACATCTCGAGTAATAAAATAAGTGGAAGCCCAACTAACGTATTGGGGTCACGCCCTTCTAATCGCTCAAATAAACTAATTCCTAGTCCTTCTGATTTAAAGCTCCCAGCGCATTGATAAGGTTCATCTTTCAATAGGTAATTCGTTATTTCCGCATCAGATAGTAGTCTGAAATGCACATGAAATAATTCACATTGCACATCAAATTTACCCGTTTCGGTATCCAGCAAGCACAATCCAGTATAAAAAGTAACCTTATTGCCTGACGCAGATTTTAATTGTTGAAAAGCATTATCAAAATTATGCGGTTTTCCGACAATCTTATTGTTGATAACACAAACTTGGTCAGAACCGATGACCAGATGTTGCTGGTATTGAGCGGCGAGTGCTTGTGCTTTCGCATGAGATAAACGCATGACTAAAGCTTGGGCAGATTCATTCAATACAGGCGACTCATCAATATTTGGGGCAGCAGCTAAAAAAGGTAAGCCTAATTTTTTTAGTAGGGCATGTCGGTACTCAGAAGTTGACGCCAAAATAATCGATTTCATGATTTTTCTCGAAACTCGTAGCCAAAAGGGTTAACTCATTTTAAACTATAAAACGCAAAACCTGCGATTTTTTGGTGAAAAGGCGAGTTTACCCCGCCTTTTTCTTTGACTATAGCTCATTACAAAGTTAATATGCGCGCCTTATGCAAAAGGTAAAATTACCCCTGACTATCGATGCGCAGCGTGCAGCTCAGAAAAACCTCGACTATGTCGGGAGTTATACACCTGAGCAAGTTGCACGTCTTGCAGAATCAGTAGTCAGTGTAGACAGTGATGTAGAAACCGAATTATCATTTAATATTGATAAACAACGTCTCACGGTTATCGAAGGGAAATCCGATGTGGATCTCACCCTCCAATGCCAACGTTGCGGAAAAAATTTCAAGCATCATGCCTACGTATCGTATTGTTTTAGTCCTGTCGTCAATGACGAAAAGGCCGAAGCATTACCGGAGCTCTACGAACCGATTCAAATTGATGAATTTGGTGAAATAGATTTGCTGGGAATGATAGAAGATGAAATAATTCTATCCTTACCAGTTGTTCCGGTTCATGATTCTGAACACTGTGAAGTGTCCGTAGCGGACATGGTGTTTGGTGAACTGCCTCCCGAGGCAGAAAAACCAAACCCATTTGCCGTATTAGCCAGTTTAAAGAAAAGTACTTAAGGAGTAAGGTCAATGGCCGTACAACAGAATAAACCAACTCGTTCAAAACGCGGTATGCGTCGTTCACATGATGCACTGACTGCTACCCTAGTTTCTGTAGATAAAACTTCCGGTGAAACTCACCTGCGTCACCATGTGACAGCAGATGGTTACTACCGTGGCCGTAAGGTTATCAACAAGTAATTTGTTGTTACCTTGGCTAATCTAACCATTGCGTTAGATGCTATGGGCGGGGATGTTGGTCCCCGCGTCACGGTGCCTGCTGCATTGCAGGCACTGGCATCTAATCCAGCACTCAAATTACTGCTTGTCGGTCAACCCGAAGCCATTCAACCTTTGCTTGCACATCAAAGTGCTGAGCAAATTTCGCGTGTCGAAATTATTCCTGCGGACGGCGTTATCGCAAACGATGCAAAACCATCAAATGCGATAAGACAAAGCAAAGGAACCTCGATGCGAGTGGCCTTAGAGTTAGTGAAGACAGGGCAGGCACAAGCGTGCGTGAGTGCAGGGAATACGGGTGCGCTGATGGGACTAGCAAAATTAATGCTAAAATCTATAGAGGGGATTGAGCGCCCAGCGCTAATGACCATCTTACCTAATCAGCAAAAAAGCCAAACAGTTGTGCTAGATTTAGGCGCTAATGTTAACTGTAGTAGTGATATGCTAGTCCAATTTGCAGTAATGGGTTCCGTGATGGCCGAAGAAGTGGTTAACATTTCTAAACCGAGAGTCGCGTTACTGAATATTGGCGAAGAAGAGAGTAAAGGTCTGGATAATATCCGCGAAGCCGCCTCAGTATTAAAAGAAACGTCATCAATTAATTACATTGGTTATGTAGAAGGTAACGAATTACTGACAGGTAAAACCGATGTGTTAGTGTGTGACGGCTTCGCAGGTAATGTCTCATTGAAGACGATGGAAGGCGTAATACGCGTCATCCTTTCATTGATAAAATCGACCGGTGATCAACATAAAAAAAGCAGTTGGTTTATGCAACTGGCGAAAAAATGGTTAAAAAAACGTTTAATGAAACGTTTTGGGGACATGAACCCCGACCAGTATAACGGTGCGACTCTGTTAGGATTAAAAGGTATTGTCATCAAGAGTCATGGTGCAGCGAATGAAGGCGCTTTCAAAGCGGCTATTGACCGCGCAGTACAAGCTGTTGAAAAACAAGTCCCAGAAAGAATAACAGCGCGACTAAATATTGTTTTACCCAGGAGTGATCAATAACCTATGGCTATGTACAGTAAAATCTTAGGAACAGGCAGCTACTTACCAGCACAAGTACGTACCAATGCTGATCTGGAAAAAATGGTTGATACTTCTGATGAGTGGATTGTGACACGCACTGGCATACATGAAAGAAGAATTGCTAACGAAGATGAAAGTGTCTCAGTGATGGGTTTTCATGCTGCCAAAAATGCGTTAGACATGGCGCAAGTCGATGCAACTGACATTGGTTTGATTATCGTTGCAACCACATCAGCAACTCACGCTTTTCCTAGCGCGGCTTGCCAAATTCAACAGATGCTTGGTATTCAAGATTGCGCGGCATTTGATGTCGCAGCCGCATGTGCAGGTTTTACCTATGCGATTAGTATTGCTGATCAATTCGTCAAAACGGGTATGACCAAAAAAGCATTAATTATTGGTGCTGATGCTTTGTCTAAAACATTAGACCCAGCAGACCGTGGCACGATTATTTTATTTGGTGATGCAGCAGGGGCTGTTGTTATAGGCGAATCTGAAGAGCCGGGTATTATTTCGACGCATTTACATGCTGATGGCCGTTATGGGGATTTACTCACATTACCTAATCGTAGCCGTTGTTCTGAAGACCCTGCATATTTAACGATGACAGGTAACGAAGTATTTAAAGTTGCAGTGCGCGAATTAGCACATATTGTTGATGAGACACTGGCACAAAGCGGTATTGCCAAAGAAGAACTTGATTGGTTGGTTCCACATCAGGCAAATTTAAGAATTATCTCTGCGACGGCGAAAAAATTAGATATGACAATGGATAAAGTCGTTGTCACATTAGACCGTCACGGTAATACTTCAGCAGCATCAGTTCCTACAGCGTTGGATGAAGCGGTGCGCGATGGTCGTATTCAGCGTGGTCAACTTGTGCTGTTAGAAGCCTTCGGTGGCGGTTTCACTTGGGGCTCTGCATTGGTTCGTTTTTAATTAACTGAGAAAATAGACATGACACAATTTGCTATGGTATTTCCCGGACAGGGTTCTCAGTCTTTAGGGATGTTAGCGGCATTAGCTGAAGAAAATCAGCTGGTTGAGCAAACATTCGCTGAAGCATCGGAAGCATTGGGTTACGATCTCTGGGCGTTAGTACAAAATGGGCCAGAAGAAGAATTAAACAAAACATGGCAAACGCAGCCTGCTTTATTGGCAGCTTCTGTGGCTATTTTCCGTGTTTGGAAAGACCAAAATGGCGCGATGCCGACGATTATGGCAGGTCACAGCCTTGGTGAATATTCTGCTTTAGTCTGTGCGGGTGTTATCGACTTTAAACAAGCGATTAAACTGGTTGAATTGCGTGGAAAACTCATGCAAGAAGCTGTTCCTGAAGGCACTGGTGCGATGTATGCCATTATTGGTTTAGATAACGAATCAATTGAAAAAGCCTGCCAAGAAGCTTCTCAAGGCCAAGTTGTTTCACCCGTTAATTTTAACTCACCGGGTCAAGTTGTGATTGCGGGTGAAAAAGCAGCAGTCGAACGTGCGGGTATCGCATGTAAAGAAGCGGGTGCTAAACGCGCGTTGCCATTATCCGTTAGCGTCCCGTCTCATTGTGCATTAATGAAGCCTGCTGCTGATAAATTAGCCGAAGCGTTAGAAAAAATTGATTTTTGTGAGCCAGGCTATCCAGTTATTAACAATGTTGATGTTAAAATTGAGAAGTCGGCACAAAATATTCGTGATGCTTTAGTCCGTCAACTGTATAATCCAGTACGCTGGACGGAAACAGTAGAATTAATGGCAGATCAAGGTGTTGAACATCTTATTGAAGTAGGTCCAGGAAAAGTATTGACTGGTCTTACCAAGCGAATTGTCTCTAATTTAACTGCCGTCGCAGTCAATGATCCTGTATCATTAAGCACTGCTTTAGAAAATAGCTGAGGACGACATGAGCTTTGAAGGAAAAATTGCACTGGTAACAGGCGCGAGTCGTGGAATTGGTAAAGCTATTGCTTTAACATTAATCGCTCGTGGTGCTACCGTTATCGGAACAGCAACCAGCGAAAAAGGCGCAGAAGCCATTACCGCTTATCTTGATGGTAAAGGTAAAGGTTTAGCGTTAAACGTGACTGATGCAGCATCAATCGAAGAAACTTTGACCAAGATTCGCGAAGAATTTGGTGAAATTGATATTTTGATTAATAATGCAGGTATCACTCGTGATAACCTATTGATGCGTATGAAAGAAGATGAATGGCAAGATATTATTGACACCAATCTTTCATCCGTTTACCGTTTGTCTAAATCCGTTTTGCGTGCCATGATGAAAAAACGTTGTGGACGTATTATTTCAATTGCATCCGTTGTTGGTGTGATGGGAAATGCGGGGCAAACTAACTATGCAGCAGCGAAAGCAGGGTTAATTGGTTTTAGTAAATCATTGGCTCGTGAAGTCGCTTCTCGTGGTATCACTGTCAACGTCGTTGCACCTGGTTTTATCGAAACTGATATGACTAAAGCATTGACAGATGAACAGCGTGCAGGCATTTTATCTCAGGTTCCTGCGGATAGACTGGGTGATGCACAAGAAATTGCCAGTGCTGTAGCGTTTTTAGCTTCTGATGAAGCTGCTTACATCACAGGTGAAACATTGCATGTCAATGGTGGCATGTACATGATCTAAAGAAATGATGGAACTATTTGCATTATTAGTGTTATCTAACGCTAAATAATGCAAAATAATAGTTCCAACAGCCGGGATTGGGTTGTATCTTTTCCTGTATTTCATAAACTACGAAAACCATCGCGAAAGCGAGTTTTGATAGGAATTTTAATAGTATGAGCACTATCGAAGAACGCGTTAAGAAAATCATCGTTGAACAACTGGGTGTTAAAGAGGAAGAAGTTGTAAATACAGCTTCATTTGTTGATGACTTGGGCGCTGATTCTCTTGACACAGTTGAGCTGGTTATGGCTCTGGAAGAAGAGTTCGATTGCGAAATCCCTGACGAAGAAGCTGAAAAGATCACAACAGTACAGGCTGCGATTGACTACGTCGAGAACGCATCTAAATAATTGTACGAAAAACTTATCTAGGCGATCACTCGATCGCCTATGTTCCTTTTGTAACTTTTCCCTCCTTGGAGGAAATACGTGTCTAAGCGTCGTGTAGTCGTAACCGGACTGGGCATGTTATCTCCTGTCGGCAACACAGTTGAGTCATCATGGAAAGCTGTTTGTGACGGACAGAGTGGTATCAGCCTAATCGATCATTTTGATACTACTAACCACGCAACTAAATTTGCTGGCTTAGTAAAAGATTTCAATTACGAAGAATTTGGCATCTCCCGTAAAGATGCTAAGAAAATGGACCCATTTATCCAATATGGTATCGCCGCTGGCTTTCAAGCCTTTAAAGATGCTGGATTGGAAGTAACAGAAGCCAATGCTACTCGAATTGGTGCAGCGATTGGTTCTGGTATTGGTGGGTTAGGCTTAATTCAGGACAACTGTGAGTCATTACTGCACGGTGGACCTCGCAAGGTAAGCCCATTCTTCGTACCATCGACCATCATTAATATGGTGGCTGGTCATTTAAGCATTATGTACGGTTTTCGTGGCCCAAGTATTTCAATTGCAACAGCCTGTACATCAGGTGTGCATAATATTGGCCATGCAGCACGTATGATTGCTTACGGTGACGCCGATGTAATGGTTGCAGGCGGTGCTGAAAAAGCGACAACACCACTCGGTGTGGCCGGTTTTGGTGCAGCGCGTGCATTATCGACTCGCAACGATGACCCGCATGCGGCAAGTCGCCCATGGGATAAAGACCGTGATGGTTTTGTTCTGGGAGATGGCGCAGGTATTATTATTCTTGAAGAATATGAACATGCGAAAGCGCGCGGTGCAAAAATTTATGCTGAAATTGCAGGGTTTGGGATGAGCAGTGATGCTTATCATATGACATCACCACCTGAAAATGGTGCGGGTGCTGCACTTGCGATGGAAAATGCACTGAAAGATGCAGGCATTAAAGCCAGTGACGTGGGGTATATCAATGCTCACGGTACTTCAACTCCTGCCGGTGATTTGGCAGAAGCACAAGCGGTTGTTAATGTATTTGGTGAAGGCACAGATGTATTAGTCAGCTCAACCAAATCAATGACAGGCCACTTACTTGGTGCTGCGGGTGCTATTGAGTCAATTTTTACCATTTTGTCATTGTGCGATCAGATTGTTCCGCCAACCATTAATCTGGATAACCCAGATGAAGCGTGCAAACTGGACTTTGTCCCAGGTGAAGCACGTAAAGTTGAGAATATGGAATTCGCTCTGTGTAACTCATTTGGTTTCGGTGGCACCAACGGTTCATTAATTTTCCGTCGTTATCGCGGCGAATAATTAATCTATTACCGTTATTAATTAGCCCTAGTCACGTAATGTGGCTGGGGCTTTATTTTGTCCAGTTCTTTGCACAGTTCTTCGCTTTAGTTTATGATAATCCCACTTGATTAATGTCTGATTTATCAGCTTTTATTATAAGTATTATCAATGTCATATTGGGTTAATGGGCAACTTTGCCAGCAAATAAGTGTTACCGATCGCGCAGTCTCTTTTGGGGACGGCTGCTTTACGACCATACATGGCGTTAATCAGCAAGCTAAAATGTTAAATGAGCACATTGCCCGGTTACAGCATGATAGCCAAAGATTAAAAATTGCACAGCCAGATTGGGAAAGCTTGACAGAGCATCTAAAGCAGATTTGTGCAGAACAAACTCAAGATGAGTTCGTGATTAAAGTGATCCTGAGTCGTGGTGTAGGCGGTAGGGGATATAGCGCTAAAGGTTTTACTTCGCCGACGGTGATAGTCAGCGTTTCTCCTTTTCCGAATAATTATGTTCAACTGCAGTGTAAAGGGGCACGCCTCGTTCTTAGTCAAATTCCGTTAGCTCGCAACTCATTGCTAGCAGGAATGAAACACCTCAACCGTCTAGAACAAGTCCTTATTAAGCAAGAGGTTGATGAACTTGATGCAGATGAAGCGATTGTGCTAGATACCGACGGTATTATTGTTGAATGCTGTAGTGCAAATGTTTTTTGGCGAGTTGGGCAAACAGTATACACCCCAGTTTTATCTCATAGTGGGGTAAATGGATTAATGAGACAAAAGATAATATCACTACTAGAGGATAGCCAGTACCATCTTCAACAGGTCGAACGCTTTGCTAACGTGTTAACTCATTGTGATGAAGTGATTATTTGTAATGCGTTGATGCCAGTTTTACCGGTACAAAGTATTCAAATGAGTCAACAGTGTCCACCATTGCAATTTGCGTCCCGTGAGTTGTTTGAGTATTTATTTTTGCGTTGCAAAATTTAGTTTTTATAAATGAATTAATTATTACCAACACACGCATTGAAATGGTCAATAAATGAAATTAGCCAAAAAAATCATTCTTATCGCCGTGACCTTGGCTGCTATTGTTGCAGTCGCGGTCTATTGGCAATACCGTCAAGTATTGAACTATGCCAAAACGCCTATCAGCATCACACAAGAAAAAATCTTCACAGTGCCTGCAGGAACGGGGCGTGTTGCATTTGAAGGGTTACTTATTGAAGATAAAATTCTTGAAAAAGGGAATGAATTCCAATGGTTGCTCAAACTACGTCCTGAACTGGCTCAGCTAAAAGCGGGAACTTACCGCCTGCAGCCGGGGATGAATGTTGAACAGCTCCTACAATTAATTGTGAGTGGTAAAGAAGCTCAGTTTTCAATCCGTTTTATTGAAGGTAATCGTTTGAATGATTGGGGTATTATTTTACGAGATGCGCCTTATTTAGAGCATAAAACCACCAACTTAACCCCGACAGAACTGCATGCGCTTATTGGGTTTAACGGGGAAGGCACTTTAGAAGGGTGGTTGTATCCTGATACCTATTTATACACGGCGGGAACAACAGACGCTGAAATCCTGAAACGTGCTTATAAACGTATGCAAAACAGCCTTGATGAAGAGTGGAAAGGGCGAGATAGGGATTTACCCTATAAAAATGCCTATGAAATGCTTATTATGGCTTCGATTATTGAAAAAGAAACCGGTGTTGATAGTGAAAGGGCCCAAGTTGCTTCCGTGTTTGTTAACCGACTAAAGAAAAATATGCGCTTGCAAACCGACCCAACCGTCATCTATGGGTTAGGCGACAAGTATCGCGGTAAAATTTATCGTAGTGATTTAGATAATTATACTCCGTACAATACTTATAAGATTGATGGCTTGCCACCAACACCGATTGCAATGCCAAGCCTTGCATCGTTAAAGGCAGCAGCACATCCAGCTAAAACCGATTACATATTCTTTGTCGCAGATGGTAAAGGTGGGCATACTTTTAGTCGTAATTTAAACGACCACAATCGTGCCGTTAAAGTTTACCGCCAATTTGAACAGCAAAACTGATAAAAATGAAAAACCAATTTATTGTTATTGAAGGTCTTGAAGGCGCTGGTAAAACGACAGCAATCAACACGGTTGTAGAAACGTTGAACCAAGCTGGGATCACGGATATTGTTTTCACTCGTGAGCCTGGGGGCACCCCACTGGCAGAAAAATTACGCGAGCTCGTAAAGCAAGGTATTGCGGGTGATAAAGTCACTGATAAGGCTGAATTGCTCATGCTTTATGCTGCCCGTGTACAACTAGTTGAAACAGTGATTCGACCTGCATTAGCGGCGGGCAAATGGGTGGTCGGTGACCGTCATGATTTATCTTCCCAAGCTTATCAAGGCGGCGGACGTGAAATTGACCGTCATTTGATGCAATCATTACGTGACTTAGTGTTGGGCGATTTCAAGCCTTCATTAACGTTATACCTTGATTTACCACCTGAATTAGGTTTACAGCGAGCAAGATCTCGAGGTGAATTAGATAGAATTGAAAAAGAGTCGTTAGCATTTTTCGAAAGAACACGCCGCCGTTATCTTGAGTTGGCCGCGGGTGATGAAACGATACTCACGATTGATGCAAGCCAAAACATTGAGCAAGTACAGCATGATATTCGCCAAACGCTGACCGGATGGCTAGCGTGTGCTTGATAAACCACATAAGGTATTAATCCCATGAATTGGTATCCTTGGTTAAATGAACCTTACCGACAAATCATTACTGCGTACCAAAGCGGTCGAGGCCACCACGCGTTACTGCTTCATTCAATGCCGGGAAATGGTGCGCAAGCGCTATGCTATGGAATTAGTCGTTGGCTTATTTGCCAAGAAAGAGACGGGCTAAAAAGCTGTGGACAATGCCACAGTTGTCGTTTGATGCTTGCAGGCAATCATCCTGATTATCATATTCTTGAGGTAGAAAAAGGAAAGTCTACTGTTAGTGTCGATGCGGTTAGGAAATTAATTGAAACCTTGAGTCGCCATGCCCAACAAAGTGGTAATAAAGTGGTGTATATTCCACAAGTTGAGGCATTGACAGATGCGGCAGCTAATGCGTTATTGAAAACATTGGAAGAGCCAGCAAAAGACACTTACTTTTTATTAGGAAGTGAGAAACAAGAGGATTTGCTTGCAACCATTCGTAGCCGTTGTCTAAGTCATTTCTTACCCGCACCCGATCTACAAATAGCACTCTATTGGCTGCAAAAGCAAAAACCAGGTATTGCTACTGAAAATGCGATAACGGCATTAAAAATATGCCAAGGCGCCCCGGTTTCTGCGTTAGCTTTATTGGACGAACAACGTTGGCAAAAACGTAATGCACTATGCCATAGTTTAAGCCATGCATTGCAAACGGGTGATATGTTGAGTTTGCTGCCTAGTTTGAATATCGATGAGGTGCCGGATGCCTTAAATTGGTTACTCAGCTTATTTGCGGATGCCATTAAAATTCAACAAGGTGCTGGGGCTTTTTGCATCAACCAAGATCAGCAGTCTCAAGTCCTACAATTAGCCGGCGCTATGAATCGTACTCAGTTAATAAATATGTATGATAAATGGTTATATTGCCGTCATCAATTACTGACAGTTCCTGCATTGAATCAGGAACTGATTCTGACAAATCAATTATTACAATGGGAAGCTTCATTGGCTGTCCCTACATTTTAAAAAGAGTTAAATATGTTTGTTGTTGATTCACACTGTCATCTCGACTGTTTAGATTATGAAAAGTTACACACGAATGTCGATGATGTCATCGCAAAGGCCTCGGCTCGTGATGTTCGCTACATGTTAGCAGTTGCAACGACGTTGCACGGTTTTGAAAGCATGAAGAAATTGATTGGCCTGCGTGACAATATCGCTTTTTCATGTGGTATTCATCCTCTCAATTTAGATGAGGGATATGATTTTGCACGACTAGCACAATTAGCGGCAGGAAACGAAGTCGTTGCGCTAGGAGAAACCGGGCTGGATTATTATTACCAGCAAGAAAACGCGGCACTACAACAAGAGTCTTTTCGTCAGCACATTCGTATCGGTCGTGAAGTGAACAAACCGGTTATTGTGCATACTCGTGCGGCACGAGAAGATACGTTATCTATTTTACGTGAAGAAAACGTGATGGATTGTGGCGGGGTATTACACTGCTTTACTGAAGATAAAGATACGGCTGTGGAACTGCTCGATTTGGGTATGTATATCTCTTTTTCAGGGATCGTCACATTTCGCAATGCGGAACAAATTAGAGAAGCCGCCCGAGTTGTTCCTTTAGATCGCATTTTAGTTGAAACCGACTCGCCATACTTGGCTCCTGTTCCTCATCGTGGTAGGGAAAACCAACCCGCGTACGTTCGGGATGTTATTGAATACATGGCCGTGCTGAAGGGCGTTAGTGTTGAGCAGCTCGCTGAAATTACGACGCAAAACTTCAATCGTTTGTTTCATTTAAATGTTGGTACAAATAACGTATAAATTAGTTCACAAGAACGATTAAATGACTAAGGAAATTGAAATGGCAGAAGAAACGATTTTCAGTAAAATTATCCGTCGCGAGATCCCGGCAGACGTAGTTTACCAAGATGAACTTGTCACGGCATTTCGTGACATTTCACCACAAGCACCATCACACATTCTTATCATTCCAAATAAATTAATTCCGACTGTTAATGATGTTACTGTGGATGATGAACTTGCGTTAGGCCGTTTGTTTACTGTAGCGGCTAAAATTGCTAAAGAAGAAGGTATTGCAGAGAATGGTTACCGTTTAATCATGAACTGTAATGAACATTCAGGTCAAGAAGTGTTTCATATCCACATGCATCTAGTGGGTGGTCGCCCATTAGGCCCCCTATTGGCGAAATAATAAGGTATAGGGGTCGACAATGAACCGTATTGCATTACTTGCTTTAGTAACCGTGTTGCTAAGTGGTTGCGTATTTAAAAAGACACAAGGACTGGCTTTTAATGAGCAACAGCGCATCATTATGGAGCCTGCAGTACTTGCACAAGGAGTCATTGTCGAAAACCCAGTGATAGGTAATGAAAATCACCAAACTATCGCCACGATCAATATGAGTAATTCACAATCTGAAGTGGTGAACATTGCTTATCGTTTATATTGGTATGATCAGCAAGGGTTAAAAGTAGACACTTCAAATATTATGCATCAGCAAATTGCAGCGAATTCTGTTGTGAAAGTTCGTGCCGTGACTTCCTCTCCACGTGCAACAAATGTACGTGTTCATGTATTTTTATCGCCAAAGGCCGGAGAATAATAATGAAACGCATCTTAATGGTTGCTGCCGCGACATTAATTTTGGCTGGGTGCCCTTCATATCCACCTCAACAACCAGGTACACAACCCCCGATAGTGCCCGTAGAGCCTGAAAAACAACCGGAAGTGACTCCACCACCCGTTGATGTTGTGCCAACTCCACCAAAACAACAAACAATAGATTGGTCAGCTTCCATTACGCCTTTAGTTAATCAAATGGTGAGTGCGGATGGGGTAGAAAGTGGCAAAGTATTGTTAGTTGACTCAGTGAAAAATAATACGAACGGCTCACTACCTGTACAGGCTGTGACATCAATCATGACAACCGCGGTTGAAAATACGAATCGCTTTAACGTTGTTCCTGCCAGTGTGGTAAGTTCTGCACGTAAAACACTCGGTTTATCACAAGAAGATAGCTTAGTAACCCGCAGCAAAGCGATAGGGTTAGGGCGTTATGTTCAAGCAGAGTATGTGATCTACAGCGTGATGTCAGGTTCCAACAAAGAAAGAAGCCTTGAAATGCAATTGATGGAAGTGCAAACAGGTGAAATTATTTGGACGGGAAAGCACAATATTGAGTAACCCGCAGTCGCTTTTTCGGCTGTTAGCGTTGTGTTTTCCGACAATCCCTGTACATGATTGGAAAATATCTTCGCTAACCGGGCTATCAGGTGGAAGCTTTTTGCTGCAATGTCCCTTATCTGGTAGTGAAATAAAGCTTATCGCGCGCGCTGATGGAAATGCACAAACTGCTTTGTACGTTGACCGAAAGAAAGAAGCGCGGGTATTACAGCAATTACGTGCTTATTCATTTACTCCTAAAGTGATTGGTCGAAATGCGCAATGGTTATTATTAGGGTGGTGTGAAGGGCAACACCCTGATAATAATAATTTTCTGTTACCGAGTTTTCAGTGCGAGCTTGCAAATATAGTCACACAATTACATCGTACTCCACTGCTGGGGTATCATTTACAGCTACGCGATGAAATATCACATTATGGCTATTTGATTGATAAAAAAAGGTTTTCGCCTCGCTGGAAAAAATTACATCGTCATTTTACCTCTGATGCTTTTCCCAAAACGTTGAAACTGGCACCTGCCCATATGGATATTCATGCAAAAAATATTGTTCACACAGCAACAGGGCAGTTAATGCTATTGGATTGGGAATATGCAGCCAATACAGATATCGCTTTTTCTTTAGAAACCTATTTTCAATTTAATGGTCTGACTGACATTCAGAGAGATTTTTTCTTGACGCAATATTGTGATATTCACGGTGCTTATCGTGACAAACAGCAATTGGCGAAAAGCTGTCAATCATGGGCACCTTGGGTAAAATATATGACATTAATGTGGTATGAAGTGCAGTGGAATGAAAGCCAGTCATCTGACTTTTTGTTACACTCACAGTCATTACGACAATATTTTGGTTTATTAGGTTGATGGCTGAAAGCTATCAGAAAACAGTATCGAATTGAGATAATTAGTTGAATAAGTGAGGCATGTTATGGGCCCTATAATGCTAGATGTTCAGGGTTATGAATTGGACAACGAAGAGCGCGAAATATTAGCTCACCCATCCGTGGGCGGATTAATATTATTTACCCGTAACTTTCATGATGCAGCGCAATTACGAGAGCTTGTTCGCCAAATTCGTGATGCATCAAGACATCGGTTGCTGATAGCCGTTGACCAAGAAGGTGGTCGAGTACAACGTTTCCGTGATGGTTTTACGGCATTGCCTTCAGCTCAGGCATTTGCCGCGCTTAATAGTGAAATGGATGGTGCCAAGCTTGCTGAAGAAGCGGGCTGGTTAATGGCATCAGAGATGATAGCCATGGATATTGATATCAGTTTCGCACCTGTTCTGGATCTTGGCCATCAAAGTATTGCGATAGGCGAACGCTCATTCCACGAAGACCCTGAAATTGCGATGGTTATGGCGGAGCGTTTTATTAAAGGCATGCGCAGTGCAGGAATGAAAACAACAGGAAAACACTTTCCTGGTCATGGCGCCGTGAAAGCTGACTCACACAAAGAAACACCACGCGATGACCGCGCTTTAGAGAAGATCCGTGGTAAAGACATGTTGATATTTAAAGATTTTATTCAACGAGAGCTACTCGATGCGGTTATGCCTGCCCATGTTATTTATACTCAAGCTGATGATCGTCCGGCGAGTGGCTCGCCATTTTGGTTAAAATCAGTATTGAGAGAGCAACTTGGGTTTCAGGGGGTTATTTTCTCTGATGATTTATCGATGGAAGGTGCGGCTATTATGGGAAGTTATCCCGAGAGAGCACAGGCTTCATTGAATGCTGGGTGTGACATGATTTTAGTCTGTAATAACCGTGAAGGTGCAGTCAGTGTTTTAGATAATTTACCAAAACAACATGATAGCCAAGCTTCTAAGCTATATCATAGTGGTCGACAATATAGCTTAACAGAATTACAAGCAGTTGGGCGTTGGAAAGAAAGTCATCGTCAACTGGTTGACTTGCACTCACGTTGGCAAGAATATCGCGAATAATTTCAATGATATCTAAAAGGCCAGTATTTTATTTACTGGCCTTTCTTTTTTGTATCAATGCATATCACAAAGCTCATGATTATGCATAATAGAATAATAAAAGTATTCCTCGTAGTAAAAGTTACCCGTAACTTTATTAATATTTGCACAGTTAATCTCAATGTTATTTTAAATTACTTTAGATAAAGTGAATCAATACTTATTTTACTATTAAAAATAACTAGAGAATCTTTTATTTCAATAGTCATTTTGAAAATTATTTTTTGAAATAAAAAAATGAAAATATTGATGATTATATTTGTTATGAATTGAATTTTTAGTTTATTTAAAATAAATGACTATAAATTTGAATTATGGTCTGCTTTTTTATTTGGTTGGGGTTGTTAAATATGATTATGATACTTTTAATCATGAAATCGATTACCGTCAAAAGTTAAGATAAATTTAAATAAATGAAACATAAGATGAGTTAAAGGCATTTAATCACTAAATCATGCTTATCATTTAGTCAAATGTTACTTAATTGAAATTGAATGGTGGGGAATAATGTTTTCGTCTATGAGGAATTAAATAAAACATTCATGGATTGGTTATACACCTATCAGCAATATGTATTTATATGTGAAATTTTATTAGGTTATATTTTATTCATGAGTCTTTGTATGTATCAAGCTGATTACAAATATCCATTTAAATCCGTGTTTTAACCAGATATAAATGAATTACTTATTAAATACTATCCAAATGAAAGAGTTATACCCTAAGAACCCCTCAAGACAAATTGTGACCAATATCACTATTGATAGGTAGTTTAATGCAACTGATGTAACGTGTTGTGACAGCGATCGTTTTAATTGACATAAAATTACGATAGCATTCGTATTATGAAAGATTTATGACAATTTAGAGTGATAAGTAATCAATTAAAAAAAACAGCAATTTAGTAGTTGTATTTTAAGTTAAATATTTAAATTTATTTGAGATGATTATTTCTCAGGGGCATCTTTTGTCATAAAAAAATGGATAAGAAATAGAGTGATAATTATTTTTTAATGGGTAAGTGCAGCGTCATTACTTAAACCTTAAGCTAAATAAACGCGTGATGTGGGTATCATGTCATTATCGATTAAATAATATATTTATGTGATCCCTATAAGGGATACCTCTATTCATAGAAATAAGTAAACACAAATGCAGACGAATACTGTATTAAATTTTTTAAAAAATGACTTATGTGTTTGAAATGGATGTATCTGTTTGTCTTTAAGTGAAATTATTTTATTAAGCTAAAAATAAAAATGGTGTTTTGTTGTTCATGGAAACATGGCACAGCATAAAATTAATTCAAATAATCATTAACTAGGTTAATTCCAATGAAAGTTAAAAATATTGCGTTATTAATGCTTTCTCCTTGCTATTTAGCTGTAGCAATGGCAAATGCCAGTAACTGGGAAGATTCTATCAAGGAAAATTCATTCATTGCGGATTCGGAGCTAGAGCTGTCAACCCGTAACATGTGGAAATACTTAAAAACAGAAAACCGTTTTGATAAAGACGAAAACCGTTATAGAAAACAAGTTGCGAATGCTTGGGGTCAAAACTTTCAAGCGGATTTCAAATCAGGTTATTTCGCTGATGTCATTGGTTTTGACGCTTCCTATTATGGTGGTATCAAGTTAGGCGCAAGTAAAGACTTCGCCTCCCGTGCAATTTTATATAATGATGATGGCCATGCGAAAGGGTACAATAAAATTGGTCAACGTTATGCAAAAGTGAAACTAGACCTTGAGCCAGTGAAATTTAATGCCAAAGCAGGTTGGTTTACACTGAAAAATACGGGTATTTTCACGAATTCACAGCGTTTATCATTGAACAGCTATAGCGGTTACTACACGAATACTGCGATCAGTGATTGGAGTTTGGATTTATTATATCTCGATAAAAAAGTTATGCGTCGTGATAGCCCAAATATTGATGCCATGTATTTTACTGATGCTAACGGTGTTCGACACAATGTTAATCATGTCATCACGGGTGGAATTAACTACAATACTAAGCCATTGAAAGTTTATTATTTCTATGGTCAAGCCGATGATTTATTCCGTCAACAAGGTTTAGAAGCGAAATATAAACTGACTTCAGATGTCACTTTAGGTACGCAGATTTATAACCATGAATATGGTAGTGACGGTAAGCGCACTGAGAAAAATGATGCCAAAGGAAAACGTAACTTTGATAAACGTGCTTGGCACTATGCAGGAACGGCAGAATGGCGTATCCCTGAATCGCCTTGGACGCTAAGCACAGGCTTAACTTACACCCAAGCGAAAAAAGCGAACGGTGTCGGACAATTTGCGCGTAACCCAATTGGTAACACGCGTGGCCGTTTTAACTCCCCAGCTTATGCAGATATCGACTACGTACGTGATGGCGAAACCATGATTGCAATGGCGGCTGAATATCGTATTAGCAAAGAACTGTCTGTTGGTGCCCGTACCAACTATTCAGAATTTAAATATGAAGGTGAAAGATTAAAACAAGGTCAATTTGGTCTGTTTAGCTATTGGAAACCAACTGAGAATCTATCCGTGTCATTAAGTGGCGGTCTGGGTTGGCACCACCAGCAAGAAAACGACTACACAACGCCAAAATTATATGATGGGCACTCACGTCGTGCACATTCGTTATCTGGATCAATGACAACGACTTACCGTTTTAAAATGTAGTCGATAGTTGAAAAAGATTAAAAAAGGTAGGATAAATGAAACATAAAATTGGATTACTCACACTGCTTATCTCTGGTGCACTCTTGGCGGGTTGTGCCCCCAAAAATACGGATACCGTAAAAGTACAAGTCATAGGTATTAATGATTTCCATGGTGCTTTACAAGCTCCGGGGGATGGTAAATTAGGTGGGATTGAGTCAATTGCAACACTGGTTAATCAATTAAGAGCGCAAAACGATAAAACTATCGTTGTTGGTGCTGGTGACTTAGTAGGGGCTAGCCCATTACTGTCATCAATGTTCTATGATGAACCCACAATTGAAGCACTAAGCGCGATTGGTATGGAAACTAGCGCAGTTGGTAACCATGAGTTTGATAAGGGTAAAGAAGAGCTGCTGAGAAAACAAAACGGTGGCTGCCACCCAACCGCAGGTTGTGTGGGTAAAGATTCCTTTGCGGGTGCTGACTTTAACTACTTAGCCGCTAACGTTATTGTTAAAGAAACAGGTGAAACTCTGTTCCCATCTTACTTTATTAAAGAGTTTGATGGCATTCCAATGGCGTTTATTGGTTTAACGTTAGAAGGTACACCAGCTATCGTAACGCCAAGTGGAACTGCAGGGTTAGAATTCAAAAATGAAGTTGAAACTATCAATAACCAAGTTAAGTTATTAAAAGCACAGGGTATTAATAGTATCGGTGTTTTGATCCATGAAGGCGCAACACAACAAGTTGACACTAAAGTTAAAGATATTAATCGTTGTGATAATATCAAAGGCCCAATTGTTGATATCGTTAAACAGTTAGATACTAATGTAGACTTTGTCGTTAGTGGTCATACACACCAAGCTTATAATTGTGAAATCAATGGAATGACAGTAATTTCTGCTCAATCTAATGGGACTTTATTGTCTCAATTAAATATTGAGATTGATAGAAATACGAAAGATATTGTTAGCATCAATGCAAAAAATATCCCTGTTGAAACTAGCCGTTATGAGAAAAACCCTGAGTTAACCACCTTCGTACAAAAATACGAAAAAATTGCCTTACCTATTTCACAGCAAGTGATGGGGTCTTTGACGGCTAACGTGGATAAAAAATTATTACCGGCAGGGGATTCTACCCTAGGTAAGATTATTGCAGATGGTCAATTATATGCAGCCTCCAGTAAAGAAGCGGGCGGTGCACAAATTGCATTTATGAACAGTGGCGGTATTCGCGCTGACATGAAAGCAGGGGAATTGACTTATGGTGATATCTTCACGGTACAACCGTTCTCTAATGTGGTTGTCACACAATCACTGACAGGTGCTCAAATCAAGCAAGCACTTGAACAACAATGGGATCGTGCTCGTCCACAAGTTATGCCTGTTTCTAAAGGTTTTTACTACGAGTGGGATGACAGCCGTCCAGTGGGTGACAAGGTTATTCAAAAATCAATGAAATTAAACGGTAAGCCGTTAGACATGAATAAAAGCTATCGTGTTGCTGCAAATGAATTCTTAGCAACTGGTGGTAGCCGCTTCTCTGCCTTTAATCAAGGTAAAGACCGTGTTTATAGCCTGCCAGACAACGAAGCGTTAATGCAATACTTTAAAGATAACTCACCAGTTTCAGTTCCAACTGATGTGCGTATCAAGAAAATTAAATAATAAAATTTAATATTTCATGAAAAACTCTGAGGGTGTTTATCATCCTTGGAGTTTTTTTTGTGCTTTATTTAGATGTATGCTGAAAATGAGTGGAGGGTAATTGATTATGCGCAACAAATAAAAAAATGATAGAATAATAATTCTCATTATCATTACGATTTTCATGGATTTAAACGATTGATTGATATAAATACCAAAAAGCTGACTCGATTCGTTTGGTAGAAAAAATGATTTGACGAATGTTATCGTAGTCATAATAATCAACTAAATTGATATGAATCAATATTTGGTATTACCAATAGACCACTCATGATATTCTAGTTGGTATGGAAGGAGCTGTGCCTAATTATTGTTATATAAGGCTTTTCTAGATGAGAAATCTTAAATAACATTAATATATTTTGTTTCGAGGGATTTATGACCTTATCTCAACCCAAAATCATCGTTGTAGGCGGTGGCGCTGGTGGATTAGAACTAGCAACGCGTTTAGGCCGTAAGTTGGGCCGCAAGAAACGCGCACAAATTACGTTGGTTGACCGCAACCCGAGCCATTTATGGAAACCGTTATTGCATGAAGTTGCGACAGGTTCGTTAGATGATGGCGTCGATGCGATAAGCTATCTGGCTCATGCTCGCCATAATGCGTTCAATTTCCAACTGGGTTCACTAACAAATATTGACCGTGAAAATAAAACAGTCGTTCTCGGTGAACTTTATGATAAGCATGGTGAATTATTAGTTCCTTTGCGTGAGCTTGAGTACGATATTTTAGTCATGGCATTAGGCAGTACTTCGAATGATTTTGGTACACCTGGTGTTAAAGAACATTGCATTTTCTTAGATAACCCACACCAAGCGCACCGTTTTCACGATGAAATGTTAAATCTATTTTTACGTTATTCAGTACGCGATAACGCAGAAGAGAGCGTTAATATTGCCATTGTTGGCGGTGGAGCTACGGGGGTTGAGTTATCAGCAGAACTCTATAATGCAGTTGAGCAACTAACGAGTTATGGTTTTAAAGGGTTAGATACGGATGCACTGAATGTCACATTAGTTGAAGCAGGCGAACGTATCCTACCCGCTTTACCTCCGCGAATTTCAAGTGCCGCACACCAAGAACTGAATAAGTTAGGTGTGAATGTATTGACGAAAACTATGGTAACCAGCGCTGATGCAGATGGCTTGAATACGAAAGAAGATGGTAAAATTCATGCAGACCTAATGGTTTGGGCGGCAGGAATTAAAGCACCTGATTTCATGAAGGATATCGCTGGGTTAGAAACAAACCGTATTAACCAATTAGTAGTAAAGCCGACATTACAAACATCTCGTGATGATATGATTTTTGCTATTGGCGATTGCGCATCTTGTGCTAAGCCGGAAGGGGGGGTTGTTCCACCAAGAGCACAATCAGCCCACCAAATGGCCAGCCTTTGTTATGACAATATTGTCGCTTTAATGAAAGGCAAACCTTTAAAAGAGTATGTATATAAAGACCATGGCTCATTAGTTTCACTATCTCGCTTTAGTACCGTTGGTAGCTTAATGGGAAATTTAATGCGTGGGGATATGATGGTCGAAGGGCGTATTGCGCGTTTTGTGTACATCTCTTTATACCGTATGCACCAAATTGCATTACATGGTTACATTAAAACAGGGCTAATGATGCTTGTTGGTAGTATTAACAGAATTATTCGACCAAAGTTAAAACTACATTAATCTACGAGTAGTTACTTGTTTAATCGGATTTTATTAGCGCCGTGCACCTGTGTATTCATATAACAGGTGCATTATTTTTTGTATTTTATAATGATAAATATGTATGCTAATAAAGTATATTAGCTAAATCTGTCAAGGCTTATTTATGTTAAATATTACTTGGAAAAACTATTTAGATCAAATTTAAGAGATTAAATATCGATTATATTGCCACTATTACTTATATATTGTATTTAAATGAAATTAAAGCCTAAAAATTAATATAAATTGAGTCAATATAATTTAGCTTACCTTAAGTTTAAAATAATTTAAGTATAAGTGTATTTATATAACGAAAAGTTACCATGGAAATTATATTTTCTATCTTATTGATTATTAATCATAAAACAATGCATTCAATTGAGGGGATATGTGAGGTTGCACTAATGGTGAAGTTTGTGGTTTCTAACACAGTTATAATAAATATTTGTTTTGATGATAAATTAAGATAATTCCAAAAAACAATACAAATAGTACGTAATTATCGAATTATTTTAGATTGTGGTTACAATAGATGCGGCATATTTTAATAAGGGTTAATACAATGAAGCTAAAATTTAAGTTGTTATTAGCAACTGTAGTGGCATTCATTATTGTATTGCTCGTGACTTTACTCAACCAAGAACCTGAAACGAAATTGGCGACAGTGTTATCTGTTGAGCCGATCAAAGCTAATCGCCTTGTTGAGTACCAAAATTGTACTGTAACAGGAGTTTTAGGCACGTTTAACCAACAATCTCTTTCTCGGTTTCATCCTGCACAAAGCGAATGCAAAATGATTTTCATGATTGAAGCATTACAAGGGAAAGGCTTTCCATCTCTGTTTGATATGCAAAATCAAACCTGTGTTAACACACAAAAAATGGAATTAGTTATTGTTGGATATGACGTCGTATATCAAATTGGCAAAACGATTGGAAAAGTTAGAACATCCTACGAGCCATCAATGTTTATTCCTTTGGATGACAAAGGACGCTTAGTGCTAACATCATCTAACTCAGTATGCGAAACCATACGCAGTGATATAAAAGAACTATTACCATTTTATTGTTTGCAGCAAAATGAATTACCAATCACCAGAAACTCATCAGCGGTCTTAGAGCTGCAACCGAATAAAAATACATTTGGTTTTATGGAATAATAATTATATAAAAATTATAGAGATAAAAGGCTACACGATAGTAGCCTTTTATCATTTTACAGCTTTAAACTTAGATAATTTGGTGTTCTTCAAACCCGATAAGTAATTGCTTAATAAATTCTAGTCGAGAGGCTCTTTCTGTTAAATCATGGAAAAATTTTAGTCGAACAGGGCCATCTAAGCGATAAGTTTGTGGCTGGTTTTGCAATAAGCTGATTAAAAAACTTGGGTCAACTTTATTTTTATCACCAAATTCAATAAAACCACCTTTTTCATGGGCTTCAATACGTTTAATGCCAAGGGATTGCGCTTGTAATCGAATAGCTGCGTTGGCTAACAGGAATTTACCTGCGTCAGGTAAACTACCAAAGCGGTCGATTAGCTCTGTCCGTAACTCGTCGAGTTCTTGACTGTTTTTTGCACTGGCTATTCGTTTATAGAAAGATAAGCGAATGTTCACATCGTGAATATAGTCGTCTGGCAGTAGAACAGGCATGCGTAATTCAACTTCAGTTTGTTGGCTAGTTAAATCTTCCAATGAAGGTTCGCGCCCCTCTTTTAGCGCATCAACAGCACTTTCTAGCAGTTCCATATAGAGGGTAAAACCAATCGTGGTCATTTGGCCACTTTGATCTTCACCAAGTAATTCACCTGCACCGCGAATTTCCAAATCGTGAGTTGCTAGAGCAAACCCAGCACCTAAATCTTCCAGTGAAGAAATGGCTTCAAGGCGTTTATGAGCATCAGTGGTCATCGCTTTTGGATGTGGTGTGAGCAAGTATGCATAAGCTTGGTGGTGAGAACGTCCTACTCGGCCACGCAGTTGGTGGAGTTGAGCTAACCCGAAATGGTCAGCACGCTCAATAATAATAGTATTCGCTGTTGGTATATCAATACCCGTTTCAATAATTGTAGTGCATATCAATACATTAAAACGTTGATGATGGAAATCCGTCATGACGCGCTCTAATTCACGTTCACGCATTTGACCATGTCCAACAACAAAACGTGCCTCAGGGACTAATTCTTCGAGGCGTGCTTTTGCCTTTTCAATATTTTCAACATCATTGTAGAGGTAATAAACTTGGCCACCACGTAAGGTTTCCCGTAAAATTGCTTCACGGACAACTAAGTCATCATATTGGCGAACAAAGGTTTTCACAGCCAAACGGCGAGCAGGTGGTGTGGCGATAATCGATAAATCACGCATGCCACTCATGGCCATGTTGAGAGTACGAGGGATCGGTGTGGCTGTCAGTGTTAAGATATCAACGTCTGCACGCATGGCTTTGATGCGTTCTTTATGACGGACACCAAAGCGGTGCTCTTCATCGACGACGAGTAAGCCTAAATCTTTCCATACTAAGTCGCTTTGCAGTAACTTATGGGTACCAATTAGAATATCAACTTTACCTTCAGCAGTTTGTGCAATAATTTGTTGTTGCTCTTTCGCTGTTTTAAAGCGTGATAACATTTCGATGCGGACAGGCCAGTTAGCAAACCTATCTTTAAAATTATCGTAATGCTGTTGGGCAAGTAGTGTCGTAGGCACTAAAACGGCAACTTGCTTGTTATTATTAATCGCTAGGAATGCGGCTCGCATTGCCACTTCGGTTTTACCAAAGCCTACATCGCCACAAACCAATCGGTCCATGGCTAAGGGTTGGCACATATCGCTGAGAACGGCATTGATAGCGACTTCTTGGTCAGGTGTCGTTTCGAAAGGAAAGCCTTGGCAAAATTCTTGGTATTGCTGTTTATCATGCTTGAATGCAAAGCCAGCTTTAGCCGCACGTTGTGCATAGATATCAAGAAGTTCAGCCGCGACATCGCGCACTTTTTCTGCAGCTTTCTGACGGGCTCGCCCCCAGCTATCACTACCTAATTTATGCAATGGGGCGTTTTCATCAGCCCCACCCGCATAACGGCTAATTAAATGGAGTGAAGAAACTGGAACATACAGTTTATCATTGCCCGCATAGGTTAAAATTAAATATTCAGCTTTAATACCACCTGCTTCTAACGTAATCAAACCTTGATAACGACCTACACCATGTTCAATATGAACAACGGGCTGCCCAGGGCGTAATTCAGCTAAATTGCGAATGAGGGTATCGGTATTAATGGTGCGGCGACTATCTGTTCGGCGGCGAACAACACGCTCCCCAAGTAAATCGCTTTCGCAAATTAATACCCTATGGATATCGGATTGAATAAAACCATGTTCAGCGGGCCCAATTGTGATGGCAAATCGGCTGTCAGTAGGGTGAGTATAGCTTTGAATAATATCAGGGCGAATTTTTAAACGTGCTAAGAGCTCGGTAACAGTTTCACGCCGGCCTTCACTTTCCACAGAAAAAACAATGGTTCCATCAAATTGTTCAGTAAACTGCCGCAATTTTTCGAGCGGTGTTTTACTTTGCCCCTGTGTGCTGATATCTGGCAATGGCAGGTAATCTAAATTGGTATTTGCCGCTTTTTTGGGCAGAGACTCGGGTGATAATTGAATACGAGGCCATTTTTTTAACGATTGATTAAGTTGTTCAACAGTTAGCCATAGCTCTGAAGGTGGGAGCAATGGGCGCATTGGGTCGACACCGCGGCTTTCATACCGCTGCTGAGTATCAACCTGAAAGCGTTCAGCCGCTTCTTGTAAGCTCTGCGAAACAATTAAACTTGATGGCGGTAAATACTCAAATAACGATGGTAGTGGCTGCGGGAAGAATAAAGGCTGCCAATACTCTATACCTGTCGGTAAGGTATTCTTACTGACCTGCTGATAAATATGCTCTGGATCACGGCGAACCTCAAAGCGCTCGCGCCATTGGCTGCGAAAACGTTCAATAGCGTCTTTATCGGTCGGAAACTCATGAGCTGGCAGTAAATTGATTTGTTCTACTTCTTCGAGTGTTCGTTGCGAGTCAACGTCAAAAGTTCGCAAGCTATCAATTTCATCATCGAAGAAATCAATACGAAATGGCAATGAGCTTCCCATAGGAAATAAATCGAGTAAAGCGCCACGAGTGGCATATTCACCATGCTCTAAAACTTGTTCTACATGGCGATAACCAGCGTTATCGAGCTCATTACGTAAGTTATCTCGAGAAAGTTTGTCACCTTTTGCCATCACTAAGGCATGACTAGTTAAAAAGTCAGCAGGACAGACTTTTTGCATCAGTGTATTGACAGGAAGAATTAACGCGCCTTTTTGTAAACTGGATAAGCGGTATAGTGTCGATAAACGATGAGAAATAATTTCCTGATGAGGGGAGAAATTGTCATATGGCAATGTTTCCCAGTCAGAAAGTGTCTCTATAGGGTGTTTTGTAAACTGTTGAATTTCATCTCTTAAACGTAATGCATTTTGCATATCACGTGTCACGATGATAACAGGCCCTTGATGACGTTGTATTATTTCTCCACATTCAAGTGCACCAGCCGCCCCGATAAGGCAACCTAAATGGCGAACATCGCCACTACGACTAGGGAGTTCATAACGAAATTTTGACAACATAGAAATCTTCGGTATCTCACAGCGGTTAGTAAGCAGTTAAACAAGAGTTAGCACAAATATAGCCAATTTTTGCACGAAAAATAGTTAAGTTAATTAATGGATAGTTAAACTACAAAATTCGTAACAAAACAATCTGTTTTAACTCGTAATTCGTCTGAAAGTCAGACAAAAAGGCATTCAAAGCAGAAAAAAAACCATCGAGTGGTTCCATTCATCAATCGTACCCTTTATTATCGCTGAACACTTCGCTTTGGCAACAGGGGCATCATAGATTTCATGCACCAATCTGTCTCATTATTTATAGGCCTACGCTATTTACGTGGGCGTGCTGCGGATAAATTTGGTCGTTTCGTTTCCAGTTTATCTGCTATTGGTATCACACTGGGGGTGACGGCATTAATAACCGTCACATCAGTGATGAATGGGTTCGAGCGATCGTTACAAGATAGCATACTTGCTTATATGCCGCAGGCAATTTTAACATCTGCCTCCGGAAATATAGACCCAGCAAAGTATCCAATAACCGATCTACAGCATTTAAACGGTGTCAGCCATATCGCACCTATTGTGCAATCTGACGTGGTATTACAAAGCCGAACCAATGTTGGCGTTGGTGTCATGGGGGGGATTGAACCTGAAGAACCTTCTTTGTTATTGGATAAACTGGTTGTTGGGGAGCGCAGTGACCTTAAAGAAGGCAGTTATAATGTTTTTCTGGGGAATAAACTTGCAGAAACGCTCGGGGTAAAACGTGGTGATGAAGTTCGCTTAATTATACCTGGAGTGAGTCAATTAACGCCAATGGGGCGTATTCCTAGTCAGCGCCTATTTACGGTGGCGGGTATTTTCCAAACAAATGGGGAAGCGGATACAAGTGAACTCGTCGTGGCACAGCAAGATGCCGCACGTATGTTACGTTACCCTACAGGGCATATTACTGGGTGGCGTTTATATTTGGATGAGCCCCTAAATGTTGATGTTCTAAGTCAGCAAGTGTTGCCGAATGGCCTAGTATGGAAAGATTGGCGAGAGCGTAAAGGGGAGTTTTTCCAAGCCGTTCGCATGGAAAAAAATATGATGGGCTTATTGCTCAGTTTAATTATTGCGGTGGCGGCCTTCAATATTATTACTTCACTATCATTGTTAGTGATGGAAAAACAAGGTGAAGTTGCTATTTTAAAAACCCTTGGCCTCAAACGTTGGCGAATTTTAATGATTTTTATGATCCAAGGCGCTGGAGCGGGGGTGATTGGTTCACTCATTGGTACAATATTAGGTACGATACTTTCTAGCCAGCTGAATGTCATTATGCCGCTGATTGGTTTATTACCTAAAGGTGTCTCTTTACCGATTGTGCTTGATTACTCTGGTATTTTAATTATTGCACTTAGTGCAATGCTGATTTCTCTGCTGGCAACGCTTTATCCTTCTTGGCGTGCAGCCGCGGTTCAACCTGCTGAGGCGTTACGTTATGAATAAACAACCACTTCTGGTCTGTGAAAATTTAAGTAAAACATATCAGGAAGGGACATTGTCGACGCAAGTGTTGAAAAATGTCAGTTTTTCCATGGGGCTAGGGGAAATGATGGCCATCGTGGGAAGTTCTGGTTCGGGGAAAAGTACCTTATTACATTTACTGGGCGGGTTAGATACCCCTTCAGAAGGGAATGTTATCTTTCGTGGCCAACATATTAATCAGTTATCTTCAGATGAGCGAGCTGCTATTCGTAATAAAGATTTAGGTTTTATTTATCAATTTCATCACCTTTTACCGGATTTTACCGCACTTGAAAATGTGGCGATGCCTTTATTAATCGGTGGTATTGCGAAAGAAACTGCATTTTCGAAAGCAACTGAAATGCTAGAAGCGGTTGGACTAGCGCATCGGGCTGGGCATCGTCCTTCTGAATTATCGGGAGGAGAGCGCCAGCGTGTTGCTATTGCAAGGGCGTTAGTGAATGAGCCTGCACTGGTTTTAGCGGATGAGCCTACGGGTAACCTTGATTTACGTAATGCAGATGCCATTTTTGAATTGTTGGGGGAATTAAACCGAACACAGCGGACCGCATTTTTAGTGGTTACCCATGATATGACACTGGCTCGCCGGTTATCTCGCCAACTGGAAATGCGTGATGGGCATTTGCAGCAGAATATTACCTTGGAGGCTCGGTAATGTCTAAGTTGCCTCTTTCATTACTCACAGCGCTGCGTTTCAGCCGTGGTCGCCGCCGAACCGGGATGGTTTCATTAGTTTCGATAGTTTCAACGTTGGGTATTGTTCTTGGGGTTGCGGTGTTAATTATTGGTTTAAGCGCAATGAATGGCTTTGAACGCGAATTAAATAACCGTGTGTTATCTGTTGTTCCCCATGGGCAAATTTATGCTGTTAAACCACCCTATAAGGATTTGGAATTTGCTGAACAAGTTATCCGGAAAACGCCAGGGGTTGAAGGCGTTAGCCCTTACATCAATTTTACGGGGTTACTTGAGCGTGGTGCAAATTTAAAAGCAATCCAAGTGATGGGGGTTTCACGAGAAACTCAGCCACAAGTCAGTGCATTACCACAATTCATTCTTAATGATGCTTGGCAGCATTTTGAAGCGGGCAAACAATCGATTATTTTAGGCCAAGGTGTGGCTGATGCATTGAATGTGAAAGTTGGGGATTGGGTGACAATTATGATCCCAAATACCGATGCCAGCTTAAAAATTCAGCAACCTAAACGTATTCGCGTACAAGTGACGGGTATTTTTAAGCTTAGTGGCTTGCTAGATCACCAACTAGCACTCGTTCCTCTCGCAGATGCACAAGAATATCTCGACTATGGTGATGGCGTGACAGGGTTTGAAATCAAAGCCACAGACCCATTTATTGCCGATCAAGTTGTTTATGATGCAGGCTTGAAAACCATGCATCATGTTGTTGTAAAAAGTTGGATAGGTGATTATGGCTATATGTACAATGATATTCAAATGGTTAGAAGTATCATGTACTTAGCTATGATATTAGTGATTGGCGTCGCGTGTTTTAATATTGTTTCTACTCTTGTTATGGCGGTTAAAGATAAAAGTAGTGATATCGCGGTATTGCGCACTCTAGGGGCAAAAGATAGGCAGATTCGTGCTATTTTCTTATGGTATGGTTTGTTGGGTGGCCTTGTTGGTTCTCTGATTGGTGCTGTACTTGGGGTCGTCATATCTTTAAATTTAACACCAATGATTAAGGTTATAGAGGCCATTGTTGGCCATCCCATTTTATCGGGTGATGTCTATTTTATTGACTTTTTACCTTCTGAATTGCATGTCATGGATGTGGTTTATGTTTTAATTACAACCATTGTATTGAGCTTACTTGCCAGTTGGTATCCTGCTCGCCGCGCTAGTAAGTTAGACCCTGCACGTATTCTCAGTGGGCAATAGCTTTTAGGGGTAGAGAGCCAATGATTTTTAGGGTACAAATCCAAAAATTTATTGGCTCTTTATATAATCACTGTGCTGCTAAAAACATTTGTTTATAACTACGAGTTTCTACCATTGCTTCTGTAAAACCATACTGTTTGGCGGTCGCCATCAACGTTTGATATAAACTATCCAGCAAATTCTGCTCATCAGTCATAATGGCAAATTCAGCAAACCAACCGATCCCACTCAAGTGATCAATTGTGATGTGGATATCATTCAGAAAATAAATGCTTCTTATTTTAGTTGTGGTTAAGTAGCAATGATATCCCAGTGTCGTTAACATATTTTGCACATGATTGCAGTCATCAATATTAATGGCTTTGCATTCAGAAGCTCCAGGGCCTTTGACTATCCATAACTTTATGCCTGATGGCACCATTTCACGTACACACATACTGACGTTCTTGCCAGCTAGTGGTGAATGTAGGCTTTCATAGAAATAATCTGTCTCTGTATTATTTTCCGTAAATGGTTCAGCCAAATCAGCTTTTATTTTGTGCAAAAAGGTGTCGGGGTCCGGCAATTGAAATTTAATTTCAGCTTCATATTTACCGACGAAATGTTGGCTCATGTAGAGTTCCTTGGTACAGGTATTTCAGACTATTGATGGTAACACAAAGCGGAAACTGGTGAGGGAGATAAAGATGAGATTAGCGAATAGATAAGTGCCTAGATGTTTAAATTAGGCACTTTGAGTATAAATTTTACCGTTTATTTCTTGGTCATTTTATCTAGATAGCCCATCACAAATGCAGATAATACAAAGGTCAAGTGGATGACGACATACCACATCAGTTTGTCATTTGAGACGCTTTTTAAGTCCATGAAGATTTTTAATAGGTGAATAGAGGAAATTGCCACAATGGAAGCCGCGACTTTATTTTTTAATGATGAGGCGTCCATTTTACCTAGCCAGCCTAGTTTTTCACTACTGTCAGGGATATCCATTTGGGAGACAAAGTTCTCGTAACCTGAAAACATTACCATCACCAATAAACCACCGACTAATGCCATATCAATCAATGATAATAGCGTCAAAATTAGGTCCGCTTCAGGAATTGAAAGGATATTTGGCAAAATATGGTATAGCTCTTGAAAGAACTTAATGGTTAAAGCCAATAGTGTCAGTGAAAGCCCAAAATAGATAGGCGCTAAAATCCAACGTGAAGCATACATTGCTCTTTCAAAAAACTTTTCCATGAAATCCCTTGTAGTGGTGAGTTAATAACACAGTAAAATCTGCGAGGCGTATTTTAGCGGTAGCGAGAGTGAAGGTGAAAGGTTTTTTTATTGTTTTACCATTGTGGATGTTTTGTGGCGTATTTATGAAATAACAATGTCATTTTTATGAATAAAAAGTGACAAAATCGATACCTTCGATATTTTTATTTGCATTCAGCAAGATGATGCGTTTTAGTATGTTAACATTTAGATAATGTCATCAGTTATGGTAAGGAAATAGTTAGTTTGCCAATA
Organism: Providencia sp. PROV174; assembly: GCF_028480685.1. NCBI lineage: Bacteria > Pseudomonadati > Pseudomonadota > Gammaproteobacteria > Enterobacterales > Morganellaceae > Providencia > Providencia sp. PROV174. The sequence goes on from NZ_JAMPOT010000007.1 coordinate 245,830, forward strand.
AAATAAACACTTGGAGCTTGATTATTTTAATAATTTCACACAATCAGCATTTCTAAATTCATGTCATAATGACATGATAAAAAGCAATTAATATTTAATATGATATAAATTTATTGGTTATATGGATGAAAGGAAGCTTTGATGTTGCGATTTCGTTATAGGTTAAAAAAAGCTCGTAAGAATAAATGTATACGCCGCCAGCGACTTCGTAACCGGTCTTTTTATATAGATAATAGATTGGATAACATGAAAAATATCAATATTGTCGTCTTAACAGGAGCGGGTATTTCAGCTGAATCTGGGATCCAAACATTCCGTTCTGCGGATGGATTATGGGAAGAGCATCGCGTTGAAGATGTGGCAACGCCTGAAGGTTTCGAACGTAACCCTAAATTAGTACAGCGTTTTTATAATGAGCGACGTCGACAGTTACAGCAAGAAAATATTAAGCCTAACGCTGCTCACTATGCACTTGCTCAGCTTGAAGAGCTTTTTGGTGACCGTTTTTTGTTAATTACGCAAAATATAGATAATTTACATGAAAGAGCGGGAAGTCAGCGAGTTATCCATATGCATGGTGAATTACTAAAAGTTCGCTGCAACTGGTCAAATCAAGTATTGGAGTGGAAAGGGGATTTATCTGTAGATGACCGTTGTCATTGTTGCCAATTTCCTCAGCCGCTCAGGCCCCATATTGTTTGGTTTGGTGAGATGCCAATTGGAATGGATTATATCTATCAATCCCTTGAATCTGCGGCTATTTTTATTTCTATTGGGACGTCTGGTCATGTATACCCTGCGGCGGGTTTTGTTCACGAGGCTAAATTGCATGGGGCACATACGGTCGAACTTAATTTAGAGCCTAGCCAAGTGGAAAGTGAGTTTGATGAGAAACACTATGGTTTAGCCAGCAAAGTTGTTGTTGAATATATCAATAAGCTTATTACGGAGTTACAGGTTAAAAATACCGCGCAATAAGCTTTCAATACATAATAATATAAGGGGAAACGTATTGTTTTCTCTTATAGGTTAGACATTTGTATCCATCATAGCTGGCATCGTAATTTCTTTGACACAGGTTGCATTGCTTGTGCTAGCGATAAAGCGTACGGCATTGACAACATCTTGTAATGGGATTAGCTGCCCATTACTTTTTTCAATGACTTCGTCAGCCGGAACGGCTAATGGGTATTCAGTTGCTAGATAACCTAAATTTATGACTGATATGGCTATTTTATCTTCACGTAGTGTTTCTCTTAACGACTGTGCTATACCCCTGAGGGCATATTTAGTGGCGGAAAAGGTGACTTCTTTACCATTATGGTTATCTAAACCCCATGTAGAACCGATCAATATAATCTTGCTATTTTTTGCTAAACGTAAATTGGGTAATAGCGCTTTTAAATTTAATAAACAGGCACTGATATTGGTTTGAATCATATTGAGTAACTCTATGTCATCAGTCGATTCAAATTGGTATTCTTCACTAAAAGCCAGTTTCTCCCAAATACCCACATTATAAATTAAGGTATGAATAGGTTGGTCCTGAATAATCTGCTTAATGGCATTCGCGCTATGAATATCATTTAAATCAGCAGGAATCCACGTAAAGTTAGTATGTTCAAAAGGAGGTTTTGAGCGAGACACTCCATAAATATGGTCTGCTTTTTCAGGGAATCCTTCGACCAATGCTTTACCTAAGCCTTTGCTAACACCATAAATTAAACATGTTTTTGACATGAGTTTTCCTGTTAACGAGTAAAATTTCGTTTTATTTATTAATCAGCTAATAAATAAAATAATAAGACTTCATATATAGCATACTATTTCAATTTAATGATTGATGATTCGTGTAGTAGGTGAGTGATATTTAACCAAATGAGAGGTATTTAAGTAACAAATAAATAATAACCTACTAATTAATACAATTTGATTATTACCCTTATTTATTATAGGTATTGATTGCCAGTGTAATAGGTAGCCTATAAAAATTACGCTAAAAAATAAATTTCACTAACGATTTCCTGCAAAAAATAGAGAGCATTAACAGGAAAGCTGATTTGAAACAATAATTGAATCTGTGATCTTTCCCATAATATGGACATTGATATTTTAGGGGGAAGGGTATGGACAAACTCTTAGAGCGGTTTTTTGAATATACCGCTTTCGATACACAATCAAAACCAAACGCCAAGACAGTGCCTAGCAGCGCAGGACAGCTAAAGTTTGCTCGTGCATTAGTTAGCGAGCTGAATGAATTAGGTTTTGAAAAAATAACGCTTAGTGATCAAGGTTGTGTGATGGCTTATTTACCGTCAAACGTTGATTGGGATGTTCCTACTATTGGGTTTATTTCACATTTAGACACAGCACCTGATTTTTCAGGTAAAAATGTGAGTCCACAAGTCCTCGAAAATTATCGGGGGGGGGATATCGCGTTAGGTATTGGTGATGAAGTGCTATCCCCAGTGATGTTTCCGGTGCTGCATGAAATGATTGGCAAAACCCTCATCATGACCGATGGTAAAACCTTACTCGGTGCCGATGATAAAGCGGGTATCGCAGAAATAATTACAGCTCTAGTGCGTTTAAAGGGTAAGAACATTCCTCATGGTAAAATCTGTCTTGCATTTACCCCTGATGAAGAGATAGGTCGTGGGGCTCGACATATCGATTTTAAACAATTTGATGCATTGTGGGCCTATACCGTCGATGGTGGTGGGGTTGGTGAGTTAGAGTATGAAAATTTTAATGCAGCTAATGTTTCTATTAAAATTGTTGGCAATAACACGCATCCCGGCACAGCTAAAGGCGTAATGGTGAATGCATTAGGGCTAGCGAACCGTATTCATTCGATGTTACCACCTGATGAAACACCTGAAAACACCGAAGGTTATGAAGGTTTTTATCATTTAACATCGTTAAAAGGGACAGTAGAAAAGGCAGAATTGAATTATATTATTCGTGATTTTGACTTAGCAGGCTTTGAAGCTAGGAAGAAAAATATCATTCGAATTGCTGAAAAAATTGGTGAAGGGTTACATCCGAGCTGTTATATCGAACTGACGCTTGATGATACCTATTATAACATGCATAAAGAAGTCATGAAGTACCCACATGTTATTGAATTAGCTAAACAAGCCATGCTTGATTGTGGTATTGAACCAATTATCCAACCCGTCCGTGGTGGTACTGACGGTGCGCAGCTTTCACATCGTGGTTTACCGTGCCCAAATATTTTCACTGGTGGCTATAACTTTCATAGTAAACATGAATTTATAACACAAGAGGGTATGGAGCAGGCGGTTAGTGTGATCATGCGTATTGCGGAACTAACGGCTATTCACGCAAGGCAATCGTGATATTTTATGATAAATAAGCGTGCTTATAACAATAAGCGCGCTTACATTTGCTATTGAAATAATACAGAAACACCACTAAGTGCCAGTAAAACTCCCATGACTAAATTAAAACGTTTTAATGTCTTAGGTTGTTTTAGTTTTTCTCTTAATTTACTGCCAAACATCGCCCAAATAGCAACACATGGCCAGTTGATGGCCGCAAATATAACGGCAACCTGTACCATTGATAAATAGGGGGCATTTATATTGGTATACATCGCCATTCCAGAGATAGCCATCATCAATGCTTTAGGGTTTATCCATTGAAATAATGTCGCTTCTAACAAAGTTAGCGGTTTAGTTTCTTGGTTACTTGTCTGTGCAACTGAATGGCTAATAGTCGTTTTCCATGCAAGCCAGAACAAATAAATAATTCCAAAATATTTTAATATTGAATAAATTATAGGGGATGTTTGAATCAAAGCTCCCACTCCAAGTCCGACAGCAATCAGCATAATAAAAAAACCAATTGATACTCCAAATGAATGCGGTAGTGTTTTGCTAAATCCAAAGTTAATACCTGAAGCAAGTAACATAATATTATTTGGACCTGGAGTTATGGATGTCACAAAGGAAAACAATGATAAAGCCAAAAGTGTTTCTATGTTCATGTTGTTATCATCTTTAAGGGGGTAATTAGTACTGTGTGAGATTGATAATGGTGAAGTAAAAACAGTTTAGAGTTGAATCAAATAATGTGCTTTATCTTTGCGTGCTTACGGGCAAGTAAGGATCATAATATGAGTATGTAAATGAAAAATAAAATATATAAAAAAATAAATAATTTAGTCATTAATAAGGATATTTTAATTGCAATCAGCGGCTTTTATTAATGGGTAATAGGGCGGGGTTATATTATGCCGATAATATTATTTTTAATAAAAGGCTCATAATTAATGAGCCTTTTTATCAAGTACCAATTTAATATTATAAGTACTGATTAATCATCAAAATACCAATAACCATTATTGACGAGTGCGGTAAGCAGTGCGATAAAGTTAACATCATCAATGGCATCAGCTAAAATTTGACTATTAACGGCATCATAACGACACAAACTATCAGCAGCCTCATAACACTCAGTTTCTAAGCATTCTCCATTAACAAAAAATTGGTCGCCAACGCGTAATGCTCTGAGACCATTTAATTTGTATAAGGTTTCTTGCTGAGTTTTCAGTAAATCATAAATTTCTTCTTGCTCATAAGGTGGTTCAGGTGGGGCAATGTCTAATTCGTGGCGTGATTGTGAGATAAACTCACCTAGCCATTTACGAAATAGCTCAGGGTCATTAATCAGTGATTCCATCATCTCGCGTAGTTTAATTTGTTCACCTTGCAAGATCTCAGCAGGGTTATCACGGAATGATAAATCAGGATCGCTATAACGATAACTGCCTAAGTCATTAGAAATTAAGTGGTCTGCAAAGCTACTGAGCAGCTCACGAGTATTTGGGGCACGGAAACCAACTGAGTAATTTAATGAAGGCTCAATGGCGTAACCTTCATGTGGAAACCCAGGTGGAATATATAAAATATCGCCGGATTCCATTTCTTCGTCGATGATGGCGTCAAAAGGTTGAACTTGTAGTAAGTCAGGGTGCGGGGAATGTTGTTTCATTGGGATTTTTTCACCCACTCGCCAATGACGACGGCCTTCACCTTGAATAATAAACACATCGTATTGGTCGAGGTGAGGACCTACACCACCGCCGGGGACAGAGTAGGAAATCATTAAGTCGTCCATTCGCCAGTCCGAAAGCACGCGAAATGGTTTCATCAATGCAGAACTTGGATGATGCCAATGGTCAACTGCTTGAACTAAAATAGACCAATTCTCTTCGCCAAGGTGGTCATAGCTTTCAAATGGCCCGTGACCAACCTGCCAAATCCCTTCTTTATGGCTAACCAAACGGCTATCAACCTCATCTTCCATCGCCAAACCTGCAAGTTCATCAGGCGAGATAGGATCAATAAAATTTGCAAACCCTTTTTTGATAAGCAGTGGGCGCTTCTGCCAGTGACTGCCGAGGAAACTTTGCCAGTCGAGATTTAGTTTGTAATCCATCTTATTGTCCCTTGGAGCTGCTAAGTATTGCTAATCAGTTTATTACAATATACCCGGTCCCAATACTGCAAAATGACCTTATGTGTGTAATGGTATGCTGTTAAATAAACTTTCTGAGAAACTGGTATTAAAGGTTTATCTTGAGAGGAACCAAGTACATTACCCTAAATTACTTTTTATAAAACACTTCATAAATAGTATACCGGAAATGGTTTGTAAAATAGGGGACAAGCGGACGCATATCACAGATTAACTATCTTCAATCATAGATTGCTGCTTAAATGTGACGGATAAACGAGCGCCACCAAGCGGGCTGTCACTAATTGTGATATCTCCATCATATTGATCGATAATATCCACTGCAATGGATAAGCCCAAACCTTGACCAGGGCGAAGGGTGTCTGCACGTTGCCCACGAACGAAAATCAAACTACGTTTGCTTTCAGGCACACCCGGGCCATCATCATCAACAACCAGTGTTAAGCTATCAATTCCAGCAATAGCGCTAACCTCGACGAATTCAAGGCAATATTTACACGCGTTTTCCATGATATTACCCATCACTTCCATAAAGTCATTTGGTTGACCCAGCCAAGTTGTTTCAGGAGAAACATTCACCGTAATAGAAACGCCTTTGTGCTGGTAAACTTTGTGGAGAGCACTCGCAAGGCTGTCTAATATTGATGGAACAGATGAAATTTCGCGTAGCATCATATTTTCATCACCTTGCGTTGATGCGCGGTGCAAATAATAACCCACCTGTTGAGATATACGGCCAATTTGTTCGAGCATGATGGGTTCAGCCTGCTCAATATTCATTTGCTTACCTGAACGAAGTAGCCGCAGCGTTGACTGTAAAACGGCTAAAGGCGTCTTTAAACTGTGTGTTAAATCAGAAAGTGTCGTGCGGTATTTACTGTATCGCTTACGTTCATTCGTTAATAAAATATTAAGATTACGTACTAGCCCACGAAGCTCATACGGAGGGTTCTCATCTAGAGTATCTCGTTCACCTTTTTCTAGGCTACTGAGTTGTGATACTAATGATTTAATTGGCCGTAGGCTCCAATAGGCCGCTAACCATAATAGTGGGATAACTAAGATTAAGTTAGCCAGTAACACATAACCGAACCATTCCCAAACTAAACCCGTATTTTGTAAGTCTTGCGGTAGTGTATCAACAACGACAATGGTGAGCGGAGGCAAGTTTTCACTAGCTGCATATTGGTTGACGGACACGGAGTGAGTAAGCGGTTCATCGTCGTTATCCATGTCATCTAATTTTGTATTGAATTCGGGGTTGTCATCTAGGAGTTGACGAGTTTCGCGAATGTCTGTATCAATTTCATATAATCCTTCTTTTTTAAGCCAGTCATTACGGATCAGCCGTTCAACGCTAGGTACATCACGTTGGCGCCATAACACAAGCCCTTGTTCATCATAAATAATGACCAAAGTCGGGTTGTTTAACGTGAAATTTGGGGGGACGCGAATGTCAATTTTCTGGTTTTGCCATTGGGCTAGGCTATAAATTAAATTACTTTGGCTACGTAATAGGGTGTAAGTGGTTTTATCGAAACTAATCAAATACCCCAAAATCGCGACGATACCGTAGGATAAGGTGAGTGCCAAGATCACCGCTGATGTTGCACAGAGAAAACGTGCTCGTAGCGAAAGGGGTTTGAACTTAAATTTACGTAGCTTCATATTAGCCATTCACATCAAAACGGTAGCCTTGACCACGTACTGTGACAATTACATCATCACTATGAAACTGTTGAATTTTTTTGCGTAAACGACCCATTAGAACATCAATAGTATGACTTTCTCTGAGTTCTGCATCTGGATAAAGCTGGCGCATTAACGAGTCTTTGCTAACCACTTTCCCGTTGTTGCGCAGTAGCGTCTCGATGATAGTGTATTCAAAAGCAGTTAATTTGACGGCTTCGCCATTAACGGTAAATTCTTTGCGCGATAGGTCAATCACGAAATTGCCTAATTCGAGTACTTGTGAGGCAAGACCACTGTTTCTGCGCATCAAAGCTTGCATACGGGCGACCAGTTCTTCTAGCTGGAAAGGTTTAGTCACGTAGTCATCAGCACCACTGTTTAGCGCTTGTACTTTTTCTTGCCAACTTTCCCGAGCGGTTAATACTAAAAGTGGAATATTGACGTGCTCACTACGCCAGCGTTTGATCATAGAAAGTCCGTCTTCATCAGGTAGGCCCAAATCGACAACTGCGATATCTGGACAGCTTTCGTGTAAAAAGTAATCAGCTTCTTTTGCGTCTTCAGCTGAATCAACCTGATGGCCAAGCTCTTTAAGCTGTACGGTTAAATGGTGACGAAGTAACGCGTTGTCTTCGACAATAAGAATTCGCATCGGAAACCCTCATATTGAAAAGAGATAGCTACAACTTATCGGATAGTAGCACTAGATACGCTATGGTAAAAAGAGTTCTGAATAACGACAAGGGATTAAGTAAATATAAATCAAACGAAGCGGAAATATAATTTATCTATATTTAGCTTTGAATAGTTTAGTATGAGGGATAGAACAGGGAATTCAGAATGGTAATTAAAAAAGGCGACTTATAAGCCGCCTAATTTGAAAGCATGAAAGCTATTTTAGCTCATCGATAAAAGTGACAGCGTAACCGATGTAGTTAGCAGGCGTCATTTCCTTCAAACGCGTTTTTTCGTGCTCTGGTAATTCTAAACTATCAATAAATTGTTTCATACCTTCAGCAGTAACACGTTTACCTCGGGTCAATTCTTTGAGTTTTTCGTACGGTTTTTCAATACCATAACGGCGCATTACAGTTTGAATTGGCTCTGCTAATACTTCCCAGTTTTGGTCTAATTCATCCAGTAAATGTTGTTCATTAACTTCTAATTTATTCAAACCTTTCATGGTTGATTGATAAGCAATCAATGCATAACCTAAGCCGACACCGAGATTACGTAATACTGTCGAGTCAGTTAAGTCACGCTGCCAGCGAGAAACGGGGAGTTTGCTAGCTAAATGGCCTAAGACGGCATTGGCTAAGCCTAAATTGCCTTCAGAGTTTTCGAAATCAATCGGGTTGACTTTGTGTGGCATGGTCGAGGAACCAATTTCACCTGCGATTGTTTTTTGTTTGAAGTGATTTAATGCGATATAGCCCCAAATATCACGGTCGAAGTCTAACACGATAGTGTTAAAGCGAGCGACGCAATCAAATAACTCAGCAATATAGTCATGAGGTTCAATTTGCGTAGTGAATGGGTTCCATTGAATGCCTAACGATGTGACGAAGGTTTCGCTGAATTCGTGCCAGTTAACTTCAGGATAAGCGACCATATGTGCATTATAGTTACCGACTGCGCCATTGATTTTACCTAGAATTTCAACTTGTTGTAGCTGGCGGAATTGGCGCTCTAAACGATAAGCAACGTTCGCAAACTCTTTACCAATGGTGGATGGGGTTGCAGGTTGGCCGTGTGTACGTGACAGTAACGGTAAATTGCGGTACTCATGAGCCATTGTTTTGATTTTATCAATGATTTGACGCCATTGTGGCAGCAAAACTTCTTCACGAGCGGTTTTCAGCATTAATGCGTGAGAGAGGTTATTGATATCTTCTGAAGTACAAGCAAAGTGAATAAATTCAGAAACTGCATGAAGAGCAGGGATGTCCGCTACCTTTTCTTTTAGGAAGTATTCTACAGCTTTCACATCATGGTTAGTTGTGCGTTCAATTTCTTTGATACGCATTGCGTCTTTTTCACAGAAGTTCGCGACAATTTCATCCAAGTAAGCGATTGCGTCAGCGTCAAATGCAGGAACTTCTTTGATTTGAGCGGTTGCAGCCAGTTTTTGTAGCCAGCGAACTTCAACTTGTACGCGAAATTTCAGTAAACCAAACTCACTAAAAATAGTGCGTAACGTGCTGACTTTATCACCGTAACGGCCGTCAATCGGGGATACAGCGGTCAGTGAGGATAATTCCATTGGTAGCAACTCCAGATTTAAAGGTGAGACAAAATATCTTTCGCCTGATTAGCCAGACGATTGCGAGAGAACATGAGTTGGATACGACTTCCACCAACTTGTTGCCAAAGCACTGCACAGCGAATACCTGCGAGCAAGGTGGCTCTAACTTTTGCTTGAACGAGTGTGTTTTTTAGGATGTCAGGGGAACCAGTGACTTGAATTCGCGGTCCAGCTGGGCTGACTACATCTACATAAATACCCGCTAGTGCGTTAAACACGCCTTCAGAAAGTGGCTCAAAATAACCCGCTTGGCGCTCAAATTGTTCAATACGTTGGCCTAACTGGTTCATCGCTTCTTGATTTTTATTGAGGCGACGTTCAAGTGTCATAATACTTAACATATATCGCGTCATTTCAGCGGATAAACCACTGTTACCGCCAGTCAGCATACCTAGCATGGCACTGAGACCCGTCTTTAAATTTTCGGCATCATTACCAAATACATCCAAAGTGGATTTTGGATTCATATTGGTGAGGCTATTGACCATGGTTTCAGTGTCTTTCTCAAGACAAACACCTTCATGTGCGAGTTTTTGAACCATCGCGCTTGCTTGGCAGATACCCGCTAAAGCAAGCGTAATGTCATAATAGTTTTTTGCCACATTTACTCCTGAATACGGGCTTCAATAATACCGCCACCGAGACAAACTTCATCGATATAAAATACAGCGGATTGACCTGGAGTGACAGCCGCGACTGGGTAGTCAAAAGTAACTTCAATGCGATCATCACTTAGTGGGGTAATCGTACAAGGGATATCCGCTTGACGATAACGTGTTTTTACTACGCAACGTAGTGGCTCAGTCATGGTTTTTCGGTCAACCCAATGTAATTGCTGGGCAATTAACCCAACAGACATTAAACGAGGGTGTTCATGGCCTTGAGCTACGATAAGGATGTTGTTTTCGACGTCTTTATCGACAACATACCAAGGTTCTTCGGAGCCTTCTTTTGTACCACCGATGCCGAGACCTTTTCGTTGTCCTAAAGTGTGGTACATCAAACCTTCATGCTGACCAATTGTTTCGCCATCAACAGTGACGATAGGGCCCGGTTGAGCGGGTAAGTAGCGGCCTAAAAAGTCGCGGAACTTACGCTCACCAATGAAACAGATCCCCGTGGAGTCTTTTTTCTTTGCAGTAATTAAGCCAATTTCTTCTGCAATACGGCGTACTTCAGGTTTTTCGAGTTCGCCAACTGGGAAAAGGCTTTTAGCTACTTGTTCGTGGCTCAGAGTATATAAAAAATAGCTTTGGTCTTTGTTGTTATCTAAACCACGTAATAATTGGCTTTTACCATTGATGTCACGGCGGCGCACATAGTGACCAGTAGCAATGTAATCTGCGCCTAAATCTTCAGCCGCAAATTCTAAGAAAGCTTTAAACTTGATTTCTTTGTTGCAGAGAATATCTGGGTTCGGTGTGCGGCCTGCTTTGTATTCAGTTAAGAAATGTTCGAAAACATTGTCCCAATATTCAGCAGCGAAATTAATGGTATGAAGTTCAATACCCAATTTGTCACACACAGCTTGTGCATCGGCAAGGTCAGTAGCAGCTGAACAATATTCTGTGTCGTCATCTTCTTCCCAGTTCTTCATAAACAGACCAGCAACCTGATACCCTTGTTGCTGTAGCAAATAAGCGGATACAGAGGAGTCAACACCACCGGACATCCCGACGATGACTTTTTTTTGGCTGTTATCTGACATGGTACTATTATTTGACATGGAAATATCTCACTGCGGAAAAATCAAGCCCCATACTTTAGCATGTTGTTCCCGCATTACACCAGAGTTACGGGGGAATATTATTGCTTGGTGAAATCTTCACCAAGCAGAAGTTGAGTGCTTAAAGATAATGATCGCCGTAAGCTGTTAAGATATCGAGAGGATAATGCTTTCCTGTGAGAAAACAGCGCAGACTTTCCGCCACTAATGGCGAACGCAGACAGTTGCTGTTTAGAATTTCTTGGGCAGTCAGCCAATGACAGTCGCTAATATCACTGTCTTGTGGCTGTGTCTCACAAATGGATTCAAGTTCTACGGCAAATAAAAAGCGGATAAACTGGGTTTTATCTGGGGCAATCCATTGATGAATCTTAATTAATTGTGTGGGTGTTGCTTTGATTCCCGTTTCTTCTAATAATTCGCGTTCAGCGGCTTGCAAAATAGTCTCATCAGCTTCTAAATGCCCAGCAGGTTGATTCCAAGTGGGTTTGTCATTTATCCACTCTTCCACGACTAAAAATTTGCCTTGTGCATGCACGACAGTTGCTACAGTCACATTGGGTTTAAACAACAGTTACCTCCTTCCATTCGCCAACTGAAAGATTTCCCAAATTAAATTCACCAATTTGATAACGAATTAGCCTAAGTGTTGGGAAACCTATATTTGCCGTCATACGACGGACTTGCCGATTACGTCCTTCATATAATGTAATTTTTAACCAGCTAGTCGGGATATTTTTGCGTTCCCGTATTGGCGGGGTTCTTTGCCATAGCCATTCTGGTTCGCCAACTAACTCGACTCCCGCAGGGAGTGTTGGACCATCATTTAATGTTAACCCCCGCCGAAATTTTAGTAGTGCGTCTTCATCGGGAATACCTTCTACCTGAGCATAGTATATTTTCCCTGTTTTTTTCTGTGGTTGAGTTAAACGTGCCTGTAGTTTTCCATCATTGGTTAATATTAATAGCCCTTCACTGTCTCTATCAAGACGTCCAGCGGCGTATACATCATTGATTGGAATATATTTTTTTAGTGTATCGCGACCTTGTTCATCAGTAAATTGAGGAAGAACATCAAATGGCTTGTTAAATAAGATGATTTTAGTTGATGCTTGCGAATGCCCCGAAACCCGTTTAGTCCTATGCTTTAAAGTAGTAGGGGGGGGCGAGTAACGATTTTTCTTCGCAACTGATTTTTTGTTCGGTCTGTTCATGGTCATTCAATGAGAATTTATGAGTTTTAATTTACGGCGATTTATTCCATCTAGTGTAGGAGATTTAACGGTTTGATCCTAGAACGGATTTTTCATGGCGATGTAATATTTAATTAACAACTTTAAAAACATTTAAATCAATAAAAACAATTTTCCATTTAAAAATAAGTACATATGAATTTGTTTGGATGGTGATAGTGTGAGCAAAACGTATTTTTAATTTGAGTTAACTTGCTAATATTATTTTTTGTTAGGGAAGTATTTTAACAAAAGTTGTGTCGTTCGCTCAAATGAGTCGTTGACAACTTTTCATCGCAGTTTGATTTATTTCTAATAATGGAATGCTTAAATTAATTTATTGATTTAACAGTGTTTATAAATAGATATTCGATTAACTTACAAGGTAAAACAGTACGTTAAATGCGATCGGCATTGAAGCTTAGATGAGTAATCATTGGCGTTCGACGCAGATTGAAGTAGTATTGACACGTCTCTTACAAAAAATTAACAAGCAAAATACGCAAGTGAAAGGAGAGGTTAATGGAAAGCAAAGTAGTAGTTCCGGCAGAAGGCGCTAAAATTACCATTGATGCAAAAGGCAAACTAAACGTTCCGAACAACCCAATTATCCCTTTTATCGAAGGTGACGGCATTGGTATCGATGTCACACCAGCAATGTTGAAAGTGGTTGATGCGGCAGTGAAAAAAGCCTACAACGGTGAGCGCAAAATTTCTTGGATGGAAGTTTACACCGGTGAAAAATCTACACAAATTTATGGTAAAGATGTTTGGTTACCAGAAGAAACTCTCGATTTAATCCGTGATTACCGTGTTTCAATTAAAGGCCCTTTAACAACTCCTGTTGGTGGTGGTATTCGTTCTCTGAACGTTGCATTGCGTCAACAACTTGACCTGTATATCTGTTTACGTCCTGTTCGCTACTACAAAGGCACTCCAAGCCCAGTTAAACAACCTGAACTGACTGATATGGTTATTTTCCGTGAAAACTCTGAAGATATCTATGCGGGTATTGAGTGGAAAGCGGGTAGTGCAGAAGCAGATAAAGTTATTAAATTCCTGAAAGATGAAATGGGTGTGACTAAAATCCGTTTCCCACAAGACTGTGGTATTGGTATCAAGCCTTGTTCAGAAGAAGGCACAAAACGTTTAGTTCGTGCTGCTATTGAATATGCTATTGATAATGGCCGTGATTCAGTGACTTTAGTTCATAAAGGTAACATTATGAAATTCACTGAAGGTGCATTTAAAGATTGGGGATACCAATTAGCACAAGAGGAATTTGGCGGCGAATTATTAGATGGCGGCCCATGGGTTAAAATTAAAAACCCTAAAACTGGCAAAGATATTATCGTTAAAGATGTTATCGCAGATGCTTTCTTACAACAAATCCTGCTGCGCCCAGCAGAATACGATGTTATCGCTTGTATGAACCTAAATGGTGACTACATTTCTGATGCATTAGCAGCGCAAGTTGGTGGTATTGGTATCGCTCCAGGTGCAAATATTGGTTCTGAGTGCGCCTTGTTCGAAGCAACGCATGGTACTGCACCAAAATATGCAGGCCAAGATAAAGTTAACCCTGGCTCTATTATCCTTTCTGCTGAGATGATGCTGCGCCATATGGGCTGGACTGAAGCGGCTGACCTAATCGTTAAAGGTATGGAAGGCGCAATCGAAGCTAAGACTGTAACGTATGACTTCGAACGTCAATTAGAAGGCGCTAAATTACTGAAATGTAGCGAATTCGGTGACGCAATCATTAAACACATGTAATTTATTACGTGATGTGATTAACAACGGGAGCTTAATAGTTCCCGTTTTTTATTGTCACATTTGAAACGGTTATCAAAAAGTTATCAAAACGAATTATCAAAACATCCTTGCTAACTATATAAAATTATATGAAATTTTGTCGATGTAAAGATTAAATGAATGTCATAAGGTGAGGTGAAAAATGAATTTTTTTTGGGTTAATGTTGGTACAAGTTTTAAAGAGATTAAAGAGTATAATTTTCTATGGGCTCCTCAATTTGGCACAAAAAAAAATGGAACAAAATATGTGTCTAAAGGGTGGGAAACAGTAAAAGAGGTAAAAAAAGGCGATCTAATATTTTGTCATAAAGATGGTGAAGTTATATATTTAGCAACAGCTATAACAAATGCATATGAATCACCAAGACCTGAAAGTAGAACATTTAAAGAGTGGAAGCATGATGGAACACAGATCGATGTAGATTTGTATATTTTTGACAGGCCTATCCCTGTGGACAATTTTCGTTCAATATTTATTGCTCATTATAATAAGCATTGCGAACCTATCGTATTCAATAGCAATGGTGCATGTCATCAGAATTATATGAGCAAAATTCCACAAGATGCAGCTAAGATGATTGCAACCTTCATCAATGAAGATGTTTTCTTAGATTTCAATGATAAAAACTCTAGCTTGATAGCACCAAAAGGAAGTAATAAAGAGGTAATGATACAAGCTAGAATTGGCCAGGGACGATATAGAAAAAGTCTACTTAAGTTATGGGGAAATAAGTGTGCAGTTACGGGAGTTGAGGATTCTGAGTTGCTAATTGCATCTCATATTGTGGCTTGGACCATTTCTAGTCCAAAGGAAAAAGTAGATCCATATAATGGGTTTCCATTAACCCCAAATTTGGATAAATTATTTGACCTTGGTTTGATCAGTTTTGATGATAACGGACAAATTTTGGTTAAAAAGAAAATTGAAAAATCTTTAAAAATATTGAATTTAAGTAAGGAATTAAAATTACGACATGTTTTTGAACAAAATATACGTTATTTAAAAAAGCATCGAGAACTTTTTAAGTTTGATTGACTGCTATAAATTAATTTTTATAAGAAGCCGTTATTAAATTTGAAATTGAAAGTGCCTAAAGATCTATTTACCAGGGAATTTAATAGTATACTCAGGTCAGCGATAGACAAAATTTTAACCTAAAATAAAGAGATATTAAAATACCTCTTTATTTTGCTAATTCAGTTAGGCTAGTTTCTTTAAATTGATATAACTAGCCAATCTTTACCCCGGTCATCATTATATTTGTCTGTCATTTTTTGTGATTTATGGCCCAGTAAATCTTTAGTATTTATCCCTTGCTCACGATACAGCCTTTCAGACAAAGAACGCTGTTCATGAAATGAAGCTGGTGTTCCTTCTCCCCAATCAATATCAGTTTTGTTTCGTGCCTTCTTGAAATTTGTTGTTATTGTATTTGCTGTAACTTGCTCGCCTCTATTTGCTTGAGAAGTCGTACGGAAGTAATGGATCAGATAAGGACTGAGAACACGGTCACGACATCTAGAAACAACATCCCTCAACGACATGTTTAACGCATCAGATCTTAATGCTAGTGGAATAGCCAGTTTACTTCCTGTTTTTTCTTGTGTTACATGCAAGTGGTCATCCCAAATATCACTAAATTTCATTGCTGAAATATCGCCAAGTCGCTGCCCGGTAATTATGGCTAATAACATCGCATTGCCTAAATACTTATGTTGCTTATCTGCTACTTCAAATATTTTTTGCCACTCATCTAAATTAAGGCGCTGGCGGGTAATTCGTCTTTTTGGTTGTTTAGTTGCGAGTGCAGGGTTATATCCTGGAGGGACTTCACCAGCATGCTGCGCCTCTTTGAACACATCGATTAATACAGATCGAATAACCTGAGCCATGCGATGTTGGCCATTAGATTTATATTCATCAAGTATTGATGCGATATCTCTCGCATCAACTGCAGGTAAAGGCTTCATTGCGAGAGAGTGGCGCATTAGGTCCACAGGTTTTCTTTTTTGCTTATATGTATTTTGTTTTATATCACCGTCAGCAAGGCGTTCCTCTTGTATTACCCAGTAGCGATCCAGCCAAGTATTTACGGTGATCTCTTTACCTTTAATTCTTGCTACTCTATCGCTGATCGCCATGACTTGACGGCTACGTTGTTCAGCTAACCGGTTATTAGCTTCAATCGCAATTTCACGAGCTTCAGCCTCATTGTCACCGAGGGCATGATATTTTCCAGTTATAGGGTGACGATAACGCCAATAAACCTTGTTAGCTTTTCTGCTAAATAGTGGGTAGAGATTAGGGATGTTGACGTTATTTTTACGTGGTCGGGCAGCCATCGTTTAAAATCCTTTGTAATTTTGGGTTATCACTCTTATTGATAACCGGTGATGTCAAATTACCGACTAAGTCGGCATCTTCTCTCACGCGCCAAATACCACCTTCTTTTTGTGCTGGTGGATAGAACAAGCCATTCCTAGCATAGCGTTGTAATGTCCCCAGGCGAGGAGGGCGACTTCTATAACGTTCGCTCGCCCATTCCTCCAAAGTTAGCATTTGCATAATTACCTCCACATTCTGCCGCATACAGACTTTTAATTTTTGACTATACTTATTAAGTAACACGCGATACTTGCTATTATTTGCCGGCATATTATATGTCGGTTTTTTTTGCTAATTTCTTGTTTATTTATATCTTTGGACTAAGCTTAAGTAATTCTACAGTTACTTATATTCCTATAGAATGAGCTGATCCCTGTGTGTTAATTATTTACCGCTGAATTTATTGGCGGTATTTTTTTATTTATTGATTTGGTTTTAATTTAAATACAATAAATAACTATCACTCAGACTTATTATTATCAGCAAAAATTAGTTTATAAATTTCTTCACGATGGACACTAATATCTTTTGGGGTATCAATACCAATCCGCACTTGGTTACCCTTTACTCCTAAAATTGTAACTTTAATATCATCACCAATAACCACAACTTCGGTTGGCTTTCGAGTAAGAATAAGCATTCCCATACTAAGCACTCCACACAGTTAATAAGGTTGCCTGAACTAACTTATCCACATCAGGCGGCTGTGGTTCCTGCTATTCCCCAACAGAAGGAACTTTGTTATATTCGAACGCCCCAACAATTTAGGATAAGTTAAATGTCTAATTACGCATCTTTATGGTTGTCTATAAGAAATTCGCTTTGCGACCACCATGACATCGCAACCAGCTCTTTTGACCATAATGACATTAAAGCCCAGCCAATAAGAAAAAAAGCATACCTAATATTTCTTATTGAAGTCGTAACATTTGAGTACAGAAAAAATGAAATAAATATATGGTTTAAGCAATCATTTGATGGAACATTAGGTTCGTTCATTTTCAACAAAATAGGTTTGCTTCCTGACCAATACGACAAATTATCTGATAGTGATAGAGTTGCCATTTTACAGAAGTACCTTACCGAATATCCTCTTCCCGAAGCGGTTCAAACTTACTTACAAAATCTTTTAAGGCCATCAGCTTCTGATAATTTTGATGTAGATCTTGCTGGAGGATGGACCCTTGGTAGTGGTTGGCAATATCTATAGCTGCATTAGCTGATATCTCCGCTGTTTCTATTGCTCTTTTCAAAGATTCAACACAAGAATTAACCCAAGCAGCACCTTGATGAAAGCTCACAAATGGGTAAAAAGTATTATTTACTGAACGGTGCAAATCAGAGCCTGTAAGCTCACCAGGGTCAATTTTGCTTAAATCGAATTGACCTTTTTTCTCGCCATTTTCGCCAATTACTCCACACATACCTAATACCCCACACATTATTCAGTTAAGCACTAACAGTAAGCGCACACATATCCAAGCACTCTGCAATTTCTTCGTCGAGTTTTTCGAGTTTAGATTGCAGCTCATCACGCTCGTTACGCAGTTTTTGCAGGTCATTAATTTGTTTGGCTTTTTCTAGTATCCACTCGCGCACATCATCCTGCGACATTGGCACACTAAAAGTAACGATTGGTTCATTTGAATTGGTTTGCATGACTTTTCTCCAACATGTTCGTTGGATTAATATTAGTTTACTTACATTTTAAGTCAAGAGAAAAATGTAAGTAAACTTAATTTACTTTTTGGCGGGGATTGTAGGGGCTAATCTAAGTTGATTATTACTTGTTTGACTCTACCAGCAATAACGCAGTCACCGTTAATTTGTATAGGGTGAAATTGAGGATTTAGAGGTGCTAGATATTTATTTGGGCCATCTATGATTAGTTTTTTGATGGTTGCTTCGCTACTCCCTTTTTGTTGAGCGACAACAATTTTACCATTGATATCATCAAGGTATCCGTATTCAGGTTCAACAATAACAACGGCACCCTCTGGTATACTTAAGTCTCCATTGGTAGTGGTCATTGACTGGCCCTTAACAACTAGAGCAAAGGCTTTTTCAGAGACATTTAAAGGAGTGTCAATGTATTCATGATCCCCTTTAGATGATTCATAAAAGTTATCAGCCCAATCACCAGCTTGAACCCAGCTAATTATAGGAACACTACTAAATCCAATAAGACTAGGCGTAACACCTTCTTCAGGAGTTCCTGTTCCGAGTAATAACCAACTTGGATTGCACCTAAGGATTGACGATAGTTTCAGCAGGTTTTCAGCGGATAGACCTGTGTTGTCATTTTCCCATTGAGTTACAGCTGACGCAGAGATACCTACTCGTTCAGCAACATCTTTTTGTGTCATCTTTAACTGACGTCGACGAAATTTAACTCTGCTGCCTACCGTTTCCATATTTAAATCCAGTTATTTTGCATGTAAGCAATCTTACATTTTATTGACATAAGTATCATGTGAGTCTAAATTGTAAGTATACTTACTTTATCGGAGAGTGAAATGTACAAAGCATCAGTTCTTAATCATTTTGGCGGAACAGTAAAAACAGCAGGAGCATTAGGTATTTCACATAGTGCGGTTTGCCAATGGGTCGAAATAGTACCTGAGAAGCAAGCCTTGCGTATTGAAAGGATAACGAAAGGACATCTCAAGTATGACCCAAGTCTTTATATCCAAAATAACAAAACTATTTAACTAAATTAACTACCAGTAACGTAACGAGATTGTAGGTATGCACAACATAAATGAATTAACGGTGCCTTATAAGACGCAGAAGATTATTTATCTTTGGGATCATATATTCAGGATTTTTGATTACAGGAAAAATCCAATCATCTTCGTAAAGTTCATTTTCTTTAAGAGCCTGAAAAAAATCATGTACGGCTGCATTGTAATTTGCACATTCTCTTTTTGTCAGGTGAAGGCGGAGAGCTCGAAAGTCGTCTTTATTGATTTTAGGCATATCCCTTATTCCTTCACTGCAGTCGTCGAGGAATTTATCCAATATCAAAAACAGAGGATCAGCAATAGCGTTGAATTCTTTGCGTTTATCCCGCGATCTGGCGAGATAATGGCCGAGCCAAGTACCCAAGAAAAAAGAAAAGACAGCCCAAAAGAAAGTAATAAAGCTGAGGCTGGACTTGAAAAACAAGGTGAGATTACTCAAGAGAACATCGAACATTTTAAATCATCCCTTATCGGTATGTTATTGGCGTCTTTAGTTATGGTCCCGCTAGGGATTATTTTTAGTTCACATATTAGCCCCCGCATATTAGCAAAGCGTAAGCGTTGGATGAAGCTACACAGACTCAGGGCTGAGAGGTTTCATAGAAATAATCCAAATAAGTATTACATCATCCCGCGTAAAACGCTTTGTCAGTGGCTTTGGTTTTAATAGGAAATTTAGATATGTGCAAACAAACATTAAAAGAAGTCGTGAAAGAAATGTGTAAGGCATACCCCGGTGGACGTTCCGCGATGGCAGGTGCATTGGGTATGACAGAAACTACGTTCAATAACAACTTGTACGAGAAAAACGGCTGTCGTTTTTTTGAGCGTGAAGAGCTTGAGGCAATGGAGGATTTATCTAACATATCATTTCTTGCAGGGTATTACGCAAACAGAAGAAATTTATTGCTGGTGGAAAAGATAAGCCCAGAGGATTTGGACGAACCAGAATTATTCAAATTACAAACTCGAGCATCAACAACTCGCGGTGAGTTAGTTGTATTCATTGGGAAAGCATTGGAAGACGGTGTTGTTGATAGGCATGAAGAAAAGCAAATTATGACAATGTTGGATAGAGCAATCGCAAGCACTAGAGGAGCTATCAATGCGCTCATCAAATTACATAAGAAAGGTTGACGCCCCAGATATGCGGTCCGAGGCGTCGGGTGCTAATAACAACTTGTGTGGAGTAACTAGCATGAGCAGTGTAACGAATTTACGCGGTAGAACGCAAGTGAGAGTTTCTATCCGTGATGGTCGTTTTGTCTATGAACTAAAGGTACCAGAAGGGCGGCAGGAGACCAACTACAAGTTTGTTGAGTGGTTGGTAGATGATTTTAATGCAAGTTGCGGGAGAGGGGAGCATGTCCAATGAAGACGCCAATAATCTCAATCGCATTTATCTGGATAAGCGCGGTATTCGTGTTCGCGTCATACGTTATGACCGAATCAAACAGTGGGTCATATTCATGCGTGACGGTTATGAACATGAATGCTTTGCCCCTTTGTACAAATTTAAAGCCGAATTCACAAGGGTGATGGAATGAGCAGCTTATTACTACTTAAAACACGCCCACAAATTGTTATACCTGAACTGGCGGTACGCTTGGGCTTGAATGAGGCTTTATTGCTTCAGCAAGTTCAGTATTGGCTATCTGAAACCTCGTCGGGCGTTGACCATGAGGGGCACCGCTGGATTTATAACACTATTGAAGAATGGCGTGAACAATTCCCATATTTTTCTGAATCCACAATTAAGCGTGCATTTAACAATTTAAAAAAGTTGGGTGTCTTAAATATTGAGCAAATCAATAAACGAACTCATGACCGTACTAATTATTACTCTATAAATTATGAACATGTGTTGTTATCCGATGAGGTCAAATTGAACCCATCGAATAGTTCAGCCGAGCGCATTCGAACAGGTCAAAATGACCATATCGATAAGCGCAAAATGAAGCGTTCGAATAATATCAAAATGACCCCATCGAACGGGGCAAATTGCCCTGATCTTACAGAGAGTACTACAGAGAATACTCAAGAGATTACAACAGAGAGTAACTCTTTTTGTCCGGCTCATGCTGAGCCAGACCAAGCGCAAATTGTTTTAGAACATTTCAATAAAGTCACGAATTCAAGTTATCGGGATGGGAAAACCACTATGGGCCACATCAGAGCCCGTCTATCTGAAAACTATACCTCGGATGATTTAATTCTGGTAACTGACTACATCACAGCCAAGTGGCTAAATGACTCAAAAATGTGTGATTACCTGCGGCCAAAAACATTATTTAGCCCTGAAAACTGTATGGAGTACTTCGAAAAGGCTCAGAAATGGAATGAGGCTGGTCGCCCTAAATGCGCCAACGGTAAATGGCTAAAGCCGGGTGAGGCGGCTATGAGTATCGACACTGTTGAACGTGACACTGTATTCACTCAAATTTTCTCAACGGGCTGGAAGCCAGCTAATAGGCTCCAAGAAATTGCCAAAGAAATGGCCAGCAAAAGCGGCTTAGGTCGACTTAATGAATTTGCGGGCCGTGCTGCATGGAAAGGCATTTGGCAGCAAGCAGCAGAACAAGCAGCAAAGGAGATGACAGTATGATTTCTTCACAGAAACGTCGGTATATCGAGTTCACAACTCACTTCAAAGGCCGACCGTTTAGTCGTGATGATTTGTTCAATGAGTTTAATATGAAAAAGCACTCTGGGGCGACAACTATCATCAAATCTCTAATCAACTATGGCTTGGTGTATCAAGGCAAAGATGGTCTTTATCACGTATCTGATGATTGTGAAAAAATGCTAAGGGATGGGAAGTTTCGTTCTCATGATACTTCAGCGAGTTCAAATGGGATTGTTGCTGAGACAGCTTTGTCCGCTTTAGTTCAACAGTTTGATGCATTATTGGCAGGGGTAAGAGCATGAGCATATTACTTGTATTGCCATTTCCACCAAGTGTTAATGCATGTTGGCGTAATGTGAATGGCAGAACGCTAATTAGCCAGAAAGGCCGTAAATTTCGTGGCAGTGCGATTGTCGCCATTTATGAGCAATTAAGGCGTAAACCGATAGCGATAACAGAGCCCGTTACAGTAAAAGTAAAAATGTACCCGCCAACAAACCACAAGCGGGACATAGATAACTATTTAAAAGCACCATTCGACGCATTAACGCATGCCAACATTTGGAAGGATGACGGCCAAGTTAAGCGAGTTGAAATGGAGTGGTGTGAAGTAGTCAAGGGTGGGCGCTTTGAAATAACAATCAGTATGCATGAAAGCGCAAGTAAGGTTGCGTAAATGTGGGGAATAGAATGAGTTACCAATGGATATTAACACCAATACTGGTACCAGAAATTGGAGCCATAATATTTAAGCCTGGTGCACATATGCATACATTCAACGGCAGAATGCTACTGATGACTTTGCCACAAGAGCTAAAGCACAAAGCATCGGGCCTTATCTCTCTTTCTGATCAATACCTCAACGACATAGCGAGTGGTGAGCGGGTATCAAAACCTGTGTTAAATTTAACCGTCGAACCCGAACCACCAGCTAGCTTGATGTTAAAGCCAAAATTACAGCGCTGGATTAATGATAACTACCTGCAGTGGGTTAAATCACAGCCATGTTGTGTTTGTAACTCTATCGCGCACGATGCACATCACCTAATCGGTCATGGTCAGGGCGGAATGGGCACTAAGGCCCATGATTTGTTCACTATTCCATTATGTCGCATTCACCACAGCGAGTTGCATAAAGATCCAAATGAGTGGGAGCGCGAGCACGGAAGCCAGTTGGTTTTGTTATTTCGATTCCTAGACCGTTCTGCGTCACTGGGTGTTTTTGGTTAATGCGTTATGCGGAACGCAGGAGACTTTTTGCATGAGAGATATTCAGTTAGTTTTACAAAAATGGGCTGGTTGGGCGAGTGATAATCCGGGGGTTGATTATTCTCATATTGCAGCAGGTTTTAAAGGTTTAATCGTAAATAAAGAGCCGTCAAGGGAATCATGCAGCGATGACGATGGAATAACCATCGACAGTGTTATAGCTAAGCTGAGACAAGTTCGAAAAGAAGAAGAATTAAATTTGATAGTATTGCATTACCTTTACGGTGTATCTAAGCGCAGTATTGCCAAGGAATGGAAAATGAGCGAAGGGCGAATTCGGCAAATGATGCAAGTCGCTGAGGGCTTTGTTGATGGCTGTCTGGCTATGTTGGGTGTAGCCCTAGAAATGGATTCTGATGTTATTAATAAAGTAAAAGTGATAGATAGTAAAAAAGTATTAGTGCGCTACGCAAATTCGATGCTATTGTGATAAGAGTAAATACGTTGTAATCGAACTTATAGAATGAAACCTCGCAATGCGGGGTTTTTTTTATGTCTGAAACAAACATAAGACTTGCTGTTATGATTGGTCAGAGTTACATGTGTAGTTATAAAGTAAGCTAGAAAATAAAATTTGCTATCGCTTAGGATGTGTGGCTTAATGGATTCATCGGTTTGGAAGTACAGGCCTATTTATGCTAGTCAGTTTAAAGTTGTTCACCATTTAGCGTTATCTAAGATACCTCTTCATTGCGAATTCCTTCTAATTAATTCCCATAAGTAAAAATAAAAAACAAACCTTACCTATGCCTTATGGCAAACTTAAAAATTAAAGGAAATTCTATGTCTAATTCAATGATTGGTTTAGTAAAATGGTTTAACGAATCTAAAGGTTTTGGTTTTATCTCTCCTGAAGACGGAAGCAAAGATGTTTTTGTGCATTTTTCAGCTATCCAAAGTGATGATTTTAAAACTTTATATGATGGGCAAAAAGTAAGCTTCTCATTAGAGACTGGCGCAAAAGGCCCAGCAGCAGCTAACGTAGTGGCGCTTTAAAAACATTATAAAAATTCGCTTCTATTACAAGTGCCCATGTTGTAACGGATCCCAGTATCGGACATCGCAGTTTGATATTTCGGTTAGCAATCCACATGGCGCCACATGTATATTTTGTAAAAATATAATGAATGCTCGCGCTATCTAGTATTTTAAACCTCGCAATGTCGAGGTTTTATTATATATAAGGGTGTATTTTTTTAACGTTTCGTATTTGCAACATTTTATTTGAAAAGTAGATGCAGATTTTTAAGAGAAACACCCCAAGGAGTAAACTATGAATTGGCTTGTTATTTACGACCGAATAATTAGTTATACCCAGAATATTATGTTTATAGCTATTATGTCCTTAATGGCTTTTGCAATACTAAACTGGCTTAAATAAGCCTTCTCCGCCATTAACTCAACTGGAAGAGTATTTAGCCTTATTAAGGCTAAGAGTCGAGGTTCGATGCCTCGATGGCGGACCACTCCACTAACTATGTTTAAAGGTTAAGATCATGAGGGGGGGGGATGTCTGGATTGAGTCAATCAAAGCTAATTAGTAGAGTATTGCAATGGATTAGTAGCGCTGCATTGCTTCTACTTGCAGTTATATTAATTATCTTTTTAATCAAAGAAACTATAGTATTGGCCGCACTTTTATTTGCGGTTAGCAATTCAACTTCAATTTACTCCCTAATTGATGGTCTTATCATTTATTTTTTATATTTTGAATTTATTGCATTGATTATCAAGTATTTTCAGTCTGATTATCATTTTCCATTACAATATTTTATCTATATTGCGATCACTGCGGTAATTCGGCTTATTGTTGTTGAGCACAACAGTCCTCAGTTGTTTATCATATATTCGGTCACCATACTGATATTAGTTATCGCATTATACTTTGCAAACTCCGAAAGATTAAAGCCGAATGAATAAGAATACCTTTTAGCAAGTGCCTTTATAATGACAACTCTATTTGCCAGCTTCTATCTTTCACATAGCGGCATTAAAGCGAGTAGGGTTTTCATTGTGGAGAATGCCAAGGCTGATTGGCTAACTCGCATGAGTTATCTGTACTTATCAGGATAGAAGCACACACGCCATGGGAACCTGAACGCATACACTCTCAGCGTATGCCTCCACAATACTTCTAATGTTATTAACGTTTAGATTTAGTTTAGTTACTTAACTGAACTTACAAGCCTCGACAGGTCTAAAACCTAACATAAATATGATTATGAGGTATGACATGAGGCCGTTTATATTAGTTTTTGCGGTAATACTTTCTGCTTGCACATCTTCTGGACAGGATATCAGCAAGGAAAAACCTAAAGATGATCCCTATGCTGAGAGTACGTTAAACAGCATTAAAGCTAGCCAGAAAGTGCAAATAGACCGACAAATATATAAAAGAGGTTATTAATTCAGTAGTTGATAATTACTCAAGGGCTGCGCATTGCGTGGGCTTTTTCTATTTAAGAGAGGTAGTTATGAAATTTGAAGACTTACCCGCTGATATTCAATTGGTTGCTGCTAATTGTTTATCTCGATTAATTATGGATAGATCTCATATGGAAAAAGAGCCAATGGAGAGATTGGCTCGGGATGTTAAGAATGCCTTTATTGAGTTGTTCGGCTCTGAGTCAGAATCAATTGACCATACTAAATCTACTCAAGTTGTCTGCCGCGTTAAAGATAAGGGCGGTTCGCTTGAAGTGTGCTCAGATGGGATTAGTCGTTTTCATTCAATAGCTTTGTGACCGTCTTATTCTAACTCTAGCGCTTCTATTCCAAGATAGAATGCAAGCCTAGACATTAAAAATGCAAAACAGATGAATAGTTTCACCCTGTTTGGTGTATTCTTATCGTTAATTGAATACTCATTAACAGCCAATCCATCCTGGTCTCTTACAAGCAAGGGGGCGTCTATGTTCCATTTATCTGACTGGTTTTCCAATTGAAACCCTTTTAATAAATTAACGAGTTTATTTATTGATTCGTCAGAAACTAAATTATGCCCACTTCCATGTGCTAAATTATTTCTTAGTGAGTTAATCATTTTAAGGCTGCTATATAATTCATCTGGAACACCTAAATTTCGAGCTAACTTAAATTTATCGCTGCAATTAATTCTTACTGAATAATTACCTTCTCCGAAGAAATTATCGGCATCACAAGCTGCGCAAATCCAAGCTTCAGCCAGTTGTTCACTTAATAAGTGAACGCGCAAAACCGCACCAATATCATCTTCTGTTCGAATGGCTTGCATCAATAGTTTATTGACGCCAATTTCATTAACTTTGTCTATAAATATCTGCTTGTTCATATCAGTTCCTTAGGAGGAAGCGTGGACCTTAAAAATATTATGATGATTAATATATCAGACACGGGCGTTTCGTTAACCTTTAATGGTGGAATGGCGAGCTATGATAAAAATGGGCATCTTGAAGGCTCCATAGGTAAACAATCTGTTATTCCAACTCATGTAAGCTTTGTTGATTCTCGCTCTAATCCACAAAACTCAAATCAATCTACTAAAACAACAAATAAAATCTAGCTGCTATTGCTGGTGGCTTTCTATTAACTAAATTTCGGGCACTCCGTAGGGGGTGGTATATGCGTATGGACAAATTAACAACTGGCGCCTCCTATGCTGCCTCTACGGGTTCAACATTCTATTGGCTAAAACAATTGTTAGATGGTTTCTCATCTGAGCAGTGGGCAGCGATAGGGGTGTTGGGAAGCCTGCTTTTAGGTGTAGCTACATTTTTGACAAATTTATATTTCAAACGAAAAGAAGATAAGCGCAAAGAGGCGGCTCATGCCAAAGATACCAAATAAAATAAAGATGGCCGCTGCAGCTGGTGGATTGATGACATTAACTGTTGCAATGGTTACTGAGTTTGAGGGGTATGACCCTAACCCTTATCTTGACCCCATTGGAGTACTCACGGTGTGTTATGGGCACACAGGCTCTGACATTATTCCCACAAAAACTTATACGAAAGCCGAGTGTGAAGCGCTGTTAGAAAAAGACTTGGCAATTGTCGCTAAAGCAGTGAATCCCTTAATTAAGGTCAATATTCCTGACTACACCAGAGCTGCACTTTACTCATTCACTTATAACGTAGGAACAGGGGCATTCTCACGTTCTACGCTACTAAAAAAACTCAACGCTGGTGACCAAGCTGGCGCATGTAATGAACTTAAACGCTGGATATATGCTGGGGGCATCAAATGGAAAGGGTTAATGACAAGACGGGAAGTGGAAAAAGCCGTATGCCTTGGCGAGTTCGCTTATGCATATCCGTTTTCATTATCGGATTCCCCATCTACTTGGCAACTGGCGTATATGTACTCAGAGACGATACCTGCAGTATTGATAAGGTAAGTTTAGAAAAGCGATGTCAAAAAGCCCTAGATCACTACCGAGGTAAGCAGGTGAACTTATGAAAGTAGATAATTCATTCTGGTTATTTTTGGCGCTATTTGCTGTGAGCTGGTGGGCTACAACGCTTTATGACAGCAATGTTTTAGTAAAAAAAGATATTGAGCGATTAGAAAATGAGGCGACTGCAAATCAATTCATATTATCCACCGTTTTAGAACTTTCGGTAACGTTTAATGAAATCTCACGAAATAACCTTAGGGAACGTGATGCGGCGGCAGTGGCTTCTGAAAAGGTCAAAACCATTATCAAAACTGTTCTTGTGGGTAATGAATGCGCTCCCCTTGATGCTCCTAGTGGCGCTACTATCGAGCTGCACAACCACGCGAATAGAATACGTTCAAACGCCATCAGTACCCATTCCAGCCCATCTACTCAATGATTGTTTGCCTGAGTACATCCCTGAGACATTTTCTTGGGGTGACTCTTTATTGATAAATGAGTTGCTACTCACAGTTATCGAGCAATGTAATTTAGATAAAAAGGCCATTAGAGAGATTGAAGCGGCTAGACATAGTAAATAACAAGGTGGGAATTATGTTTAATAATTTACCCGGACCAGGAACATTTCTTTCCCTTGGGCTTGTGTGTGCAGTTCTTGGTTGGGGAGTAATTGAAGGTCTGATTTATATCTGCAAGTGGATGTTTTAGACAAGAAGCCATTTGAGAAGTAGAAACGGTTAGAAGTAATTTAAAATTACATTGAGGTGAATGGCTTATCAATACCAACCCGTATGCGCTCTTGCAAAAAAAACTAAATTAATTAAGACAAGAACGCTTAATAAGTAGATAGAGAATTTTACAAAAATTGTTATTGTATTTGGTTCTCTTTTGTCTTTAAAAACAACAAGTAGAATGCATACAAGAATAGGAATGAGTATGAGTAAGACTTTAATTGGTTGATTATGCATGTGCATGGGTTCTTAAATTGGGCAATAGGGAATTTTCCAACTAGTTAAAGACAATCTTGACAAAAAAGCAATACAGAAAATTGAAGGGAAAAGGGTAAAAAAATAGCCCATACCACCGCCTAGTGGAATACGGGCATAACTATATGCACATCTATGTTTATTATTATCTGTATTTAAGAATAGTATATCAACAGATAAATAAGTGTAAAAAATCTTAACAAAGTATGTCTGTCTCGCAATAGTGGGGATTGTTGATATTAACAGGAGAAATACTATGGCAGCACAAGGCTTCGATAAACCAGCTCAATTCCGTGAAGAGTTAGATAAAAGCATTCTGAAAGAATAAAAAAAGCCCCTCGTTGGCGTGGGGCATAAAAATTCGGAATGGTTATTACTAGTTTTGTGAATGCCCAAATGTCAAATGGGGGTGCGCATCGTACCAACATAGGTTAAATAATCTAGGTATAAATTGTTCCGAAATACGGAAAAGAATATTGAAAAACGCGTATGCAAATAAAAAAAGCCTACACAGCGGTAGGCTAAAGTGTTGCTTTACGATGAATATCAGCGTTAAGCCTAGCAGGTTATTTCAAATGCGCAATTATATTTGGTGATTATTAAATGGCATAAAAAAGCCCCTCTACAGAAGGGCATATCTAATGGAAATGTAACTTTATAATTATTGTAGTAAGGCCAGCCATCCTTGACCAGCGGCGAGATATTATCACTACTTATTACTTAATCCAAATCGGGGTATTTATTAAATCTATTTTAGGGGCATGTAAAAGGATGGCTTAAGATCTGTGAGATTTCTGAGAAGGGGTGAAAATAAATACAAGCTTATTAAGTTTTATAGCTATTTTTTAATACCAACGAAAAAAGTAAATCGACTCATTGGATTTTGGTTATCTTCTTCAATAGTTTCATGAATTGTAACAATATTACCTCGTTTAAGGATTAGCTTTGGATCGTCTACTGATAAAGGTTGTCGATATTTTCTAGTTATATATTGATGGCATCCTTTATCAGCACGACCAGAAGGTTTTGCATTAATAATTTCTCCACTCACTAGAATAGATATTTCTTTTTTGTTGCAAACATTTCCACTCACCTCAAGACAAGACGTTTGTGCAGAGACATTCTCTAAAATATTAATATCTAGATTGCATGAGTTAATATAAGAAGCCCATGATAATTGAGGTGTTGATATTAAAAGTAACAGTAGAAGCTTGGGCATCATATACGTTCCTATAGTAGCTTATATTTATAACGGATTATGGTGATTAGTCAGTTTTTGGTCACTTTTATTGTAATTAGAAGTAACTCAGGGCGTTGAAATGGGAAGGATAAAAAAATAGCCCATCAATGATGAGCAAACAACACAGTATCTTCACTATATCCTTGTCACGGGATAGTAAACAATGAGTTAGCATAAATCTTATTGTTATTCCCAATGACACTGGGTGTACTGCATGAGGTCAATGACAGTACGTGTTTATTCAAACAATAGCCATCTTATATTTGTAAAGGTTCATAGCCATCAGCTAATCACTGGTGGCTTTTTCATTTATGGAGACAGACATGTCAGATAAAAAAGAAATAGCCACCCT
Organism: Providencia sp. PROV174; assembly: GCF_028480685.1. NCBI lineage: Bacteria > Pseudomonadati > Pseudomonadota > Gammaproteobacteria > Enterobacterales > Morganellaceae > Providencia > Providencia sp. PROV174. Next base: position 276,083 of record NZ_JAMPOT010000007.1, read on the forward strand.
ATCTATAAAGATATCAGTTGATAGCACTGACTTAGATAAGCTGGAAGCACAATTAAAACGTATTGAAGGGCTGATGATTAGCACGGGACTGAAGCAGCCAGCAAGTGTTGGATTTAGCGCTGATAAGTTCTTTATTACAAATGGTCAGGTATTTATTGATAGCTCTTATATAACACCGGCACCCATTCCGAGCTTAAAGATAAAAGGCATAGCAATAGATAGTGCTATGCGACAGGCAGCAAAGGAGGGCGCTGAAGGCGGATTTTTAACGACTACAACTAAAACAGAAACAGACGAACAGCGTAGAATCAAAGGGTTGGAAACTAAATTTAGCCTATTGCAGTCATCTATGACATCAATACAACAGACCATAGCTGATTCAGATAGAGCATTTGCAGCTTCCCTAGAGCGAGTTCATGCCGATATTCAATCAGCTAAGTCTGGATGGCAATTATGAGCAACTCACAGCCAAGACAATCGGTTTGCAACAGTGAATCGAAGGGATTCAATGAGGTGCTCAAACTCATTGCTCTTCATTTAATAAAGACGGCTATCACAATGTTTGGTGATAAAGAGTTACCACCTGAAGTGGAAAAGCAAAGAGCAACTATTGATTCTGATATCAAAGAGCAGCAGATGATGGTTGATAGATTGCTGAATGCCGCACCACAACAAGCGACTGTAGGAGTTACCGATGCCGCCACGTATCCCTCGTGCTTGCCGAAAGCGCGGATGTACCAAGACAACGACTGACCGTAGTGGTTACTGCCAAGAACATATGAGTACAGGGTGGGAGAGCCACCAGCCCGGCAAGAGCCGACATGAGCGAGGTTACGGTTCTAAGTGGGATAAGATACGACCTCGAATCTTTCAGCGTGATAAATATCTTTGTCAAAACTGCTTACCTCGGGCTGTAGAAGCCAAGACTGTCGACCACATCATACCTAAAGCACATGGTGGTACTGATGATGATGGTAACTTGCAATCACTCTGCTGGCCTTGCCATAAAAGGAAGACAGCAACAGAGAGATTACGCAAATAGATGTTATATATGAATATTTATATTAATGATGATAATTATCATCTATGGGGAGGGGCGGGTAAAATCTCTACCCCTCTCGCCCTTTAGGACTGCCGCTTCAGGTAAATTTTTACGGACGCGAATTAAGGATTATTTTTTTCGAAACTTTTTAACATTTTTTAGGAGGCTAAATGGCAACTGGTATCCGTGCCTCGGGTGGCGGTCGACGCAAAAATTTACCTGCTAAAAACGGAAAAAGCAGTATTACTCGAATCGCCCCACCCGATGAATTGATGGGTGATGCGGCAATAAAATTGTGGAAAACACAAAGTAAGATTTTAATTGATCGCGGCACGTTCGAACTTGAAGATGCCCCATTACTTGTTGCTTATTGTAACGCTTTTCAACTAATGCTTACGGCTGAACAGGTTATTTTAAAGCACGCCAAAATGGACTTGGAAAGTGGTGGTATTACTGAAATGAGCGGATCTGGTGGGCTTAAAAAGCACCCAGCTGTTGCTGTTCGAAATGACAGCGTTTCGCAAATAGCACGATTGGGATCATTGCTCGGCCTAGACCCGTTGAGTCGAATGAGAAGCACTGGCGCAAAAGAGAAAGATGATGATGGAAACGAATTCGATGAGTTTTAATTATGGCTACTTATCCGAGCGTCAACGCGGCAAATCAATATGCTAGAGATATTGTTAGCGGAAAAATTCCATCATGTATCTATGTCAAACAGTCATGTCAACGGCATTTAGGCGACCTCCAGAAAGCGAAAGATAAAAACTGGCCATATCGATTTGATAAAGATAAGGCTGAGAGGTTTTGTCGTTTTGCTCAGCTTATGCCGCACACAAAAGGTGATTGGGCAAAGCGAAAGCTACGGATCACACTGGAGCCATGGCAGCTATTTATTTTCTGTGTGGTTTTTGGTTGGGTAAAAAAGAAGTGTGGCAATCGTCGATTTACAGAAATGTATGTCGAAGTACCCCGTAAAAATGGTAAATCACTCATTGCGGCTGCGGTCGGTAATTATATGTTTTGTGCTGATGGTGAGTACGGCGCTGAGGTGTATTGCGGTGCAACCACCGAAAAACAAGCATGGAAAGTCTTTGAACCTGCTTTAGCGATGGTCAAAAAGCTTCCATCATTAAGAAAACGCTTTCAAATCAAGCCATGGGCAGAAAAAATGACTCGCCCAGATGGTTCTGTATTTGCGCCCTTAATTGGTGATCCTGGTGATGGTGATAACCCAACGTGCGCGATTATCGACGAGTATCACGAGCATTCAACGGACGCGCTGTATACGACAATGACAACGGGGATGGGAGCGCGTGAGCAACCGCTTACACTCATTATCACGACAGCAGGTTTTGATATTCAAAGCCCTTGTTATGATAAACGCAGCCAAGTAACTGAAATTCTTGAGGGGATTCGTACTGGTGGGGCTAACGATCAAATCTTTGGCATCATCTACACGATAGATAAAGAGGATGACTGGAAAGCACCTGAAGCAGTCATTAAATCGAATCCTAACTGTGGCGTCTCTGTCAAATATGACTACCTGTTAGCAAAGCAAGAGCTAGGGATAACAACCCCCAGGCAGACCAATCAAATCAAAACGAAGCATTTCAATATTTGGGTAACCGCTAAATCAGCGTTCTATAACATGGACCACTGGCGAAAAGCGGAGGACAAGAGCCTAAAAATTGAAGATTTCTACGGCGAGGATGTTTATTTAGGGATCGACTTAGCGACAAAGCTAGATTTGAACTGTGTCGCACCAATCTTTAAGCGCGAAATTAACGGTAAAAAGCATTATTTTTCAGTGTCACCATTATTTTTTGCACCTGAAGATACTATTTATTCAACGGATACTGACAAATTACGAACAGCTGAACGCTATCAAAGCTTTGTCAATCAAGGTGCTCTCATTCCGAGCGATGGCGCAGAAGTTGATTATCGACTCATTGAGGACTCAATTTTAAAATTGAGAGCGCATTTCAACATCGTTTCAAGTCCTATCGACCCCTCGGGGGCTATTGCGCTTTCGCATCGATTGCAGGATGAAGGGCTGGAGCCTATTTCGATTACGCAAAACTACACAAATATGAGTGATCCCATGAAAGAGATTGAAGCCGCACTTGCTGCAGGTCGATTCCATCATGATGGAAATCCTATCATGACATGGTGCTTTCAAAATGTGGTCGGTAAATATTTGCCGGGTAGTGATGATGTTGTTAGGCCAACCAAAGATGGCAATGAAAATAAAATTGATGGTGCGGTTTCGACAATGATGGCGGTCGGAAGAGCGATGCTGCATGAAGATAAGCCTGATTACTCAGGATTCATAAATAACCCAATCATAGTAGGTATCTGATGAAGCATAACAAGAAGCCGGGGCGCGTTAAGAGCGCGCTTCTTAATTGGTTGGGCGTCCCAATATCGCTAACCAATGGAGAATTTTGGCAAGAATGGAGTGGCGTGAGCACTAGCGGAAAGCTTGTGACTGCGGATAAAGCAATGCAGCTCTCAACCGTATGGGCCTGTGTGAGGCTACTAAGTGAATCTATTTCAACTTTACCTATAAAAATCTACCAAAGCAGAAGTGACGGTTCGCGTACTTTAGCTAAAGAGCATCCCGTTTATAGGTTGCTATGCAAGCAACCTAATATAGAGATGACGCCATCAAGATTCATGCTAATGGTAGTAGCTAGTTTATGTTTGCGCGGGAATAGCTTTATTGAAAAAAAATACATCGGCCCAAAGCTTGTTGCGTTGGTTCCGCTACTTCCTCAAAACATGGTCGTAAAGCGTGATGAAGCTAGTGGAATGCTTGAATATAAATACACAGACCCTTTCACCAAAGAAGAGAGAATAGTACCCATTAAAAATATGATGCATATCCGTGGTTTTGGTATGGATGGCATATGTGGAATGATCCCCATTCAAACTGGGCGAAATGTCATTGGTTCAGCTTTATCAGTTGAAGAATCAGCCGCTAAAATATTCGAAAATGGGCTGCAGAGCTCTGGTTTTATTTCTTCAGAACTTCCTTTGAATGACGAGCAGCGAGAGCGCATTAGAAGTTATTTATTAAGCTTTGTCGGTTCAAAGAATGCTGGAAAAATGATGGTGCTTGAGGGGGGGATGAAATACAACAATGTCACTATGAACCCTGAAGCAGCGCAAATGTTAGAAAGTAGGGCTTTTAGTATAGAGGAAATTTGCCGCTGGTTTCGTGTTCCTCCGTTTATGGTTGGCCATATGGATAAACAAAGCAGTTGGGCATCCAGTGTGGAAGGCATGAACATGCAGTTTTTAACGAACACATTGAGGCCATTACTTGTCAATATCGAGCAAGAAATCAGTCGTTGTTTATTGAGTGGTGATGATGATTATTATGCAGAGTTTTCTGTCGAGGGATTACTTCGAGCAGATAGCGCAGGTCGAGCAGCTTACTATACAACATCATTGCAAAATGGTTGGATGAGCCGTAATGATGTGAGGCGCCTTGAAAACCTTCCGCCTATTGATGGTGGTGATATTTACACTGTTCAACTCAACTTAACCCCGATTGACCAGTTAGGAAAAGATATTTCTGGCAGTGAGGCTGAAAAGCTTAAGGCTCAAATCACCAACTGGCTATTCCCAGAAGGTGACCCAACAACTCAACCCCAAAAACCTCATTCCGAGGAGTAAATTTAATGAAAAGAAACAATTTGCCAGTTGCGCTGGAGGATCGCCCCTGCGCATCGATTAGCTATGAACTCAAACCAAGAGCACTTGATAAGTGGAATAGCAGCATCCGTGCCGCTAGCTCTGCCAACACGATTTCTGTTTTAGATGTTATTGGTGAGGATTATTGGGGGGAGGGAGTAACCGCTAAGCGTATTTCTGGTGCACTTCGCGCTATTGGGAACAATGATGTCGTCGTCAATATCAATAGCCCAGGTGGTGACATGTTTGAAGGGTTGGCTATCTATAACTTGCTTCGTGCTCACAGTGGCAAAGTCACCGTTAATATCTTGGGCATTGCCGCTTCAGCCGCATCCATTATTGCGATGGCAGGCGATGAAATTCATATGGGGCGCGGTGCGTTTTTGATGATCCACAACTGCTGGTCAATAGGGGTTGGTAACCGGCACGACTTTGCAAAATTAGCGGCAGACTTAGAGCCTTTTGATAAATCAATGGCCGATATCTATGTTGCTAGAAGTGGTCAGTCTGAAAGTGTTGTCAGCAAAATGATGGATGATGAAACCTATATCGCATCAAGTGATGCAATAGCAAAAGGTTTTGCTGACGGGGTGCTTGCGGCTGATGAAATTAATGATGGTGATGAAAGTCCCCAAGCCGCTATACGTAAGCTCGATGCAGCATTGGCTAAAGCGGAAATGCCGCGTTCCGAGCGACGAAAACTAATTAGTGCCTTAACGGGAAGTATGCCGGGCGCTACTTCCGATCCTAATGGTATGCCAAGCGCTACCAACGAAATAAACCCAAAAACCTTATCTGATTTGCAAGAGGCTGTAAGGGCCTTTGCAAAAACTAATTAATTATTGGAGACACTATGTCTGATACAAATGAATTATTGAAAACCTTGTCAGCAACAATCAAAGAAGCCAATGAAAAATTTACTGCTAAAGCGGAGGAGGCTTTAAAAGAAGCGAAAGCGGCTGGTAGCTTAAGTGCTTCAACTAAAGACACTGTTGATAAAATGGCATCTGATTTAAACGCTTTAAAAGCTGCTGAGACAACTTTAAAGGCTGCATTAGGTGATCTGGAGCAACATGTCGCTCAGATGCCGCTTAATAATGCGTTACAAACAGTGAAAAGTGTCGGTCAGCAATTTGTTTCTGCTGAAGTATTAAAAGATATCAACTCCAGTATTCAGGGAAATAAACGGATTTCAGTGCCGGTTAATGCCGCATTAATTTCTACCGATGTTCCAGAAGGTATAGTTCCTCCTCAACGATTACCAGGAGTCGATGTCGCACCAAAGCAACGTTTGTTTATCCGTGAACTTATCGCGCCGGGCAAAACACAATCACCTGCAATTTTCTGGGTTCAGCAAACTGGATTTACTAACAATGCTGCTGTTGTGCCTGAAAATACAGCTAAACCCTACAGTGATATTAAATTCGAGCCAAAAATTACCGCAGTAACTACCATTGCACATTTGTTTAAAGCATCTAAGCAAATCTTAGATGACTTTTCACAGTTGCAGTCACTGGTTGACGCAGAAATGCGCTACGGGTTGAAGTTTGTGGAAGAGCAGGAAATCTTATTTGGTGATGGTTCTGGAGCGCACTTACACGGCATCATTCCACAGGCGTCTAAATTTAAAGCGGAGTTTGAGGTAGAGAAACAAAATGGCATTGATGATCTGCGACTTGCCATGTTGCAGGCTCAGTTAGCACGATTCCCAGCCTCTGGTCATGTGTTGCATTTTGTTGATTGGGCGAAAATTGAGTTAATGAAAGATACCTTAGGCCGTTATATTTTAGCGAATCCAGCGGCACTAACGGGACCTACTCTGTGGGGATTACCTGTTGTTGCCACTGAAACTGCCGCTTTCAAAGGTAAGTTTTTAACTGGGGCATTCAATGCAGGGGCTCAGTTATTTGACCGTGAGGAAACTAACGTTGTCATTTCTACTGAGAATACTGATGACTTCGAGAAAAACATGATTTCCATTCGTTGCGAGGAACGATTGGCATTAGCGGTAAAACGACCTGAAGCCTTTATTTATGGTGATTTTACGGCACCAAAAACAGGTGAATAATCCATGAAAGCGGTCAATAGGCCGCTTTTTCTTTTTGGGGTGATCTATGAAACTAAAGATATTACGTGCAATTTATTTTGGTAATAAGGTAGTTGTAGAAGGTGAAGAAATAGAAACACTGGAGCAACATGGCCGTGAACTCGTTTTAAAAGGCTATGCAGTTGAAATTGAAGGTGAACAGAATCTTGTAGAGCCAGAGCCAGAGCCAGAGCCAGAGCCAGAGCCAGAGCCAGAGCCAGAGCCAAAAAAAGAAACTAAAGGCAAAAAGGAGAAATAATGCTTTCTCTTGAACTTATCAAACAACAACTCAGATTAGAGATTGATTATGTTGAAGAAGATGATTTGTTAACACTTTATTCAGCAGCGGCGCTTCGTTTGATTGAAAGCCATACAAGGCGGACATTAGTTCAAGAGTCTGAGGCAGATATCGACCCTGAGTTGAATTTGGTTTTTAGTGGTGACGTACGCCTTGCGGCACTGCTGATCATTGGTCATTGGTATGCTAATCGAGAATCTGTTGTTGTTGGCGCGTCTGGCGCTCAACTTCCGCTGGGGTTTGATGCTTTATTACAACCTTATGTGAGGTATGGGATATGACATCGATTCAAGCCGGCGAACTCAATAAACGTATTGCGTTATCACGCCCAGAAGAAATCAGGGACGATTTTGGTGAACCTAAAACAGAGTTAGTAAAAGTCACTGACGTATGGGCCAAAGTGGAGGCGATGTCTAATCGCAAAATTCGCACTGCAGATCAGCAACAAGTTATCGAAACCTACCATTTCACCATTCGACCCCGTAGCGATATTGATGATGGATGGATAATTGCTTATCAAAAGCGCAATTTCACGGTGCGCGCATTAGATAGAAACCAGTCAGACCGTTTAATTATTACAGCGGAGGTCGACAGTCGACATGATAGAAACTGATATCAAGGCAGACTTAGAGCGACTAACGGGATTGAACGCTTACCCTGTCGCGCTTCCTTCAAATGTGCTTGAGGGGGTGACTTATCAGAAAATAAGTGACCCCAAAATGATAACCGGCCTAGCTAAAACATCTCTTGTTCAAGCGCGATTTCAAATTACCTTTCAGATCCCTAATGACTATTCAAAAGCCTTAAAGCTTGAAAAAGTAGTGCTCAATGCATGGGAAAACATCATTCATGGTCACATTGGTCGTTATCCCGTTCAAACAGTTCAGCGAGGTAATTTCATGCAAAACAGAGAAGAACAGACGGATAAACGGGTTATTTGGCGTGTGATGCGTGATTTTATTATCACTTATCCAGAGGGGGCTGAATGAGGGCAACTGTTGAGATAAAAGGCCTTAAAGAATTGGAGTATGAGTTAAACCGTTTAGGGGAGGACATAACGACAAAAGTGCTACGGCAAGCTGGACGTGAAGCGATGGTACCTGTGCTGGAGGATATGAAACAACACGCAGGCTATGATGCAACCAGCGAATCAGAGCACATGCGCGACAGTATCAAGATCCGCACAACGAGCCGCATGAAAGACCAAAAAACGCTCTCTGTCATGACCGTTCGTGTAGGGCCAAGCAAAGCTCACGCAATGAAAGCCAAAGCACAAGAGTTTGGCACAGTAAAACAAATCCCTAATCCCTTCATCCGTCCAGCATTGGACTATAACCGCCAATTTATTTTAAACACGCTAGCCGCTGAGATACGCGCCAGCATCGAAAAATATCGTTAATTCATTTATTTGGAGTAAAAATATGGCTGATAAATCTTCGCCAGAATACGCCATGCTTCCAGCTGGGACTATCGTTAAATGGGGTAAAGTGGGTGATTTACCAACTGCTTTGAAGCCGCTGGAAAACTGTAAAGCCATTGGTGCTACAGGTCTAACAGGTAGCTTTGTGGATTGCACCACGCTAAAGGATAAAAATAAGCAATTTATTTCTGATATGCCAGAAGGCCCTGAAAAAACACTGGGCTTTATCGATGATCCTGAAAATGCAGATTTTGCGGCTTTTTTGAATGCGGCACAGGCGCGTGAAACGGTGCAGTTCTTCATTGAACTTCCTAATAAACGTACCGCGACGATGATCTTAGCGTTATCAGGTTGGGAAATGGCAGATATTAGTGCGCCAGCAAGTGAAGTTATCCAGATCTCAGTCAAAGGTAAGCAAAACAACCTAACTTGGGGTGTGGTAGCGTCAGGAGATACAAAATAATGTCATTGAAAGCCTCACTGTTGAAAGCGTCCCCACATGTTGAAGAACATCCTATTTTAGGGGTAACAGTTTTTATTCGTCGTTTGACTATCGCTGAACTCGATGAGTATGAGCATGATTTACAAGAAGCTCAGAAAACGGGATTCAGTTCTGATGCGAGTAAAGCGGGTGCCAAACTTATCTTAAAGGCCATTTGCGATAAAGATGGTCAGCCTCTTTCGAGTGAAGAGCTACCTACCGCGGATGAGCTTATTCAGGCACACGACACACCGACCCTGCTATCAGCAATGTCATTCGTGCAAAAATTTAGTTATGGCTCCGTTGAGGAAGCGCAAAAAAACTAACCAACTCACCCTATCTTAAGTTTATTTTCCAATTGGCTGACCGATGGGGTGAGCCAGATCCGAGAAAAATTGCTCAATTGCCTGCCGACATTATCACTCACTGGCAGGCATTTTTTATGCCTGGGCAAGGAAATACCACCGAAAACCAACAAGCAACTGCATCAATAGCGAGTGTTCGCACTGATTTTGAATCGCAGTGTCATGATGTTATGAGGGCAATAAATGGCTGACGTTGCAAGTTTAGCGGTTGCGTTACACCTCAACGCAGCCTCTTTTAAATCCCAAGTGTTTGATGCCTATGATTCTGCCAGTAAAGAATCGAAAAAGTTTGCACAAGCTGCCTCTAAAGATGCAGGACAGACTGCGACTAAATTATTGGAAGTTTCGGCTAATGCACGAAAAGCGGGGGCGGATTTATCCGCTTCTGGCCAGTTAGCACGCCATTCTCAAATGGGGTTTGCTCAACTCCGTACGGCATTAACCAATGTTTCAGCTGGCTCTAATGTGGCTACCAGTAGCTTAATTGGCGGTTTCATTCCTGCGCTTGAGCGCTCTTTAGAAAATGTGAACAACGTTAAGTTTTCTTTAGCAGAGCAACAACGTGTAGCACAAGAAGCCGCACGTGAGGCTATTAATTTATCACGCGCGCAGATTGAGGGGGCGCAAGCCGATAGAAAAAGCGCACAAGAAAAAATTAACCTTGCCGCAAAAATGCGAGATGAAGCTATTGCGAGGCGGGAGCAAGCTTTCTCACTCGATGAATATTTAGAGCGACAGGTCGAAGTTAATAAACAACACGGTATTTCTGTCAGTTATGCAGAAGAACATGCCAAGAATGCGCGAGTTATCCGAGAAGCTAATATTGCTGAGGCTGAAGCCAAAAAACGGATGCAAAGCGCATCCATTGAGGTTATTTCAGCAAATAAAAGTGAGATTGATGGCAAGAAAAACCTTACCACGGCAACCAATCAATTATCCGAAGCCAGCAAGGAACTGACGTTCTCACAACGCGCCGCGGCCAATAGTGCAAGTTTGTTTAAAAGCGCATGGGGGATGATGGGGGGCGCTGTTGGCATTGGAATTATGGCATCAGCGGGAGCTTTCACTTATCTCTATTCGCAGTACCAGCAGGCCGAAGAACGCCAAAAGGCCTTTAATGCTGCGCTGCAAAAAGGCGGATTAGGGCTAACAACAACGGCCTACGATCTGCGTAATCTTGCCAATGAATTAGGGGGTACCGCGGAAGCCTATAAATCAGTTACCGCAGCTGCCTCAGCAGGTTTTTCTGGTGATTTGCTACATCAAGTATCAGAACTTGGCATCCAGATGGAAAAGTCTGGTGGCAGTGTTGACTTGCTTATTAGTAAATTAGTTTCCATAGGTGAGCAACCATTAACAGGGATAAAAAAATTAATTGACGAAGGCGTTATTGTTGAATCGGGTATAGTGCAACGAATCGCTCAACTTGAAAGGGAAGGAAAGGCAAGAGAAGCTTCTGAGTTAGCTCAGATATCGACATTGCAAGCTAAGACAAAAGCAGAAAACACTCAAAGCGAAGCGCTGAAAGTACAAAAAGGAGAAGTAGAATCTCTTAGGCGCAGCTATCAAGGGTTATATGACATAACCAATGGTAGTAATTATGCAAAAATAAATACTCAGATGAATAACGCCTTCTTAGAGGAGGCAATAAGACTCAAAAAAGAGCAGTCTCAAGTACAGGAAAAACAGTTATTAGAGCAAAAAGAAGCTGCATATAAACAACTTGAGATAACGACGAATTTTAACTCGGCATTCAAAGCAGGAACAGATCAGCAAAAAGAACGCTCTGAAAGACAGAAGCAATTTAAGGACATGCTCGATAAAGGCACTATTTCGGCAACGGAGTATCAACAAGCATTAAAGGGATTGGATAAGCTATTTACGACGCCCAAAAAAATGGGGGGTAGTGCTGTTGTTGATGAAGGGAAGCAACGAATAGAACAGCTTTTACAACAAGGTGCGGCGTTACGTGCTCAGTTAGAGGAAACCGAGGGGTTAACAGCGTCTGAACGTAAGCTTGCTTCATTTGAGCAAGAGTTAATTGGATTACAGGGGCAGCATTTAAACGCTCGGCAAAAAACCATTCAAGCCCATTCATCCGAAATTCGTGCACAGTTAATAAAAAATGCAGAACTAGAAAAGGAAATAAAATACAAGGAACTACGGAAAAAGTTTGATGACCAGAATTTTGAAGTGATGCAACGAACATCAAAATTAAGTCAGGATTCATCAAATCAAATGTTACAAATGACCATGAGCCAACCTGCATATGAGCTTATGCTGGAGGAACAAAGGGTTCGTGATGATTTTCGCCAGCGTCGTTATCAGTTAGATAAAGAAGTATCGGATAAAACCACTCAACTCTATGCAGATCAAACGCTCTTTTTATCTCAAGAAGAACAAAGGCAATTAGATATTGTTAGGCAATCTTCTCGCGATAAATTAGCGATGAATCGAAATGCAACAACTGGCATGGCGAAAGGTATTCAGGATTTTGGTAATTCTGCTGAGAATGTGTATGACCAAATGCGCACAATCAGCAATGGCGCACTAAGTGATATGTCTGGAATGCTAGCTAATTTTGTCGCCACTGGAAAACTAAACTTTGCAGATTTTGCGCAATCTATTGTGACTGAAATTACAAAAATGATTTTTCAGATGATGATATTTAATGCGTTAAAGGCTGGGTTTGCGGGTACTGCATTTGGTGATGCTATTGGTGCAGGGGCGGCTCCTACCCCAAATGCTAAAGGTGGTACATACAACTCACCAGGGCTAAGTGCATATAGTAACACTATCGTAAAATCACCCACATTATTTCCGTTTGCAAAGGGCGGAGCACCTAAAATGGGATTGATGGGAGAAGCTGGTGCGGAAGCAATTATGCCATTAACCCGTGCGCGTGATGGTTCTTTGGGGGTAAGGGTGCTTGGTTTAGATACACAACAGCAAACCCCGAATATTATCATCCAACAAACTTTCCATTTAACAGGAAATGGCGATCAGGCTTTGCAAGAGGCCATTCAGCAGGCGGCAGAAATGGGAGCAAAGCAAGGTTCACAGGATGCTTTAACTAAGATTCAGCGGGACTTTCAAAATAATGGCACATTAAGAAAAAGCCTTGGGAGGTAAAACAATGGTACTTGAATGGCCTGAGAATGTCGTACCTTCCTCAATGAACTGGCAGTTAATCAGTAACAGTAAAACATTTACCTCGGCATTTACAGGGAGTAGTCAAACGGTGAGGTTTTCTGGAAGCCGCTGGCGCTGCACTTTAACGTTCAATAATCTCACTGAAGCCATATCTAGAGAGTTAGAGGTTTTAATGGCACAACTGGACGGCGAAAGCGGGCGAGTGAAAATTAGCAATTGGATCAGGCAGGGATTACAAGGCAAGGGCTCACCACTTGTTAGTATAGGAAACCAAATGGGAAAATCGCTACAAACAAAGGGATGGCTAAAGAATTCAGTTGTAGTGCGCAAAGGGGATTACATTACGGTGAGTAATGAGCTAAAAATGGTCACTGAAAATGTGATAAGTGATAAAGATGGGAATGCAATTATTCCTATCTCACCCATGCTTAGGTTGTCACCACAAGTTAATGAGAAAATAGAATCCGTGAAGCCATTTGGAATTTTTAAATTAACAAGTAATGATCAAGGAAGTTTTCAATATCGCCCTGGTGTATTCTCCAATGTCACCATCACATTTGAGGAGGCTTTATACTGATGTTGTATCATCCTTTTTCAAACGCAATGGTAAAGGCCATTAATGATGGTTTCGAACTGGTTATTGCAGCCAAACTGGATCTCAAATCAGGCGTGACAAGAGCTCATACCGGGCTTGGTAATTTAATTATTGCGGGTGAGGTGTATCAAGGTGTTGGATCTTTGGGAAGTATAGAGCCAGTTACCGAAAGTAACTCAACCAGTCCACAGCAATTAATATTATCGCTTTCTGGTTTTGACTCTCTCCTTATTGCAGATGTTATGAATGAAAGAAGTCGTGGGCGCAATGTTAGCTTGATGCTGGTGGCTTTAGATTTCGACGGCAAGCCAGCATTGGCTGAAATTATTTTTGCTGGGCAAATTTCCAATATTGGCGTTACCACGGGTAATAATAATGAGGTTGCAGTCACGGTTTCTAATCGTTTTGAAAGATGGTCTCAGGGACTACCGGATAGGTTTACGGACGAGTCATGGACAAAGCGCCATAAAGGGGATCGTATTTTTCGGTATGTAGCACAAATGGCTGAGCGTGCTATATACTGGGGTAGCAAAAAAGATGCGCCAACGTTTATTTATAAGTGATTTATCGTTACTCTTAAAAAAACTGTATAGGGTAGTCTAGTGAATAAGCAATTGATTATTAGTTTTGCTGTAGTGGTCGGCATAGTTGCAGCTATTTTCATTTATCGAGAGGCATCAGTATCTCAGTCATCTATATTTAATGCAGTAGAGAAGAAAGTTTCAAGTAAAATGAAAGATCCTTCCTCGGCAATTTTTAGGGATCTAGAGTCTCATCCGGCTGAGTCTAATGATAAATTAACGAATACCACCGTATGTGGATATGTGAATTCTAAAAATACATATGGTGCATATGCTGGCAGCAGGATGTTCATATCTACAGTCACAATTGATGGATACAATATAGAGGTTGGCTCCGTAACCATTTCTAATAGTGTGGAGCAAGATAAGATCATTCTAGAAATGTGTAAAAAATAAATTTATCAATCTTTAAGACCCGCTTCGGCGGGTTTTTTTACGCCCGGAGATCAGCAAATGCGACACCCAAATTGGACAACTCAACTTCCTGAAACCTTACGCCAAGCCATGCAAAAGCCGTTTGTTTGGGGGGAGCATGATTGCTGCTTGTTTGCTGCTGATTGCGCGATTGCGGTGTGCGGTGTTGATATCGCAGAAAAGGCGCGCGGTAGGTATAAAACCAAATCAGGGGCTATGCGAGTTTTAAAATCTGAGTTCGGGGATCTGGAAACTGGCCTCTCGGATTTCTTTCAAGAAATAGCCCCTAATGCCGCGATACGTGGTGATCTTGTTATGTTTGATGGTGACGATGGCAAAACCCTTGGTGTGTTATGGGCTAATAAAATATGGGCTGTCACTGAGAATGGCGCGCGACCAGTTAATCATAAACCTATTAAAGCGTGGAGAGTTGAGTAATGGGTAAAGTTGTCTCTAATGTCGTCTCTGCGGGTTTAATGATCGCAGGTGTAATGGCAACCGGCGGGTTGGGTACCGCTTTGATAGTTGCCGGAATTGCTGTTCAAGCGGCTAGCACGTTTATTTTCCAAGAAAAAATGCCATCGATGCGTTATCGGGACCAGTCAGAGCGCAAACAGATGTTACGTTCAGCAGTGGCGCCAGAGACCATTGTTGTCGGTAAAACAGTTCAGTCAGGTTTGCTGTTTTTCGCCGAAGAAGAAAAGGGCGATCAAACAGATGGCGAACGTTTATTTATGGCCATTGCACTTGCGGCCCACCCGATTCATAAAATTGGCCGCATTTGGTTAAATGATGATTTGATAGAAACCTTTGGCGACAAGGTCAGTTACGAGTTTCATAACGGCCGCACCACAAGTGACCCGTATTTATTGAAGCATGCCCCGTCATGGAAAGATGACATGATCGGCGAAAATTTAGCGTGGTTGCGGTTAACACTGAAATACGATGCGGAAAAATTCCCTTATGGTGTGCCTAATGTCAAAGTTGAAATGTGGGGCAAAGAGGTTTTCGATCCGCGCATTGGTAAAGATGCTTGGACTGACAACGGAGTATTGATTGCGCTTGATTACTATCGCAGTTATCTCAATGTGCCTGATTTAGAACTAAATTTTGATGAATTTAAAACGGCAGCAGATTTAAGCTATGAACCAGTTGTAACCCCAGAAGGGAATACTGAACCCCGCCATACTATCAATGGCGCTTATGAGCTTTCTGAATCACCATCATCACTACTTGATCACATGCACCGGTGCATTGCTGCTGAGCCGACTTATGTTGCAGGCAAGCATGGTATTTTAATGCAGGCTTATAATGGCCCTGCAGTATTACGCATTGAACCGAATCAAATCATCGACACAGTTAACATCACACCTGAACTTGCGCTACGTGATGCAACTAATGCGATTTACGGTACCTTCGTCGATGCCGAGCAGCAATATGTTAAAACTGATTTTGAACCAGTCATTGTTGATGAATGGATTGAGGAAGATGGGTTAGAGATTAAAGAAAATATCGATTACCGCTTTGTCACTAGCCCATACCAAGCAGCACGCCTTTCTAATTTATATCTACGCAAAAAACGCGCAGGTCGTCGCATTCAATTAAAAATGGACATGGATGGTTATGCGTATCGACCAGGGGATGTTTGCTTGCTGAACTTACCACATATTGGCATACAGAACTTTGAGTGTCGCGTTGCTGAGTGGAAGTTTCACCCACAAGAAGGTGTTGATATTCTCCTCGAGGAAGACGGCGCCTATATCTATGAGGATATAATTGGCAAACCTTTTGTTAGACCGCCATTCACTGTTTTACCGACTGGCGGGGTAGCACCACCACTTAACCTTGTATTTGTGGCCACCAATATTGGTGAGGTCGTTCAGGGTTATTTGAGTTGGCAATCCGCTGCTGCGGATGTTCGCTATAACACAGTAAACATCATTGAAAGCGGCAAAGTAATTCAGTCTATTCAGGTACCACAAGATAGAGTAGATTTATCAGGCCTTGTGCGCGGTTCATATCGTGCCGAAGTCCGTTCTATTAATGCGGCTGGCGCAATGTCAGCCCCTGCCATTGTTGATTTTGATATCCAAGCCCCACCTAAACCAGTTAGCGTTGAAATGGTTGGCGGTATGTTCTCTCTGACTTGCATTCCGCACGGTGGCGAAACCGCACAGCATGGCTATACATTTGAGTTTTGGTTCAGCGACAAAAAACTGGCCAGCACGAATGACACCGAAGTGACAACAAAAGCCAATCGCCAAGGTCAGGGACAATTCTGGACTAAGGAGAATTTAAAAGCCGGTACTGATTATTGGTTTTATGTTCGAACAGTTAACAGCTATGGCAAGTCTCCGTTTGTTGAAGCAGTAGGCCAAGCGAATGCGACAACGGAAGAAATGATGGAAGAGTTAAAAAACAACTTCCTATCAACAGAAGCCGGCCAAGAGTTACAAGAACAAATCGAATTCAACAAAGACAATCTCTCCGACTTACAAATCGACAATGACGACTTCAAGCAAAAAGTTATCAGTATTGATCGCGAGATAGAAGCTGTTAACGAAGCCGTAATGATGAACACCAAGTTTACGACTGAAGTTCACTTTAGCTTAAAAGAAGAAGTTGCAGACCGTAGAGCTGAGATATTCCGCATTGAGCAAGTGCAGGTTACTGACAGAGAAGCTGCTGCACGCTGGCAAGAACAAATCACCGCAAAAGTTGACTTCAACGCATCTGAAATTCTGAATATTAAAGATGCACAGGCGACTTATGAGAAAGCGACAGCGCAGCAAATCAGCCAAGTCAAAGCAGATCTAGGGGAAACAAACAAAGAAGTCGGTACCATCAAAGGCCGTGTCACTACTGTCGAAACGGCAACAGCAGATTTAAAACAAGCGCAAGCGAAGTTTGAACAATCGACGACAGCCCAGTTCGGTGAAATGACCGGTTATATCACTAACATTAATCAAACTATCACTAACCTTGAATTTTCTTTCTCTGAAGCACTAATGCAAACCAATGCACAAGTGAATGAAACTAATTCAGAGCTATTGAAAACAAAAGCAGAAGTGACTCGATTAGCAACGGCAACCGCAACCAATGAAAAGGCCACATCTGAATTAGCTGAGAATGTAAAAGCGCAGCATGAACAATCTGAAGCTGAATTTGTTGATGTGCGTAAATCAATCGCGGAGAAAGATAAAGCCCAATCTGAGCGCACAGAACAAGTACGTGCAGAGCTTGGCAAAGATATCAATGCTAACAAAGAAGAGTTATCTAACATCAATGCGGTAGTGACTCAGCACACCGAGTCTATTGCGACACTTGAGGAAACGACAACTCGGGTTGAACAGACGCAACAGAGTCAGCACGAAGAGACCCAAGCAAACATCGGCAAGTTAACTGAAACGACTGCAAATACGGATAAAGCATTAACGGAGGCAAAGGAACGGTCAAAAGCACGCTTTGACGATAATGAGGCATCAATTAATCATATCGAACAGACGATGGCAAACACTGAGGGCTCACAAGTTGAAGCTATCGGACAGTTAACAGCTCAGCAGAATGTTCAAGGCACGGAAATCTTACGCACTAAAGCGTCAATCACTCGTATTGATAAAGTTGTTGCTGATAACAATCATGCGTTTGCACAGTCGATAGAAAAGTTAGAAACACAGTTTGATGATGTTAATGCGAGTATAACAACTCTCAAGAAAACGGTATCTGATAATGAGAAATCACAAGCGGAGGTTAACGAACTCATTAAATCAGAAATTGGCGATAACAAGGCAGCAATTGAGAAACGAGCAGAAACTTCTGTAGATCAGCAAGGAAACTCTCGGGCTTACTTCAGCATTAAAGCGGGTGTATTGCATAACGGGCAATACTACGATGTTAAAATGATGATGAGTGCACAGGTTAAAAACGGGCAAGTTGTCACTCAAATCGCTTTTGCCGCTGATGAGTTTATTATTCTTAATAACGCTAATGGTCAACTTGTTACTCCATTTGCAATAAAAAATAATCAAGTGTTTTTAGGTCCAACGTATATCGAAGATGGCTCAATAACCAATGCGAAAATTGGCAATGTTATTCAGTCTAATAGCTATAAAGCAGGGGATGATGGCTGGAAAATTGATAAAGATGGCGATGTTGAGCTTAACAATGCAATATTCCGCGGTCGGATTGAGGGTGCTGACGGTTATTTTAGTGGTACCGTTGATGCAAAAGAAATTTTGGGTGATGTGTATTATTCAACAGCAACGAAAATCACAGGAACAATTCATCGAGCAACATTAAATGTTGGAACTCTAAACACTGGCTGGATAAAAGCAGTTGAAATCAACTCTGAAATTTTTAGCAGAGTATTTGATGCAGATTTAGCGTGTAACTTGAAAATGACCAGGGTAGAAGGTGGCTGGCAATACTCCGCATATGTTCGAATTCAGGTTGGTGTTGATGATGGTAATGGAGGTGTAGCGACTGCGTACAGTGAAACGGGTAAATATACAGGAAATGGTGGATTAGATTTAACTGTCAATGCAGGCCCTATTCAGTTGCCTGTTTCACCCCGAGGCGGTAAGAGTTATATCTATATTCGTGCAGTATCCACAGAAAGCGACCCAAATACGAATGCAACAGCAAGCGTTATTTTGAGTTACTCAAATCTGAAGAGGGTGGAAGTTTTCAAAGTTGGCACATCGACAGTAAAAGCACTAACCATTTAAACCTCAGAATAATTAACAGGCCGCTTAATTGCGGTTTTTTTGTATCTAAATTTCGGAGAATCAATCATATGTACAACACAGGCACAGTTACCACTACAGCAAATAGCACTAAATTAATCGGTACCGGCACTAAATGGCTCAATAACATTAACCGTGTTTCAGCAGAGCAAGCGATTCAAATTCAAATTGGTACCACGGTTCACAACAATAGTATTCAGTCGATTCAATCAGATACTGAACTCACGTTAAATTTCCCATTACCAGCTGCAGCAACAGGGGCGAAGTACGTCATTCTCACGACAATGGTTCATTCTGTTTCAGATGCGATGAATAAAATAGTGTCAATGAACGTCTCGAACGTTCAGTTCAGCGACATATTAACGCGCTGGATGACAGAGCAGGGCATTATTACTGTTACATTGCCAGACCAAACAACACAGCAGCTGCGCACAACAAAAGAAATGGATAAGCAGCTAGATGGGAAGTTTGATAAAAATGGGGGAGAGGTTGTTGGAAATGTCACAGTCAAAGGGTTGCTTACTGCGATTGACAGTAATGGCAAAGCAATACAAGTAACTCCAGCGGCAATTAGAACAAAAACAGGAACGGTTTGGATTGACCATGTTATTCCAGGATCTGGAGGCACGCTAATGCAAGTTGGTGATTTTGGGGTAGGATCATTGAATCCGAGAACAACTGGGGCGCAACTTAAGAGTAACACGCCCTCTGGTTTCTTTGGGCAGGGTGGTGGGGCTTCAGATGACACAAGTACATTCGGTACGTGGGGGGCTGGATTAACAGCATCATATGATTCGACTCGCAGCTATGGTTTATTTTTCCGCGGTGATCGCAAACAAATAATGCATTACTCTTGCGTCAATGGAGATCTAAAAGCAGATGTTATTTACTCAACAGTAAATACAACAAAAGACTCAAACGGCAACTTAAAAGCAGCATCACCGATTATTCGGGTATTCGCTGACCATGTCGATCCAAACGATGAGGCAGAAGGTGTAACACTCAAAAAACTACATACAGGTATTTACCAGTTGCATGGCGTTCTTGGCTTGCACTCTGATGCGAGTTGGGGTGGTATCAATGGCGGCATCACAATTCCATGCGGTATTAACCAGCTTCCACTTGTTTTCGTTAAATATGATGTGCTAGAAAAAGGAACGCCGCACCCTTTCGATCTTCATATCGTTGAACCGGACGAAGACGGTGATATTGTTCTGTATACGTCGTATAGGCCGCACGAACTACCACAAGACATTCAATATGAGCGCTTTAAGCTTTATCCTGAGTTTTTACGTGATGCAGGAGAAGATGAAGAACCGCTGCCGTTATTTGACGGCAAAGTAGAATTAACACCAGGAGCGCTCTGTGACATTCCACGTGGCCACTGGATTGACGTTCGTGTAAACATGCCATCCAACTCTATCTACAATCAAAAGCAAGCTGAAGCTGAGAGACTCGCTAAGATAGAAGCAGAGCGATTAGCGCAAGAAGAAGCTAAAAGTGCAGCAGAGGAAGCGGAAAGGGCAGAGCAGGAAGCTACGGAACAGGTAGAGCAGCAATAAAAACTAATGCGCCAACTCGAGTGGTTGGCGCATTTATGCCACCACCCAATCAGACCTGTTTGCGATATCAGAGCGTAAAAGATGTTCGTATATTATGATTTTTACTACTAGGTCTAATTCATGCCAATGAACAAGTTTGATACCAACAGATTGATAAGTCGAATTTTTAGCAATAAGCTGTTCATTTTCTATTGTTGTAGTAATATTTACTGAAGAAAACTCAATAATTTTCTTCTCAAATAGATGATAATTCCACTGATTTGTTTCCCTCATGTTTCCAATTAAAGCTGTAATACTTTTATGGATTTTTTGGTGGTGTTCTCTGACTACTTTATTTTTTTGGTAAATCCCGTTCATTTCTTTAATTGCTGCCACAGCGTTTTCTGAGACATAACCCGTGAATGTTGTGTGATTCTTTAAAACTCGATTAAACACTTTAGTTACTAGACAGCGTAAATCACGGTTAGTTACTTGAGGTTTTGTGTCAGCACAAATTTGGATTAATTCAAAAACATCTTTGAGAGTAATACTCATTTTTATACCTGATAATATGAAGTATTTGATTATTCTTTATTATACTCATACCCCTGCGGAAACCGCTTGCTCAATTCTCTGTAATGAACTAAACGCTCACGAAAGTACTCGCGCAAGTATTCGGGTTGTTGATTTTCGACTTCGATATCAATAATTGCCTTGCCGAGTCTTTCTTTGTATGCGACACCAGAAGCAGCTAAATCGACATTTACTTTGTCTTTATCCTCTTTTGGTAGCTCTGCGAGATTGTACATGATGGTTTTCTGTGTGGGGGGATGATGAAACGAGTATAGCATGGAGGGAAAATCACTGTGACGAGCTGTGCCGAAATTGTGACACAAAAATGAGAGGGCAAGCAAAAGGCCAAGCAATTTGGCCTAATCAATGTATTTTTCTATCAAGGTTGATTCTTTCACTGATAACATACCTGCGATACTCTTCAAATCATCTACGTAGATAGATACCTCGCCATTTTCACACTTTATATATTCAGCTTCAGAAATCGTGAGGTTCTTTGCTATTTCTGAAGTTGATATATTTTGTGAGATACGCAAATGTTTAATAAATTCACCAATAGTTTTATTCGACATGTTTTCTATCTTTAGCCTTTTCCGATGACAGATGAAGATACGTTTCAATAAAGCTCATCACTTTACGAATCCTTTTCTCGTCAACGAGTTGCCAATTTTGATTCAGCATAAACTCGTCAATTGAAATACCTTTGTAATCTATCTCAGTTCTATAAAAAACGTAAATCTTTGACAGCTCCGTGTGAGATGGCTCTCTATTTTCGTTGATACAGTTTAGTGCAAGTAAAAGTAATTGATTGTTGTTCATGTAACCTCCGATTATGAGGTCGTATGATATGTGAGCCACAGGGTGGATTATATCAAGAACAGTCGGAAAAATATAAATCTTGCTTACTAGTATGATGTAGAGGCATGTAAAAATAGGGCTTTACATACGCATAAAATGATCAAATAATACTGTTTATACATACAGTATTATTGGTGTCGTATGAAACTAAGATTAATTGAAACAGATGATTTACTAGCAAGCTTCCCTCTCTTTCTTGACCGAGTGCCAGCAGGTTTTCCATCACCCGCTGCGGACTATGTTGAAGACCGCATAAATTTAAATAGCGCCCTCATTAAGCACCCTGAAAGCACATATATGCTCAGGGTCGAAGGCAATTCAATGATTGATGCGAATATCAATGATGGTGATGTTGTTATTGTTGACAGCGCGGTCAAAGCAAAAGAGGGAGATATCGTTATAGCTAGCTTCGAGGGCGAGTTTACGGTCAAGAAACTACATCTCAACCCGCCTATGCTACTGCCTATGAATCCCACTTATTCGCCGATCATTATCAGCGATGAGCAGGATTTTCAAATATTTGGTGTTGTTACCTACATTATTCATCGGGCGCAATAATGTTTGCGCTTGTTGATGTAAATAGTTTTTATGCAAGTTGTGAGAAAGTCTTTAGGCCAGATCTGGCAGGGAAGCCGGTAATTGTTTTAAGTAATAACGATGGCTGTGTGATTGCACGTTCATCAGAAGCGAAAAAACTTGGCGTAAAGATGGGGGAACTGTATTACGAGCGCCACAGTTTTTATAGACAAAACAACATTAATATATTTAGTTCTAACTACGTACTTTATGCTGACATGAGTAATAGAGTCATGTCACTATTATCAACATTCGCGCCCCGTTTAGAAATCTATTCAATCGATGAGGCCTTTCTTGATTTTGCAGGTATGAATAATACTTTTAATCTTGAGGAATACGGCCGTGAAATTCAATCAACTATCCTCCAAAACACTCACCTCCCTGTAGGTATAGGCATTGGCCCTACAAAAACTTTAGCTAAATTAGCCAACCATGCGGCAAAAACATGGAAAAAAACAGGTGGTGTCGTCGAGCTCTCCAGCGAGCAACGGCAGCGAAAATTATTATCTCTTATTCCAATCGAAGAGGTGTGGGGTATTGGCCGTAGAATATCGGCAAAATTAAGGATCATGGGTGTAAATACCGCTTTGGATTTAGCAAATACGCCAGTAGCAACCATCCGTAAAACGTTTGGGGTTACATTAGAAAGGACATTGAGAGAGCTCAATGGTGAGCCGTGTATTGAATTAGAAGAAGTCCGAAAAATAAAACAACAAATTCTTTGTTCACGTTCATTTGGGCAGAAAGTTTTAGATATAGAAACAATGCGCAAGGCGGTGTGTGATTATGCTGAACGCGCAGCAGAAAAATTAAGAGAAGAAAAGCAACACTGCAAAATTATTGGGTTATTTATTCAAACCAGCCGCCACGCATCAGGCGAAGATTACTCGAATAGTATCAATATAAAACTCGAATACCCCAGCAGTGATACCAGAGATATTATCAATGCAGCAATGCGTGGGTTAAATACTATTTGGCGTGACGGTTACCGGTATTATAAAGCAGGCATCATACTATCTGATTTTACTGATTCAGATATTGCTCAGCTTGATATGTTTTCAACACAAAAGCCATTTCGTAATAGCGATGAGTTAATGAAAACATTAGACGCGATTAATAAGAGCGGACAGGGTAAAGTTTGGTTTGCAAGTAAGGGCGGTGATAGTGGATACAAAATGAAAAGAGAAATGTTATCACCTGCTTACACGACAAATTTTGATGAATTGCCAGTGGTTAAAAGCTAGGACATGGGTTGGATGCTTTAAACGTAGGAAGAAGAGCTGTGAAACACAAACAATATGGACTTTGTTTTTTGGCCTGACACTGCTGGGACACAGAGCCAAATTGAATCTAACGGACAACTCTGTGTCAAAGCAGGAGTTAATGTCAGCATCTTTAGACAAGGTAGAACATGATGACATGCGTAAAATTGTACCTTATTAGCCATAAGGTACTAGAAGTATTATCAGAACAATACAAGGTGCAAACCTGACTTAAATCTCGGTACTATTTTTCTCATATCCATATAAATTAATCCTACCCGACAAATACTCACCTAAATATACTTCACTAATTTTACTGAAACCTTGTTTCGATATATTGTCTTCTAACCACTCAATATCTTTGTTGATAATTTCGAGTAGGTCATGGTTAGCTAAGCCATCAACAATAATTGGATAACGTATATTTTCATCACCGCTTTGGATGATTGTTAATTGTCCATTTTGTTCGAGAACAACGCGTTTTAGCTGCTCTATTTCGTAAATGCCATTTGATCTTAGTTTGAACATCAAATCATTAGCGGAAACGCCATTTTTTAGACACTCTTTAACATTAACACTGCCATTATGTATCAAGGTTATAGGTTTACCATCAATAATTCGCTTAATGAAAGGATTATTCTCTTTTAAAAATTTAAGGGCGAAAACAAGCAAAGTCCAGATGATTAGCACGAGTATAAATTGCAGTACTGTTATTGATTCATTGTAAATGACACCACCAATAATACCGCCTAGAACATAGTTTTGAACCTGATCCATTGCTGATGAGGGGGCTAAATTGCCTTTGCCCATGAGGTTTATTTGAACAATCAAACATAGGATTCCCAATCCAAGTTTGATAATAATAGGTGTATAAATAATCATTTTATGCCTTATTTTTTTATGATTGTTATTTTGGGATTTGTTAACCAAACTTTTTCTAAGCTGTAAGTTTGTTGATCTAAGCTTAAGTGAATACGGTAATACCGGTCATCAATTTTAATGATGATGCCATCAGATAATTGTACCGAGTTAGAAAATATAGAATTGACATCTACACCTTTCTCTTTTGATAATAACCTTACGAAATTAACCATTTGTGATGATTTTGAGTGTATATTTTGGCTATCAGTATAATCTTCATACTGAATACCTGAAATGAAGAGTAAAAATAAGAAGGCGATAATCGTTAAATCCCGATATTTAGTTTGTAGGCGGTGACGCATATACAAGATAAAAAAAACTATTAAAACAAACAAAGTTCCAAAAATAACAATATATTTTAAATAATCATTTATATTAGACTGCGTTTGCAAGTAATCTATCCCATAAAAATTCATATAGACATCATTCCTGATTGTTTACGATATTCATCTTCATTATAGTGATTTATTGCCATTTTAACTCTGGAATTAAAAAATAATTAAGAGTTGTTATACCTTATCCAGGGTTTGTTGGTGATTTCTTTAGCTGGAGTTAAATCACAAAGCATGAATAATATCTATCCATTACTTAAACTATCTCTTTGTGTTCTCTGCATGCTGGCGGTTGAATGCCAATATTGGACTTTGCTATTAGGCAGGTACAATGAGTAGCGCGATACAGCACTGTTACTATCGATGTAAATAAAAACATGTTTTAAAAAACAGTATTGACCTTAAATCTCAAATGAGTAAATTAATAACCAGCAGCACAATAAAAGTAGTTAGAAAATGGAAAGAAGTTCTGGGAAAGCCATTTTGCTTTACAGGCCACGAAGTTTGTTATTTGGGATCTAGTTGCTTTCAGGCCTTGTAGTGATTGTGCTGATCTGCAAAATGGTAGTATTAGTGCGACGATGTAAGGCCTTGTTTTTAGTTGATGCTGACGGTTTTTTATTTATGGTAACCGTATGAGCAAAGGGCAACGCATCAAAGAGTATATGTCGCGAGGGGGATGTGCTTGTTTAGATTGCCAGGCTTAGGTTCTGAAAGCGCAGGCAGATGTATGATGAGATAAATAGAGGGAGGATTTTAGTATTAATGCCTAATATTATCTATAGTAAACGGGTACATTTGAAAGCAGTATAAACGTAGTATTATTTTTTTAAGTTCATTAATGTTAAATTTGAAGTCTGAAGTACCTTAAAAGCCCTAACCGCAATGGTTAGGGCTTTTTAATATTACTTCCTCGTCTTAATTGTAAGTTCTCCCAACAAATCAATAAAACTAACTTTGATAATTTTCTCAGATGGCTCCTTGATACCTTATAGGTTTGGCTAGGTTTAATTAAGATAAGCAAGCTGTAACAGCCTACTCATTGGTTATATTTCCTAAATGTTAATCTTGCGGTTACAGTTGCTAGAAGAACTGTGAACGTCTGTTCTTCGCTCAAATCAGACTGTCGACTTTAGTTAACTGATAATACAGTAAAGAGATTTTGAGCAACTATATAAGACGATTGTTGTAAGAGGGTTTTAATCCTAGTTTTGTCCTACTTGAAATTTAGACAAAAACGGAAGTGAATATCTGCTCTTCTTTTTGAAGGTTGGCTGACATGGCAGGATTTGAATCTATAGAAATCGACTAATTTGCGGTCAATGTTTGATAATTAGTAGTTATCAAAACTAAGTTAATCATTTGTGTTATCAATAATTTAAAAGTCGCTATTTTTACTATGAGAAAGATAAAGTATTAATGATAATATTATAAATATCAGATGATTATGATTAATGCAGCTATATACTGCTGCGCCATATGGGTTGGACTGAAGCAGCTGACTTAATCGTTAAAGGTATGGAAGGCGCAATCGAAGCTAAGACTGTAACGTATGACTTCGAACGTCAATTAGAAGGCGCTAAATTACTGAAATGTAGCGAATTCGGTGACGCTATCATTAAACACATGTAATTTATTACGTGGTGTAATTAATAACGGGAGCCTAATGGTTCCCGTTTTATTATGGTTTGATAACTTGGTACGGGCGCTTCAAACTCTTACTACACCCAAGTTTTCAATGTTTTTGTCTGTGTCACAGAAAATACTGCCACACATCTGTCTCATACAGATTTAAAATTAAATAATATCGCTATCAGGTTTAATTAAATTTGGTGGATAATATCTACCAGCACGTGGGTATATTTCATTTTATTCTCCCTCCATGTTTATTTAGAAAAAAGTAAATTCATAAATCGTGCGAATTCCTCTAAATCACAATCAATAAAATTAGCGCTATATGCGCTGATTGAATGATTTCGTGCAAATAGAACGCCAAATTTCATTTGTTTTTTTGTTGTATAACGAGTCACTACTAACAGTGATAGAACAATGTGATGTAGATAAAAAGGCCATTCGAGAGATTGAAGTGGGAAGGCATAAAATTGAATTATCTTAGAATGGAGTAACAGTATTTTTTAGTGTTTATATTAAACATGATATAAAATAGCTATACAGTTTGTTTAATAAAAAATGTTTTCTGGCTAACAAGTTTATTCACTGAATATAATGGGTGTTATGTCACCCTTTTGAGAGCGATAAATGAAATTTTTTGTTTTTTTTAAAAGGATACTACTAGTAGTCTTCATTGCTCATCTATCATCTTGTGCTACTTTCAAAGGCGGTGATCCTATAGATGGAGGGGTAATCGATTATTTGGAGACTCAATATCCCGAAGATTCACATATCAGAACGATAGTGGCTAAAGGGGTCATCGAGTTAGATTTAGCTCAGATCCGATTTTTGGCACTAAGAGAATTTTGTGAGAGCAATGGCGGAAATTTTCAGCAATCTTATATTTCTTTGGCTTGGTGCTTGAATAAGAACAATGAACCTACATTCATAGTGCACTCTTCTAGGCACGACTATATGATCGCAGTGGTTGAAAGAAATAAAGGGATTAGCGTTAATGAATGGATAGATTCCGCTAAAGATATTTTCCCAGCTATATGGAAGAATCCTAATGAAAATAATTAAAAATAAATTGCTTCATTATTTATTTCTAATAACGACTATATTCATTGTTTCTGGTTGCTCAAATGGTAAATTGCGCCTAGGGGAGCCAAGAAATAATGGCACTATACAATACATTGAGAAAAACTTACCAGGCGCAGCTGGTGGGATGACAGACAGCGGCCCAATTTCAATACTTAATCTTCGTGAGGATATTTTTTTAAAACTAAAAGAATATTGTGAAGAAAAAAATTACACATTTGAAAACCCATTATTATCTATGGGATGGTGTATTGATAAGGGTAGCATACCTGTGTTTGTTTTTTATGATAGTTTGTATGGGATGAGCATTTATGAGCGTTCAGCGGAAGGTACTGAAGAAGAATGGATAGCCTATACTAAAAACAGATTCGGTATACTTTGGGTTATGTCAAATGTAATGAATTCAAATTAATTATTGGCTCTGGTGAATATGATGAGATGAAATAACGGGGGAAATAATTCGTCAAAGTGGAACTATGCTACTGAGAGCATTTATACTGTATCTAATTAATGCTCTCAAGGTAGCGATATGAGTGATTTTATGATTTTTATTTTAGTTTTGTTTATTTGCGTGGCTATGATGCGCCATCAAGTAAAATCAATGGCCACATATAAACACTTTTTGTTATTTTTTATTGGCATATCAATAGTAATGGTTGTCTACATTGTAAATGCTATATATATGTGGCTGAAATTTGACCTTACTCTAGAT
Organism: Providencia sp. PROV174; assembly: GCF_028480685.1. Classification (NCBI taxonomy): domain Bacteria; kingdom Pseudomonadati; phylum Pseudomonadota; class Gammaproteobacteria; order Enterobacterales; family Morganellaceae; genus Providencia; species Providencia sp. PROV174. The sequence continues at coordinate 304,452 of NZ_JAMPOT010000007.1, forward strand.
TATTGGTTAGTTCTTACTTTATCTATAGTGCTTATAACTTCTGTATTTTCCCTCATTAGAATACTTAGAGATTGATTATATTTAATTCTACAAATGCTATTCATTGAGTAGAATTTGGTATACCAGATTAACTACCTATGACTGCTTTCATTGCTTCGTTTTGTTTCGCAACTGCACTCAGGTAGGCGGGACTCGATTTTAAATTATCATGATGGTTAATAACATTTTGAGGTATTTTGAATCCTAAATTCAAAACCCATTGAGTCGTTTGGAAAAGGAAAATATCGGCGATAGAAAATTTATTATTAGCGATGAATACATTCCTGTTTAATGCTGAGGAAAGAACTTCAATCGATGAAAGGTATTCTTCTTTAGCTATAGGGATTATATCAACAACTCTCTTTGACTCGGGAAGAAACATTGAATGCTTTAAGATGGTCCATAGTGGGGATTCAAGTTCGTTAATGATAAAAGCAAGCCATTGGTTTATTAAAGCTTTTTCATTGATATCAATTGGAGATAAAAGGTTGCTTCCATACTTCTCAGATAAATAAGTACAAATAGCGGAAGATTCAAAAAATACTAAATCGCCATCGACAAGAGTAGGAACTTTCATTGTAATGCTTGGATTATCTTTATTTTTGTTCATCACATCAAAAAAGATGCATTTGTATTCTAAACCAAGAGCTTCAGCTGTCCACGTTACACGAATAGATCTAGATTTAGGGTAAGTATAGATTTCCATCATTAGCATCCTTTTAGTTGATTTTTTACTCTAGTATATAATCAACTTATCTCAAATTAGACCAGTAGTGTTTATAGAAAGCTCTTGGGAAGACGACAGATAGAAAAGAATTCTGTTTCTCGCTATTTCTAGATAACAGATATAATCAAATCTCTTGTGATGTAGAGATTTAATTATGATTGTTATTTTGAAAGTGCTGCAAAGATTGCCGTTTCCATTTTTTCAGGGGGTGTATTGGGTGCAAAGCGCTTGAGCGGGGCGCCGTCACGACCAATTAGAAACTTAGTAAAATTCCACTTAATCCTCTTACCTAACAAACCGGGCAGCGCGTTCTTAAGATAGTGAAACACTGGATGTGTAGCGGCTCCATTGACTTCTATTTTCTCGAACATCGGGAAACTTACACCATAGTTAATGTAGCAGGTTTGTGCGATTTCATCAGCGTTGCCAGGTTCCTGCTTCCCAAACTGATTGCAAGGGAAACCTAGCACCACCAAACCTTGGGCGGCGTATTTCTTGTAGAGTGATTCAAGTCCACCGTATTGTGGAGTAAAACCGCAATGACTGGCTGTATTAACGACTAGAACCACCTTACCTGTGTAGTCTGCCATAGAGACAAGCTGACCACTAAGACTTCTAGCTGTTAGTTGGTAAAAGGTATTCATATTCTAGTCCTCAAATGTGTGCGATGTAGCATTGAAGATATTGATGATACAGTTTAGTGCTTTAATTTTATTATTTACATAAATAATTATTCGCAATTGCCATCTCGATTTTTGTCATAAAGCTTAAGAAATTACAGCTTGTGATAATCATAACCTCTATGAACTTAATCAGCTCCAGCGAGAATTTGACGATCTTTCTTTCAGGAACAGGGGCAACTTTGAGCAATATTTTCCCTTCCAGTTTTATGGGGGAATAAGTTCGGCTTACTGCAGCAACGGATTGCTGGAGCGTGGACTTATAATCTTCGTTATGCTTTTTTGATTTAAATCAAAGTTGCATGCTATTTGCAATTTATTAATTGACCATTAATTACCCTTTAAATTATAAATGATAATGATACTAATTATTATTATCATAAAGGTTAACTATGCGTACGGATATTAATGGAACATTTTTACTCAGCTCATTAGCGCTTTTTGTTAGTCAAGGCGCCTTCGCTGCATCAACGCCTTCACCGCGTGCCCATATTGATGCCAGTGAAACGATGGTTGTCACATCAACACGAAGTGAAAGTAGTTTATGGAATAGCCCAGTAACAATGCAAGTCATTGATAAACAACAGCTTGACAGTTCGACAAACATAGCGTTAGCAGATGATTTACGCGATATTCCAGGTGTTGAAATTACCGATAATGCCTTAGCGGGACGTAAACAAATTCGCATTCGTGGGGAAGCCTCTTCCCGAGTATTGATCTTAATTGATGGGCAAGAAGTCACTTATCAACGGGCAGGGCAAGACTATGGTGCTGGCTTGCTTATTGATGAATCCGCATTGGAACGAATTGAAGTGGTGAAAGGCCCCTATTCAGTACTTTACGGCTCTCAAGCTATTGGTGGTATCGTTAATTTCATAACCAAAAAAGGTGGCAATAAGCCATTGGGAGGCACTGTTAAAGCGGTATATAACTCCGCAACGACAGGGTGGGAAGAGTCAGCAGCGGCATGGGGGAGCATAGGCAAGTTTGATTATCGGCTCAACGGAAGTTACTCCGATCAAGGTGACAGAGATACTCCTGAGGGGCGCCTAAAAAATACAAACCATCGCAATAATAGCCAAGGTATGTGGTTAGGTTACACCGAAGGTAAACATAAATTTGGTCTTTCCCTTGATAGATATAAATTGTCGACACAAACATGGCATGAAGACCCAAGCTATGAACACTTCAGTGTCAAAATTCCTGATTTAACTCGTGAAAAAATTGGTCTTTTTTATGATTATCAAGCGGATGGTGAATATATTAAAAATATTCATTTAGATGCTTATGAACAAACTATTGAGCGTGATTTTGAAAATAAGCTGGCGGTTGTGACACCAACAGGGAGCCCAATGATTGGCGATTTACGGGTGGCTAATCAGACTCAATCGAATGACAAACAATATACTCAAGGGATCACACTACAAACAGATATTACATTACCCGCGAATAATCAACTGGTTGTGGGAGCTCAGCTTCAGCGCGACCGTGTAAAGCAGTCTTCAAAAAGTTCAACAGAATCCCAAAGCTCAACGCAGTTCCCTCCTGCCGTCAATTATACAAAAACCAGTGATTCACATAATCGAACAGAGCAAACAAACTGGTCGATATTCGCTCAAAATCAATATGCTTTTGCAGATGATTGGAAATGGACATTAGGGGCGCGGCAGTATTGGTTAAGTTCGGAGTTGTTAAGTGGTTTTGAAAATACAAATCACTCAACAACGGGGAACACTTATCATAACCTTAAAAGCTCAAAAACTCATGATAATCAATTTATTACATCAACAAGCTTACGATATTCAGGGTTTGAGAATACAGAGCTGCGTATCGCATTCGCTCAAGGTTATGTATTTCCAACATTGAGCCAGTTATTTATGCAAACCTCAGCGGGGGGAAGTATCAATTATGGAAATGAGGGACTGAAAGCTGAGCGTTCTAATAACTATGAAATCGGTGCGCGTTATAACGGTAATCAATGGTATATCGATAGCGCTTTATATTATTCCGAAGCGAAGGATTATATCGCCTTAGTCACATGTTCAGGGCAGTCAATATGCAGTGGAAACAGTAATTCTTCACGAACACGATATCACTATTATGACAATATCAATCGTGCAAAAACATACGGACTAGAGATGACCGTCGAATACCAAGGATGGGATATCACTCCCTATGCCACAGGGAATTATTTACGTCGTCAATTTGATGGTGTGAATATAAAAACTTGGGATACCGGAGAGCCTAATATTAGTGGGCGCTTTGGGGCTAAACATCAACTGATTTTAGACCAAGTGAACTTAACCTCAGATTTATATCTTCGAGCCGCTGCAAAAGCACAGGATAAAACGGGTGAAAAGCCAACAAGCACAGCAGGCTGGGCCACTCTTAACCTTGCGTTTAATACAGAATTTGGCTCAGACGATCAGTACCAAATTAACTTATCGTTAAATAACTTAACCAATAAAAAATACCAAACTGCCCACGAATCAATCCCTGCTTCTGGTTTTAGCGCTGCAACAGGCTTTGTATGGAAATTCTAAAAATGAAAAAAATGATAGCTGCACTATTTGTACTCAGTTTTTCAATGGTGAGTGCTGCGAGTGAAAGAATTGTTGTGGCAGGAGGCTCTCTCACTGAGTTGGTATACGCTTTAGGTGCTGGAAACCAAGTGGTTGGTGTTGACGAAACAACCACTTGGCCAGTAGAAACAGCAAAATTACCTCATATTGGTTATTGGAAACAGTTAAGTACTGAAGGGATTTTATCTTTGCATCCAACGTTGTTTATCACTTGGCAAGATGCAAGCCCTCAACTGGTTTTTGAACAGCTAAAACTGCAAAAAGTCAGTGTATTAACGTTACCTCGAATACCAGCCACAGTTGAACAAATGTATCTCAATATTCATACCTTATCGGAGGTGTTAGATAAACCGGAACAGGGGAATGCGTTGGTTAATCAGTTACGTAGCCGGTTGGATAATATTGCTCAACTGAATGAAAAGAAAGGCAAAAAAATCAATGTGTTATTTATTCTTTCCGCGGGTAGTAGTGCGCCACAAATTGCAGGGAAAGGTAGCGTTGCCGATATCATTTTGACACTGGCGGGTGCGAACAATCTTGCGCAACACACACAGTACAAAAGTTATAGTGCAGAAGCTCTGATTGCGGCAAACCCTGAAGTGATCATAGTAACCAGCCAGATGGCAGAAAAGGGACTTAACCAACTAGAACAAGTTCCCGGACTTACCCGAACTTCTGCTTGGAAAAATAAACGTATTGTGAATATCGATCAGGCACTCATTTTAGGTATGGGGCCTCGAATTGCGGATGCCGTCGAGATTTTACACCACAATCTTTGGCCAGATGAAACGGATAGTGAGTGATAATATGAAATATGATATTGATTTATCGCCTTATTTTGCATTAGAAGGCCATCAACCATTTAAAGATAGGCATGCAACAATGCCTTGGCGCGGGGCGGTACCAATTAGTGCTGATAAACGCCAAGACACATGGCAGAAAATAACCAATTCGACGTTTGAACCACGTAAGCGATTGGTGTACCTGCATATTCCTTTTTGTGCAACACATTGTACTTTCTGTGGTTTCTACCAAAATCGCTATGATGCCTCTGAAAGCCATATTTATACAGAGTATTTGATCCGGGAAATTGAAACGGAAGCTGACAACGTATTACACCAGTCTGCCCCGATCCATGCTGTTTATTTTGGCGGTGGAACCCCCTCTGCACTTTCTGCTAATGATTTAGCGCGTATTATTAATGTGTTACGCCTTCGTTTACCATTAGCCCCTGATTGTGAAATAACCATTGAAGGGAGAGTTCTTAATTTTGATGATGCACGTATTGATGCATGTTTAGATGCAGGAGCAAATCGTTTTTCAATTGGTATTCAGTCATTTAATAGCAAAATTCGTAAAAAAATGGCCCGGACATCAAATGGTGAGGAAGCTCGGAAATTTATGGAAAAATTGTGCCATCGAGATAGAGCAGCGGTGGTTTGTGATTTGTTATTTGGTTTACCAGAGCAGACAACAGCGTTTTGGGGTGAAGACCTGAGAATTGCAAGCGAGATTGGCCTAGATGGTGTCGACCTTTATGCACTTAACTTGATCCCAAGTACGCCACTTGGCAAAGCGGTTGAAAATAATCGAGTCACAGTTCCTGATCCTGCCAAGCGTCGTGACTTGTATTTACAAGGCTGCGAATTTATGGATAAACAAGGCTGGCATTGCATCAGTAATAGCCACTGGGCGCGGACAACACGGGAACGCAATTTATATAATTTGTTGATTAAACAGGGGGCTGATTGCTTGGCGTTTGGCTCTGGTGCAGGGGGCTCTCTCAATGGATATTCATGGATGGGAGAGAGGAATCTGACCTCATACTATGAAGCAATCAATGCGAAAAAAAAGCCACTCATGATGATGATGCAGACGACCGATCCGCAGTATCAATGGCGCCATCGCTTACAGGCTGGTATTGAAACAGCGCGAGTTGTACTTGAACAATTTACCCCTCATGCACAAATGCTGTCTCCACTCTTACAGCAGTGGCATCAATCAGGATTAACACAAGATACTTCGACGGATTTAAGACTAACGAATGAAGGCCGTTTTTGGGCAAGTAATATTCTTCAATCACTTCAAGAGATTATCGTGAATCTTAATTCTATCCAATTCACGCAAGAAAAAATATCGTAAAGGAACATTTAATGAGTAATGTAGCGTTAGCTGATTTTTTGAAAACAGAGCCCGATGGAACATTAGAAACTATTGCAAAACAATATGATACCACCTTATTGGATGTAGTAAGACATTTGCCCGATATGGCTTTGACGACAGGAAAACATTTTGACTTGGTTTGGGATGCTGTCCATACATGGGGCAATGTCACCACGCTGGTTCATACGCAGGATGTTATTTTAGAATTTTCAGGTGAATTACCTTCAGGTTTTCATCGCCATGGCTATTTCAATTTACGCGGCAAAAAAGGCATGACAGGGCATATCAAAGCTGAAAATTGTACATATATTGCACTAGTTGAACGAAAATTTATGGGAATGGATACCGCCTCGATTTTATTTTTTAATCAATCAGGGGATGCCATGTTTAAAATTTTCTTAGGGCGTGATGAACATCGCCAATTATTACAGGAACAACTTGAAGCTTTTCGTTTATTAGTTAAGCAACTTAAAGAGAATAATTAATGGCAAAATGGTTAGTTTTTGGCGCTGGTGGGCAGGGTGTTGGCAACATGATTGCTCAACTGGCAATCGCGGATAAGCAGTCAGTGGTTGCGGTCGTTCGTAATGCAGGAGCCGCCGATAAACTATTAGCGATGGGTATACAGGTATTTGTCGGGGATGCTTGTGACAACCAGGTGGTCACGGAGGCATGCCAAGCTGCAGGTACTCAGGCGACTGTAGTTTCTACCATAGGTGGGGCGCAGGATTATTTAGCTCATCGCACAATCATTGATAATGCTGAGCAAACGGGTATTACTCGCATGGTTTTAGTGACATCGTTAGGGTGTGGGGATTCATGGCCTTATTTGTCATTGCGCGCTCGGGCTGCATTTGGTCAAGCTGTTCGTGAAAAAACGTTAGCTGAATCATGGCTGCAAACGAGCGCTCTCGATTATGCCATCATTCGTCCTGGTGGCTTACTCAATGGAGATGCAACTGGAAAAGCAATTCTACAACAAGGTATTGAGGTGCATGGCTTAGTGATGCGAGCCGATGTTGCTGCGTTAGTATACCAAGTTGGCCAACAGCCAGAGCTGAAAAAACAAATTTACAGTGTTATTCAACCAGATTTAGTACCTGCTTGAATTAATTGCGGCCAATTTGGTTAAGGCCGCCTTATTTGTCGTGAGTTAATGGAATATGAATGAGTTACGTGCATCTTCTTCTGTATTGTTAGGGTTGACTGTCGTTTTAGGAATATTAGTTTTTATTGCATCAGGACAAGGCGCAATTAAGCTCTCATTTGCCTCTTTGCAAGATGAACAATACCGTGATATTTGGCTTAATATTCGTCTTCCACGGGTATTGCTGGCGGTTTTAGTGGGTGGGGCACTTGCCGCATCAGGTGTAATTATGCAAGGCTTATTTCGTAATCCTATGGCAGACCCTGCTTTACTCGGCGTCAGTAGTGGGTCGGCACTAATGGTTGGCATTGCGATTGTCATTCCATTCTCTTTTCCAGCGATTTTAATTCTTTATGAGCAAATGATTTATGCCATCACTGGTAGTTTGATTGTTTGCGCTATTATTTATCTGATTAGCCGTCGTTACACGCATGGTGGCGTGATGCAGTTATTATTAGCAGGGATCGCAATCAATGCATTATGTGGTGCCGCAATTGGTGTATTGAGTTATGTAGGAGATGAGCAGCAATTACGCCAACTCACTTTATGGATGATGGGTAATTTAGGACAAGCGCAATGGCCGACCTTGTTGGTTTGTGTTTCATTTATTTTCCCTGCCTTAATCGCTGCAAGTTACCTGAGCCAGCGGCTCAATCTTCTGCAACTTGGTGATGAGGAAGCTCATTATTTAGGTGTGAACGTAAAACGAACTCGCCAGCAATTGTTGTTAATTAGCTCATTATTAGTAGGAGCAAGCGTTGCTGTTAGCGGAGTAATTGGCTTCGTCGGGTTAGTTATCCCCCATTTAGTGCGCATGACGATAGGTGCAGATCACCGTTGGTTATTACCATGTTCAGCGCTTGCAGGGGCTTGTTTATTATTAGGAGCAGATACATTAGCGAGAACAGTGGTTCAACCAGCGGAAATGCCAGTAGGATTACTAACCAGTTTAATTGGCGGGCCTTATTTTCTTTGGTTAATTTTACGTGTACGGAGAATGGCATGATTGTCGCGAAAAATTTGAACTATAGCGTGGGCAATAAAAAATTAACCGATAACGTCTCGTTAGTTTTACCTGACGGTGAAATTGTCGCAATTTTAGGCCCTAACGGAGCCGGTAAGTCGACACTTTTACGCCAATTAACAGGTTTTTTACCTTCAGATAGTGGTGAGTGTATGTTGTTGGGGAAATCTCTTAAAGAGTGGCAACCCGAGGCATTAGCTTGTGTTCGAGCCGTTATGCAGCAAAATAGCAATATGGCTTTTTCTTTTCGTGTGCGGGAAATTGTTCTAATGGGATGCTATTTGTCTCCTTCATTAAAAAAGAAGGATAATGCTCAATATATTATGGAATTGTGTGACTGTGCGAGTTTAGCTCACCGTGACTATATGAGCTTGTCAGGAGGAGAGCAGCAACGGGTGCAATTGGCTCGGTTATTGGCTCAGCTTTGGGAGGATGAACCTGTATCTAAATGGTTATTTTTGGATGAACCGACATCAGCGCTCGATATTCACCACCAACAACATCTTTTTCGCTTGCTACGGCAACTAGTCAATACACGAAAAATAAATGTGTGCTGTGTATTACACGATTTAAATCTTGCAGCTCGCTTTGCTGATCGCATTATTTTAATGCATCAAGGGCAAATTATTGCTAATGGATCCCCTAAAGAAATTTTAACCCAGCAGCAAGTGAATACATTGTACCAAGCCGATATTTCAGTTATTGATGACCCTCATTGCGGAGTGCCTTTCATTATATTAAATCCTTAGTCCTCTAGCTAACAAGGAGCGGCCTTTTTACTGGAACTACCCAAATTATTGCGCTTCATGCAGCCAGCCGCTAGCTTTTTTGCATTTCTTGTTCGCTTGATTTAGGTAAAACAATTGTTTTCTTCAAGTTTAAGTATGAGGCAAATCAGGGTCAGAAGGTTAAAAGGCTAGTAGGAGCCAAGCCTTCTGACACAAGTGGTATTATCTAGTTTTTCAAATAAACATTTAATAATACATTTATATTGATATTAAAAATTTTAGATATGGATATTAAATGGTCTGCATAAATTGAAGTGTCCCCATGCTCATACTCTATGTAATGATTTTCTGTAATATTCAGATGGCTTGCCATTTAATGAGTTGATATCGTACTTTTTACTCTTATAGTTTTTATATATTCACCAAGGTTCTTATTCCTTTGTGTGATTTCTTTCATTATTATTTTTTTATCTGGCATATTGGTGTTGTGCAGTATTTTTTATTTGAGAATAAATATCTTCATAAATAAAGATATTGGTTTCTATTTGGTGATGAGTTAGAGTATAATTTTAATCCTAAATCAATAATCTCACCTTCACTCTCCAATTCTTTTAATAAAGAAACAAAGAAGGATTCTACACTAATATTTAATTGTATTAAAAATAGTAGAATTAGACTGAATGATATAGTATTAACACCATTTTCGTAACGTGAAACCTGTTGTTGGCTGACATGAAGTAATTTGCTTATATCTTCACCGGTCAGGTCATTTTCAATTCGTTTCTGTCTTAAATAATTTCCAATTAAGATGTTTACTTTGCTATTTAAAATAGCACGATCCATATTAACTCCTATAATGAGTAAGAACTTTCTGAGATAAAAAATTAGTCAAATAATAATACTAAGTACAATCGTTTAAAACGCTCAATGGTATATTTTTCATAGGTACAATCGATTGAAATGGAATAATCAATCGTTTGATTTTAATCTTCATTTTGTTATAAATGGATGATAAATAAAAATTAAATTGGTTTTTGTTGTTTTTTTAATATTGCGACATAAATGAATTGACAATCGCAAATACTCGCATAAAGAGTATTTACGATTTCATTTTTGTATGATACTTTGAATATTAATTTTAATGATTAAATTATGCTTATTGTTTAGTGTTTTATTTATTCTACTTTTTATTCTATATTTCCATTTAATTTATACATATATAAATATTCTTATTTACAATGTCATATCATGTTTGTAATAAAATATTACCAATTGAAATATTTTGTTACAAATTAATTGATTGGATAATAATAAATCAGCCCGAGAAATTTTATTATGTACGGATTTTACTGTAAGTAATAACGAACCTATATTAAATCTAGTCGTGATTATTTAGAATATCGGCAGTGGTTTTGCATACTTGAGTAAATTAATCGTGAAGGGTGAAATTTTCCTGTCTCGTTTCAATATGGAACGATGCGTTTGTTATTCATTTTCTGCTGAAAAATAAAACGGTATAACCATTCATGTTTTCAAAGGTAAAGATTATCTTTAGTGTTTATTGTTATATTCTTTAAATAATTACTTCCTATGTGAATTGAATTGGTGCGTTTTTAACTAAATGTAAAAATCAGCACACTCAAATATTAACTTTCTTATAAAATAATGGGTAAATATACATATTAAAGATTGATTAAATACACATAATTGATGTTTTATCAGTTGTAATTTCTGTATCAGATTTTATCTGCCATGATAGATACAACATCGAATGATAATAGCGAATTTTAACCGAAAAGGGGTCATGTAAGTGCAAAACAGATATGGTTTTCTTCAAAGGATAAGCAAATCACACGCTAAATAGGGGTTATGATTGCCCTAAACGTATATTAGGAATACATTACAAGCAATTAATTTCAGGAGTGGTAGCTTGCTGTGTACACCAAAATTTTGCGAGTTTTATGTGTTTTATTGTTGATATTATTAGCCTTTATCATAGGTGTTTCAATAAACTTTAGTAAAAAACCAACCCTTATTGATGGCGCTAAACAAACAGTAGTGGATTTTATGCACCAACCGAAAGCTGCTGACATGAGAAATGTTAAATTCTATTCACATGGTTCAATGATGGGTCATAAGGTTGTTGGAGATGTATGTGGTGAAGTATTTACATTTAAAGATGATTTACCATATAAGTATAAGCGGTTTATTGTTGAAGTTGCTGCTAATCATGAAGGCCAGTGCGTGTTTTCCATTCCTTTATTTGATTTCGAGGGGGAAATGATCCCTGAGCCGGATTTTCAGAAGATTTGGGATAATCGATGTCAGTAATTAAGCACATTATTCACTACAATGGTGTTGTGGTTGCTTGGGATCATTAAAGTGATTTCTATTTAGTAACTGTTCTTTGTTAATTTATCGTTCGAAAAATAAATATCGGTGCGATAGTTCCTCTAGAAGATTCACTGGTAATATTCTTGTTTTCATAAGAATTTTAGTAAAAAAACCCCTTTAAGTATAACTGCATGAATAAAGATATTGTTACAGAGTGAGCGAGAAGGCGTATAATTCTGTAGGTAAGTAATTTTATTTAATCATCATTGATGAGATGGAATGATAAAATGAACAGAAGTGAATTGATTGATTATATTCAGTATCATTATGGTGTGGAGCCTGAAAGTCCATGGATGAAGTATCCTGAATATATTGTTTTTAGACGAAAAAATAACGCAAAATGGTTTGCAGTTATTATGTGTATTTCATCTAAAAAATTAGAAATAAATAAAAATGAGGAGGTAATTAATATTATCAACCTTAAAGCTCCACCTGAACTTATTGGTTCATTGCGGTTAAAAGATGATATTTATCCAGCGTATCACATGAATAAAGAGCATTGGATTACGATAAAGTTGCCAGGGCGCCTTACTGATGATGAACTCAAGGAGTTAATCGAAGATAGTTATAGGTTAACAGCATAGTATTTCATTATATTGCTAGACTATCCCATCCGTGGGAAAAGTTTCCATACTAATTAGTTAAGCATTCTTGCGATGATAAACAATCGAGGAAATGGCATTAAAACATGGCCATTATCTTGTGTTGGGTAAGCTTCTGTTAATAATTCATGGTAACGCGCGAGAAATTGTTCGGTTTGTTTTTTATCTAGGTTTTCAACGTAGGGTCTTAATCCTGTCGCGCTTAACCAATCAATGATTGAATCAATAGATGGCATGACGTGATAATAAGTCGTTTGCCATATATCAACAGAACAATGGGCTGCTGAAAGCAAATCATAATATTCAGCTATTGATAAAAGCGCTGTTCTATTGACGGCGGAAATAGCGTGCTCACTGGCCACTTTGCGCATTAAAGCATGTGTGGGTTCATTCCAATTATTTGGCATCTGGATGGCTAAAATACCGTTGCTTTTTAATTGATTAACTAGATGAGGGAATAATAGGTTGTGATCAGGTAACCATTGTAGCGAAGCATTAGCAAATATAAGGTCCTGTTTGATTTCAGGAACCCAGGTTTCAATGTTTGCATCTATAAACTGGCAGTCAGGAAGGTTCTTTTTCGCTTCAACTAGCATGGCAGGAGAGTTATCGACCCCAATTATTCTTGCTAATGGGTATATTTCACGAAGTATTTGAGTTGAATTACCCGGACCACAACCTAAATCGGTTAAATTACATACGTTATCGGCATGAATATGGCTGATTAAGTCGTATGATGGACGCGTTCTTTCCTGTTTAAATTGCAGATACAAATCTGGGTTCCAATCTTGCATGTGCTAGCCTCATTGTTTTATTGAATAATTAAATCATAATTTATGGCCTAAGATATTGTCTTTCTAGTTAAATATGTATTGATCGAGTTCCCATCATGGCGGCTTGGCCGCCAACTTTCACTTGAGTAATATTTTTCGCTTGTGAGTGAATGTTGACTTGAATCGATGAGGAGCATCCCATGGCACGACCTTGCTCAAATAGAAATTGAGTTTCATTTGGTAAGACATAATTGACCAAATAACAGCCAAGCGCTCCGCTAGCGCTGCCTGTTGCCGATTCCTCATTTATTCCATAGAGCGGTGCGAAATTTCGACAATGTGCTGTGATTGAGGTGTCTTGATTTAACTCAAATACATGAAAGCCGATAGCATTTGATTCTCTACTTATTGTGGTTATTGCGTCATAATTAGGCTGTAGTAAATCTAAATGACCTGTTTTTACAGGAATTATAATGTCGGGTAACCCAGTTGAAATTATCATGATAGGTAAGCTTGTTTCAGTGATAATTTCACTCGTTATGCCAAGGGCTGCTGCAACTTCATTGATATTAGGCCCATCTCGCAGGGTGGGTAGCGCCTGCTCCATAACGATATTGTTCGGGCTAACAGACACACTTAGAATACCGGCCTTGGTTTTTTGGGTGTAACACCCAGAGGAAATCAGCTTAAGTGACGCTAAAGTAAAAAACACCGCTAATGTGGCATGACCACAAAAATCGACTTCACCTTCGGGGGTGTAGAAATCTACTTCAAAATCAGTTTGTTCACCATTATAGACAAATGCTGTTTCTGAAAAACCGACTTGTTGCGCAATAGCTATTTTTTGTGAAGTATTGAGTGCTGGCGGGTTGAGAACAACACCAGCAGGGTTACCACCAGTATTATTTTGTGTGAAAGAATTTACAAGGTATACCTGAATATCTTGCTCAATTTCGCCGGTATTTTTAATTTGCATTTATTTTCCCGAGTTCTAAATAGATATCTTAAATTTTCGAGTGTACCTTACTCGTTGGTTTAAATTTAATAAGAGATAGAAACGCCATATTAACATTAACGCATTGTGTAATAGAGTCATTATGATGCTATTTTTTATTGATAGTTTAATGAACTCATAAATAAAGTATTAATAACCTGCTTAAACTAACATAGTGATGATACTTCACTCAAAATGACATAAAATTTAGTTGAAGTTGGTTAGGAATTTGATATAAGGTGGATGATATTATTTTTGATTTAGGTGAAAATGACTAGATTATGTGCTGATATAACTAACGCAGGAGAAATAACTTATGTTTCCAGAGTACCGCGATTTAATTTCTCAACTTCGTCAATCAAACCCACATTTTCGTGCTCTTTTTGAAAAACATAATCAGTTAGACCATGAAATTGCAAGATTGGAACATTCAGACCGAAGAGGGTATGGCGATGAGGTGGTTGAGTTAAAAAAACAGAAACTACGATTAAAAGAAGAAATATATAAAGTACTTAAAAACCCTGATGAAGAGTAAAAATTTATTTATATGGCAATAAATTTTATTATTGCCTAGAAGTAATCGTATAATTTAACCATTAGAACAATGTTCAAAGTTATGTTTAAGTTGTTTAATGGCATACTTTTCTATATCCCTTAAACTCATATTCATGGTATCCAAACCTTTTATATCCATTTTAAGTGTATGAACAGAACTATCATCACCGAGTAAAGTTATATGTAACCCTGTAATCTTTGTGTTTTCTTCTAATATATTTACTTGAGTTAGATTAAATCGCATAAAAATACCTTTTATAAAAGTTATAATTATTAATTAATCTACTCTAATTGCATGTTTATTTCCTTTACAAATAGTTAAAGATTGTAACTGTCATTTATCTTAATATTGTCATAATAGAAATAAAATCCCTCAATACTTATTAATTAAGTCGTGAGGGATTGTTGTTTACTTAAAGTTTATTCTTTATAAATAGATACATGAGGGATACCGTCATTACCTATGGTTCCACGGTACATACCTTCTGAATTAAATTCCATTGCGTAATTGCCAGATTTATCCAACACAATCACACCGCCACTGCCTCCGATAGCTTTAACGTCATCGAGTGCATTACGAGATGCATCAGAAAGGCTGGCTTTATTATATTTTACCTGTGCTGCAATATTATGAGCCGTAGCTGTTCGAATAAACATTTCTCCAGAGCCTGTTGCGGAAACAGCTACGGTATTATTATCTGCATAATTTCCTGCACCAATAATAGGGGAGTCGCCAACGCGACCATACCGTTTGTTTGTCATACCCCCTGTTGATGTACCAGCTGCAAGGTTACCTTGTTTGTCTAAAGCAACAGCTCCAACAGTGCCATATTTATAATCGTATAACATCGGGTCTACAAATAGGGCAGCTGTTTTCCCATCATGATCTAATACGACTTTTTCTTTTTCTTTCGCTTTTTGCAATTGCTTCCAGCGAAAATCAGTACGGAAATAAGCTGGATCGACAATTTCAATGCCTTGCTCAGCAGCAAATTGCTCAGCACCTTTAGAAACCATCATCACGTGAGGGCTTTTTGTCATAACAGCATAGGCGGCATTGATTGGGTTTTTGATAATGGTAACACCAGCAACGGCGCCTGCTTTCAGGTTACTACCATCCATTATTGAGGCATCCATTTCATTTTTTCCATCGTGAGTGAATACCGCACCTTTGCCTGCATTAAATAAAGGCGAATCTTCCATTACATTAATGGAAGCTTGTACTGCATCAAGGCTAGAACCTCCTTTATTTAATATGTTATAACCTGCTTCTAGCGCTTCATTTAGTTTATCTTGGTATGCTTTTTCTTGTTCAGGCGTGATTGTATTTTTCGTAATAGTACCTGCACCACCGTGGATAACTAGTCGGATCGGCGTTTCAGTAGCGGCAATTGCTTGCAAAGAAAAAGAAGCAGTAAGTATGCATCCTAACAAAAGTAACTTCATGATTAACCTCTTTAGGTGGTTAGCTAAGATATTTTCATAATGCTTAAAAAGTATGGGATTGGAGTATGATGTTAGCAATTAGGAGAGTCGTAAAATGAGGAAAAAGTCACAGGTTATCAATAATGGTTCTTTAGGGGATGAAATTATTTAATAAAAAAAAGCCCCTGCATGCAGGGGTATCTAATGGAAATGTATATTTATAGTTATTGTTATAAGGTGTCTATTGCTTAGATAGACCATTAGATAATACCAGTGATTAGTACTTAATCCAAATCAGAGTAATCATAAAAATGGTAAATTAAGTGGTGTTTTGTAGATTAATTTACGGACAAATAAGAAATTATTGAAATATAGTATAGGAATAAAATTAAAAAGATAATAAATTGGTTTTTGACTTGAAATACAAAATAATACTCCCATAACAATTATTAATGCTGTTTTTATGATAAGGGATAAAATATGACTAATGCACAGTGGGTAACACAAGCATTAAATGCGGTATTAGGCGAGGATATAGGTTCATTGTCTGTGGCTAAGCAATATTTTTCAGACAAATATATCCAAGTTGTTGATGGGAAACAACTTGATTTTAATGAGTTTATTGCCCATTTGCAGGTATTGAAAGAAGCCACTGAATCAATCGTTATTACTATAAAATCGATCGCAGAAGGGAATGGGTGTGTTCATACTCAGCATCTGGCAAAAGCGACTAAAAAAGATGGTTCAATAAGTGAATTTGAGGTATTTGCTTGTTTTCAAATAGAAGATGGGAAAATTATCCGTTGCGAGGAAATGACAAGAATGGTTAAAGGCAGTAATACGGATGAAGATTTGGGTTCAAGAACCTAAATTTTGATTGTTTTTGTAAGGGCTTAATATTACTGGTGTAGGTAAAACATAATGTAACACTAGGTTTTACCTTATTCTATTTTGTGTTAACTGGTTTTATATTAACTTGAGTAAGTTAACTGTAATCCTGTGCCAACTTCTTGTACGGGCGCAAATTTCGCTAAATGTATTTTGGCGTTAAGATCGGTACAGTGACATGGGTGTATAAATTTTAAATCTTGCTGGCGAAAGTAATTACCTGTTTGTTCTAAAACTTCTTCTGAGGCTTGCTGCAAATGAAACCCGCCTATCACAGTCACAATGTTATTGATGCCAGTTACATGCTTTGCATATTCAGTAATATTGCAAATTCCAGAATGAGAGCAACCCGTTATCACAATTAGGCCTTCCGATGTTTTAATGGCAAGTGCAGAGTCATCAAAGACATAGTCGTCAACGATATTATGGTTGAAGTCGAGGGTAGTACCAATGGGTTCTTTTCCTTCAAAGCTATTGGCTCTAGGAATTTGGCCTAAAAATATAATATTTTCAGAAAGATAATATGGCTTAGTCGTTTCAATACAATGAAAATAAGAAGCTAAAAACTCTTTAGGTGTATTTGCTCCGATGACTTTAGATTGAAATTTTTTGGGAATTAAGGCATCTGGATGGTATATCAGGTGCTTAGCTTCTTGTGTTTCAATGTTACGGCGGTCAAAATGTTGAATTAAGTGACTTAAGCCCCATGTGTGATCGTTGTGGCCGTGAGAAAGAACCAGATCAGTGATATCAGCAAGGTCAATATTTAAGATATGTGCATTATCAATAAATATATCTGAATAGCCTGTATCGAATAATATTTTTTTATTATCAGCTTCGATATAGTAGCAAACACCGGGCTCACCGCAAAAATAGCTATCAATCAGGGTATTATTATCTACAAGAACAGTAATTTTTATTGTCATCATGAACTCATGTTTAATAGAAGTAATCGTAATCAGTTATATCAGATAAACTGTAAAAAGTTATTAAATGGCGATAAAACATAGTAACAAAAATTGGAGGAATGAGAGGGACATGAGAAAATTATCGGAGGCGACTATCGAAAGCCAACCTCCTAAATAAACGGCATACAAAATAATACATGATTAGACAAATTGTTTTACTTTTTTCACTTCGTGGTGAATATCACTGTCAACTTCATGGTCAGTTTTCGGTTCAGTGTGAAAAATAGAAATAATATCTTCTAATAAATCTGATTGAGATTCTAACGCTTTTAAGGATGATTGTAATTCGCGAGTCATAGCCGCATTCGCTTGTGTGGTATTATCTAACTCATTAATTGCTAAGTGTATTTGGCTTACCCCATGGGTTTGCTCATTTGAAGCAAGTGCAACACTTTGGATCATTTCATTGATATTAGATGTGTCTTGTGCAATTGAAACGATATTATCATTTGCATCCGCAGCTAATTGGAAACAGTGATTAATTTTATCGTTTGAATTATTAATTAATAACTTAATTTCTTTGGATGCTTGAGTACAACTAATTGATAATTCGCGTACTTCATTTGCGACAACCGCAAAGCCTTTGCCATGTTCACCTACTCTGGCAGCTTCTACAGCGGCGTTCAATGCTAATAAATTAGTTTGAAAAGCAATGTTATCGATGGTGGAGGTGATTTTACTGATTTCTTTGGAAAAATCGACAATATCATCCATGTTTTCTACAACATCAGAAATAAGTTCATTACTTTTATCAATCGTTACACTCGTCTCGGACATCAATTGGCACGATTGATTAGTGTGGGCCGTATTTAATTTAAAAGATGAATCGAGTTCTTCGACACTGGCTGCTGTTTCAACAATGGCTGCGGCCTGTTGATCTGCTCGAATAGAAAGATCGTGATTCATCTGAGTGATGTCACCAAGTTCAACTTTTATATGGTGAGTGTTGTCATAAATATTTTTGACGATATCAATCAGTTTACTTTGCATATTAGACATATGCTGTTTAAGTAACTTGATCTCATATAACCCCTTATTATCAAAGCTATGATATAAAACGCCTTGGCTAACTTTTTCAATGCCATCAATAACTTGGTTTAGCGGACGAATAAAGAAAAGTTGTAGAATAAATCGAATAAATAGAGCTAAGAGGATAACTATTGAAATAGTAATAATTAAACCAATCAAACTTTGTTTATACAGTTGCTCACTTGCAAGAGCAATATCATGATAACTACTATTTAATTGTTGATGATAACTTACGTAGTTTTTTTCAAATGTATCCTGAAATCCTTGAGTAGGCTGATTTAAAAAGTCATATGTTTTTCCTTGAACTAAAAAGACTGAAAGCTCATTCAATGCAGCATATAACGCTTTATATGATTTTTCTAACTCAGCAAATTCACCGCTGTTTTTGTAGAGTGAGGTGGCAGTGAATGCATCCCAATAATTACCTGTTTCTGCCATTTTTTTATGATAAAACTCGATAAGGCTATCTATGTCAGTATTTGAAGTTTTCATCTTATTGATAATCAATAAATGGCGAGAGCTAGCACGATTTAAGGTATTTCGTGCCTGCAATAAAGACTGCCATGTATTATTCAACTGTGTTTGTTCGTTATAGATAGTATCGAGCTTGGTTAATGTTTCTTGATATTGTTTTAAAGAACTAAAGAAAAACCAACAAGTTGAAAGAAGAAGGGCGATAAGTAGGCCTGCAATAAACCAGACTAGGGTTGTTGTCTTAAAACCAGAAAAAGAGACTTTAGCTGAACTAAAATTAATTTTTTTTAAATTACCAGACATCATTGATTATTTCCTTTCATACCATCGAGTAGTATGTTTGTACGCATACTAAGAACGACTTCTAAACATAACGTTATTAACCATGAGCAAATCGAAGCTGTCCGATAGCTAAAAAGTTATATGTAGTCACGCGAAAGCATCAGGCGTAGGGACTAAGTAAATGTATCGGCACTAATTCTGGATACTTTATATTCAACAATTTGACTTAGCTCATAAAATTGAAAGGGATTAGGCAACCTTTACTGATAACGAGGGAATTAAGAGGAAATAATTGTTGTAGATTGCTACCTATAAGAGAGTTAATTTACGAGTGATTTGTGATAATAATAGTCAACGTTTAAAATTTGAGTCTTGAGTACGGTATGCTTTCTTTATTCTTTAAATGCCTTTTAGGTGCTTTAGCCGTATTGATTATTGCACTATTTTCACGTAGCAAAATTTACTATATTGCAGGTTTAGTTCCGTTATTTCCTACATTTGCATTAATTGCACATGTTATTGTCGTTCAAGAACAAGGAACAGAAGCTCTCAGAAAAACTGCACTGTTTGGGCTCTGGTCTCTCATTCCTTATGCAATGTATTTACTAACGGTATATTTATTAGCAACGAAAATGACTGCTTGGGGAAGTTTAAGTATGGCAACCGCTATTTGGATAATAACAGCGGCAATATTAGTTTATATATGGCAACTAACTCAATAAATAACATAGAGTGAAATAATTAGCTATAAAACATCATAAAACTAAACTCTTTCGATATGCTGACGGCTTAAACACACTTGGTTATAGTCGCAAAAATTTAAGTATTAACTATAATGATAAGCAGTGTTTTCTATTGAACTGTACCACTAAAATGTTATTAAGAACCCTGGTATTACTGTTAGTTGCTGGCTGTGCGTATATTGCAGGAATTATGACTGAAGTTAAACTTGATGCTGAGTTAGATACCGAAAGCCGAGTGAAAAGTTCTGTCGAAGATTTTCTTGCTTACCCCTCGGCTGCAAATTATAAAAATGTTCAATATTATGTATTGACGAAAAGTGAAGAAGGGGATGAAACGGGCTATTATTGCGGTGAAGTCTTTGGTTTTGAAAATGAATTACCCCATGGCTATAAAAGGTTTATCGTTAGGCTTCATAAAAATAGAGCTGGAAAAGTAATGATATCCATTCCTTTTGTAGAAAAAACAGATGATATTATTCCCGCAGAACAATTCGAAGCTGTGTGGGATAGATATTGTAAAAGAAGCTAAATTAATGATAGCTCGTTGAGTTGCTAGCAAAACGAGCGTCACTAATATTAATTTGATTTAACTGCCATCGTCGTTAGGAATGTGGGTAGATAATTATCAACGACAAACCGTGGATTAGGTTGCCAGTCCTCTTTAAAGCCAGTGATATGAAAGCCTACCTTTATTTGCCCACCAATTAGATCTGTCAGTGAGTGACCAAATACAAAAGCTTCTTGCCTTGCCTGTTTTTGTGCTATTTGCTCTGCTGATAAAGTAGATAACTCGGAGTAAGGCATAGTATAACTTGGCTTTATTATGCCTTGTTCGTCATATTGTTTATCACGTGCTCCAATAAAAACAACAGGATTAAAAAAACTGGATAACAGCCGTCCATTTGGTTTTAAAACACGGTAGCATTCTTGCCAGACAGGGTTAACATCTGGAATATATAGATTAGAAATAGGATGAAATATAATATCAAATGTTTCATTAGCAAACATGTGTAATGATCGCATGTCACCTTGAACGATCTCTAAGGTTAAATTATCTCTTTCTGCCACCATTTTGTCTTGATCAAGCTGTTTCTGAGAAAAATCAAAAACAGTCACATTTGCTCCTGCTGCCGCGAGTACCGGCGCTTGCTGTCCCCCTGCAGAAGCTAAGCAAAGAATTTTTTTATCTTTTACATTCCCTAACCAAGCATCATCAACAGGAGTTGGTGTTAAATGAACTTGCCATTTTCCCTGTTTGGCATCATTGATAGTTTTGGAATCAACGGGGGTTGACCAAGCAAGTTGTGATTCAGCTTGTTTATCCCATGCTTTTTGATTTGCACTAATGAAATCTGTCATAAAATGACTCCTGTATACAATAATTTGTCACAGTGTAGCAAAAAATAAGCAAATTAAAATAAAAATGTACTAGTTAGTACACAATTAACTCCCAACCATTAGATGATATGTGATGCCATTAAATTCAAAATTAGTGGCATTGCTCATGCCTATTTTTTGATGTGCCATAAGTGATCTGAGATTGTCTGCATTAATAAAGGCAACAGGTTTTCCTTGATTGTATGAACAAATTTTATCAAAAAGAGATTTGAGAATATTTTTCCCTCGATAATCACTATCGATACAAACAGGGCCATAGAACCAGTTATCTTGTATAATTTCTGCATGCTGTTTAATGATCAAATGCGCTATAGCGGGTAGGGATGAAGAGTTAGCGTCAAAGCTAAATACGACAGCAATAATTTTATTTCCATCTCGAGCTACAACGGTAGTCAGACTTCCAGTAAACATTGCATTGACTTTGGCTTGAGGATACTCACCGAGTAACCCACCTTGTTGGGATTCAGAATTAGATTGCAATAATTGGGCGACAGCAGGACAATCTGGTTGTGTCATTAATTCATATTTAATATTCATTATTACCTCGTAATGATTGCTAAATACGTTTAAATTTATGATATGAAGTGCAGGGGTATTTATGGGAGCACATTGTCGTGTGTTAATTCTAACCTCATAATATCGGTTATTTATTCTTTGTCTATTGAATCAGCATGTTAACTAAATTTTACCCAGTATTCTTACTTATTATTTCAAATGTATTTATGATGTTTGCTTGGTACGGGCATTTAAAGTTCACAACAAAGCCGTTGTATGTTGTTATTTTCTTTAGCTGGTTAATTGCATTGGTTGAATACTGTTTTGCAGTGCCAGCTAATCGGTTAGGGCATCAGTATTACAGTGCGGCTGAATTAAAAACAATGCAAGAGGTGATAACACTCTGTGTTTTTGTTCTTTTTTCGGTATTGTATTTAGGTGAAAGCTTTACCATTAACCATTTAATTGGTTTTATTCTTATTTTTGCTGGCGCCTTTTTTATCTTTAAGGGGCCATTTTAATTTAAAAAGAGCAGCTTGAACTGCTCTTTTTGGGTTAACTTAATTTATGCCCACCCTTTTTCATGAAACTGCTTTAATATCACAACAAATTGCTGCATTTCTTCGGGGGTTCCTAGTGTGAGTCTATTCCAGCCAATGGCTGGTGGGAATTCACGGCCAACCATAACATGAGCTTCAGCCATACGTTGTTGATAGGTTTTTACGTCACCTTTAACTTTATGGAAAATAAAATTAGCCTGAGATGGGGCATATTCTAACCCAATCTCATTTAATGCTTTTTCTACGATTTTTCTCGAAATATTGTTAGATTTTAGGCTGTATTCAATAAATGATTTATCCTTTAGAGACGCGATTGCAGCGACTGCTCCTGCTGTATTGGTATTATCAATAGATAAAAATTCGTCTACAGCAGCAATAATTTCGGGAGCCGCAACACCATAGCCAACTCTTAAACCTGCTAAGGCGAAAATTTTTGAGAAAGTACGTGTGACAATCAGGTTACTTTGGCCTTTTTTGACTAATTCAATAGCACTCGTAAAATTCGGGTCTTCAACAAATTCGGCGTAAGCTTCATCAACGATAAAAAATGTGTTGTCAGACTCTTTACCCATCCATTTAACCAACTGGCTATAAGGCGTGATCATTGCTGTCGGATTATTCGGGTTACAAATATAGACCATTGATAAACCGTCAAAATCATTAGCCGCTTTTTCCATTCCTTCTAAATCAAATGATAAATCAGTTTTTAAAGGAATTTTCGTTATCGTAATACCCAATGGCAGAGAATAAAGTTCTGCATAATTGAACGTTGGGTCAGGAGTGACTAGTTGAATTTTTTTACCGAGTTTGTTTGCTTTATTTGCCAACATAGCGACAGCAGCTTGAATCGTTTCAGATGATCCATTACCCATGCTAATGTGCTTATTAGATAAACTGTAGCGCTCACCAATATTATGCTGTAATTCAGCGCGAGCGTCATCCGGATAACGAAATGCATTAGGTAACGCTTTGATAATGGCCTCTTTTGCACTCGGTGACATCCCTAATGAATTTTCATTAAAATTCAGCAAGAGAGGTTGTTTTTCACTTGGTATATTTATGTTGTTTGTTTGCGCAATGGCTTGATTAAAAAGCGAGTTAAGTGCAATTCCACCTGCAACTATTGATGTGGATTTAAGAAACGAACGGCGATCCATAGTTATTCCCTGAAATTATTATCTTTGAAAGTATTAGATTACTCAAAATAGTCTTAAAGTAAATAATTATTTACTTTTTATGATTACTTATTCATTTGATTGGCTTGTGAACTATTGCAAATTTATCTATGGTAAATATGAAAAGAAACATGCCAAGGTAGCAAAGTAAGGGAGAGCAATTATATGGGGGGTATAACCATTGAAGTGATATAAACAAAAAAGGGTAGTGTTATTCTACCCTTGGTAAAAATTATTGGCCTTGTACAGGGGGATTAGGTGTAATTTCTACAACCGCAACTTTAACCATATATTGTTTACCATTTTCTCCTTTAGGAGCATCCGCAGCAATTTTTTTCAGTGTTTCATCTGGTTGAGTAGTTTGAATTGATGTTGAATACTGCATCATACCACGGTGACGATTTGCATAATTAGAGTGGCGGTAATTATCGCAAGGCCTATCATTATATTGCTGTTGGTTTTGGTACCCTCCGCGGTGCCATGAACCATTGCCATCTCCTGGGTAAGCGAATGTTGAAAAGCTAACCGCGATTAAACTTGCACTGAGAATTAATGGCTTTAATATATTCATGTTATATCTCCTTTAGATATTTATTAATTATTATTCTGCCATTTGAATTAATTAATTCAATTGTATTTACTTATCTAAATGAATAAACCATAATTCAGTCATGTTTCTTCCATTATTTTCTCATAATGAAAATTATTTGTTAAACAAATGAATTTTACGTTAAATTGATATTTTTTAGTTAGTTTTATTTTGTTGGGTTTCATGGAAGAATTTGGCTAATTTGCTAATTGATACAATTGATGCGACAGCTATATCTTTATTATAATCCTCACATAAGGCTAATAGTCTATCGATAGCATCTTCTTGCTCAATAGAGAAAATATAATCGCCTAATGCATTTATTGCCGCTATTTTAACATCATTGTTGGTTCCATGAGTCAGGCTAACAAGGTTTTTAACGATTTTTTCTTTCATAAAAATATATTAAATCAGTCAGGTAGTATATAGGCCAGTATAAAACTAACTAAATAAAAAATGTTTTTTTTATTAATGTTAATTTAATAGATATACATTGAATCAATAATAACAGGAAGGATATTGGTAATATTCTCAGTTTTTAAAAATTAATTATTATAAACTAGTGTCAACTGGTTAGGACAAACGTAAATGAGTAAGGCAAAAGCTCAAATTGTTTACTCAAATTGATATAATACACCTATACTAGGTTGAGTTGTCATAAAATAGAAAGGGTGATGCGTTGAAACGTATAAAAACAAAATTATTAATTGTATTGCTATTGGCTTTAGGCGTATTTGCATACCATTCTTATACCAGTATTGGTGACTCAGATGTTAAAAATGAAGCGCAAAGCATGGTGGAAAAGAAGCTAGGAAACGCATCAGCGATTGAGTTCAGTGATGTGGATATAGTACAAAAAAGTGAGTTTAAGGAAGGAGAAAGTTATCGGGTTTGTGGCTTATACCGCTTATCGACCCAAGATAGCTCGCTACCATTTGTTGCAAATGTCAGCATTAAAGAAGGGCGTTTCTCTGAGCATGGGCAATTGATTATTAGTGAAACACCTGAATTACAATTCTCGATTGAACAGTTGTGTATTAAAAAACCAACCAATTAATAAAAAAACGCTCAAATTTTAGTTTGAGCGTTTTTTCTTTTCTAAAAAATTAAATCATTAAGATTTATTCAAAAGCAGTTCAGTTTGAATTTTACAAGCTGAAATAGAGTCATTTAGTGATTTATTGAAGTCGGCTTCATTAGCAAACTTAGATTTATTGCTACGTACGGCGTCAATCGCTGATGTTAGATTTTCGCGTAGGTCTGACTCTACAGTGGCTAATTGCTTGAGGTCGACATTTTCACTTTTCAATTTAGCAATAGTTGATTGGGTTAATTCACTGCTAGTTTTGTCAGTGCTGTATGCTTCACTTAGTGCTTGACCAGTGATCTCACAATAATCTTTGGCTATTTCACTAATATTTAATGGGGCATTATCAGCCATAACAAGGGCTGGAGCCAGGCAAAAAGCCAGTAACAAACGCTTCATAGTCATACCTCTATTTTGCACACAATGAATAATAACTCTATCTGGTACTAGAAAAATACTATAGCAGATTAGGCCTAAAATGGGGGATGACGAGTAGGTTTTTAGCATGATTTCATAAAAAAGAGCCAGTATAAATACTGGCCGCTATAATTAGCAAAAGCAATGTAAATGAAAATTACGTTATACACATTATCATATAGCGGTGTAAGGTAAAGCGATTTTAACTTGTTTTGGTGAAAGTTAAGGTTAAGTATGATCTTGATCAGAGTTTGAACCCATATTAGAGGCGTGTTATCGAAATATGGGCGAAATAAAAAATAACCAGCTAGAGGTCAGGTAGACTCATAGCTGGTTTTGTTCATGTAACCTAACAGGGAGATTACTGTTTTAACCAATGGCCATGTTTTAAGACATCTTCGACAAGTTCATGTAAGACAATATGTGCTTCGTTATCATCATGAAAGCCTTTAGTTTGAAAGGTTGTTGGGCCATTATCATGAGTAATCAAAAGATAGCTGCCAGGGTAGACTTCTAAAACACGTGCTTTTAGCTCAGCAATGAAGGACTCATATGATTTTTCAGGGAGCTGAGAAAGTGGGTCATCAGATAACTTGATATTAATTTCCATACGTTAACCTCTTGTCTATAAAATTTAATTAGGCTCAGTTTATTGTTAAGTGAAAGTATAAGCAACTATCTAATTACGATGGTTGTGCGGTGACGGTTTTTTTGATTATAAATTAACCTCATTCATTGATTAGATATTCCAAATAATAAATAAATTAAACAAAAGAAATATTATAAATATTTTTGTTAAGAAATAAGCTAATTAAGAATGAAACGATGAAATGAATAATGTTTTTTTATTTATTCAAGTAACTTGCTGGTTAAAATAAATACTGAAAATCAATCATTTGATTAATTTCTTACTTAATCATAAAGAATTTTTTCTTGGTTAGGTTTTTCAAGGTGTTATATGTGTTTATTTGGGAGTGTCTAACTTGTTTTAATTAAAGCACAATGTAGTTAACGATTGATGAAACGGAAATTAATTTACATTAAAGAGAAAAAAATATAATTTCTGATAATCATATTAAGATGATTGAGCTTTTGTAAGCTAA
The DNA here is from genome assembly GCF_028480685.1 of Providencia sp. PROV174. Lineage (NCBI taxonomy): Bacteria > Pseudomonadati > Pseudomonadota > Gammaproteobacteria > Enterobacterales > Morganellaceae > Providencia > Providencia sp. PROV174. The sequence continues at coordinate 331,493 of NZ_JAMPOT010000007.1, forward strand.
ACTCCTTTTTCTGGGGGTATGTTTTAAATGTGAGGGGTTGATTTTCGATTAATACATTATTAATCGTTCTAATAAAAAAGGAGTGTAATTTGATAGAATTTATAAACTCATTAACTAATATTATTTGGGGTTCGTTACTTATTTATTTATTACTGGGGGCAGGCCTGTATTTTACGCTTCGATCAGGGTTTATTCAAATTAGGCATTTTGGCCATATGTTTAGTGTCTTAAAAAACAGTAAACAATCGGATAGCGCAGGTATTTCCTCTTTTCAGGCACTATGTACAAGTTTAGCCGCTAGAGTCGGTACAGGAAACTTAACCGGGGTCGCAATTGCACTAACAGCTGGCGGACCCGGTGCTATTTTTTGGATGTGGGTCGTAGCTATACTCGGAATGGCAACATCTTTTATTGAATGTACTTTAGCACAGTTATATAAAACCAAAGATGATAAAGGAAATTATCGTGGTGGGCCTTCATATTATATGCAAAAAGGCTTAAACCAACGTTGGATGGGGGTGTTGTTTTCAATATTCCTGATTATTGCCTTTGGTTTAGTATTTAATGCAGTACAAGCTAATTCTATTGCTCAAGCAACCGCAGTCGCCTTTGATTTCAATCCAATTTATGTTGGCATTGGCTTAGTTTTATTAAGCGGAGTTATTATTTTTGGTGGATTGAAATCCATTGCGAGGGTTGCTGAATTAGTTGTTCCTGTCATGGCGTTAGCCTATTTGTTATTGGCATTTTGGGTTGTTGGGCACCATATTGAACGATTACCTGAAGTTTTTATGCTGATAATCCGAAATGCATTTGGTTTGCAAGAGGCAGCGGGGGGGGCTGTTGGCTATGGTGTTGCTCAGGCTATGACACAAGGTATTCAGAGAGGGCTATTCTCTAACGAAGCCGGGATGGGGTCAGCACCAAATGCAGCGGCATCCGCAGCACCTTATCCACCTCATCCTGCATCTCAAGGATATGTGCAGATGCTTGGTGTTTTTATGGATACTATTGTTATTTGTAGTGCGACCGCAATTATTATTTTGTCATCTGGTGTTCTAGAAAGTGGGATGGATAACATTAATGGCATTGAATTGACACAACTTGCGCTATCTTCTGCCGTTGGTAGCTGGGGAAGCACCTTTATTGCGATTGCTATCTTCTTTTTTGCGTTTACATCAATCATTGCTAACTATGCATACGCTGAAAGCAATATGATTTTTCTAGAAAATAATCATACAGCGGGTTTATTTATTTTCCGTTTAGCTGCATTAGGTATGGTGATGTTTGGTGCACTTGCTGAAATGCCATTTATTTGGAAACTTGCTGATTTATCCATGGGGTTAATGGCAATAACAAATCTAATCGCGATCCTTTTATTATCGGGTATCGCTTTCAAACTCGCTAAAGATTATAACCAGCAATTGGTTGCAGGTAAAATACCGACTTTTGATATTAATCAGCACCCTGAATTAAAGAAACAGTTTGAGGAGGGGATATGGGAAAAAGAAGAAGTCGATAAGTGGGTTGAGAAAGAAACATCTCGCTAATATAAAAAACGTAAAGCATAAAATTCTTAGGTGAAAGCCTGAGAATTTTTTTTATGCAATATTATCAAGGTTTAATAAGAATAAACGCTTGTTTTATAATTCTTTGAGCTATAAGGTTTTTTAAGGTGATGAAATAAATGTATTATCACAGTATATATCCTATTTCTAATTTAAATAGCCGAGAGAGTTATGAAATTGAATCAGTACGCCGCAACGCTGTATGGAGTTATTTCAATCTTGTTGTGGAGCACAATGGTTGGGCTGATCCGCAGTGTAAGTGAAAATTTTGGGCCTGTCGGTGGTGCAGCATTAGTTTATACAGTCGGTTCCCTTGTGTTAGTACTTGCCATGGGGGTGCCTAAAATAACGAAGTATCCCAAACGCTATTTACTCTGGGGAACGGTACTGTTTGTTAGTTATGAAATCTGTTTTGTATTGGCGTTAGGCTTAGCCAATAGCCGGCAGCAAGCTATTGAACTTGGTATGGTGAATTATTTGTGGCCAAGTTTTACTATCGCACTGGCGGTATTTTTTAACCGTCAACGTTTCACTTTATTATTGGGATTAGGGTTAGTTTTAGCATTTATGGGGTTGATCTGGGTAATTTCAGGAAATCAGCCATTGTCGGTGCAAACGATTTGGGAAAATATTCAAAGCAATCCACTGTGTTATTTTTTAGCCTTTATTGGGGCTATTGTTTGGTCGTTTTACAGCAATGTCACTAAGCGTATTTCTGGAGGTCACAATGGTATGGTACTATTCTTTATCATGACCTCTATTGGGTTATGGATTCTGTATTTTTTCAGTACCCCAACACCGTTTATTATCAATAAAGAAAGCCTGTTATTATTACTGGTTGCCTCAATTGCGACTGGCGGAGCGAATGCATTATGGACATTTGCGGTTATCAAGGGCAATGTGGCTTTTTTAGGGACACTTTCTTATTTTACCCCAGTTATATCAACTGCATTCGCGTCTATGTTATTAAGCACGGCATTAACGTTAAGTTTTTGGCAAGGTGTGTTAATGGTGACAATGGGGTCGGTGATTTGCTTTTTAGCGACGAGGCAAAAACCAATAAGTGGTTAAAAGGTGCAGCGCGTCCAGATAAGCGCTGCAACAGAAATTAGACTAAAGTGAATTTTTGCGGACTTATACATTAATAAATTTATTAATGGCGACAGCAACGCCATCTTCATCATTAGTTGTGGTCACAAATTTAACCATTTGGCGAATTGGCTCTAAAGCATTGCCCATTGCGACAGAAACACTGGCGTATTGTAGCATTTGGATATCATTATTTTGGTCACCAATACTCATGACTTTGTCAGGTGTAATACCCAGTTTTTCACAGATACATTGCAATGCCGCGCCTTTACTTGAGGTTTTATTTGACACCTCTAGGAAATACGGGCTTGTTCGGGTTAAAGCGTAATTATCGAAGACATTCTCTGGAAGATAACTGATACCAATATCTAATTTCTCTGGATGGTCAATCATCATAAATTTAGTAAATTCCAAAGAAGAGTCCATTTCATTAACGGGGCAATAGATTAGTGGAGTATGAGTTAAATAAGCATCTGCAACTGTATAGTGACTAATATGGCGGTTTGCCGTGAACATGCTGTTATCCGCAAGAGCATGCATGTGAACCCCGACATTTCTAGCTAGTTCTTCAAAATATTGGAAGTCAGCGAAATCTAACAAATTCTCTGCCAGATGACTTCCATCATTGGCTTGGTGAATGACACTACCATTATTGCTAATACAATAGTTATCTGCGGTATTTAAATCTAATTCCCGTAGGTAAGGGGAGATCCCCGAAAATGGCCTACCTGAGGCTAAGACAATATGTACACCTTTTTGTTTGGCTTGAGTGATAGCCTCTTTTACTGCGGGAGATATTTGGTGTTGGGAGTTAAGTAATGTGCCATCTAAATCAATGGCGACCAGTTTGATTGACATCCAATGCCTCCTAAAATGCGTGCTTTCTGCCAATACCTTACTCCAATTATTCAGAATGTAAATTATACGAATAGTTATAATTTTACTCACAATAGAATAATGGGTGTTTGATATGAAATTGAACAGAATACAAAGCAGGAACTCTGTTCAATAGTCGAAGCTTGAAATGACAATGTTTTATAGCATTAGCATGTGAATCAATAGATTAATGCGGCTAAAATATTCTCACTCATAATTATGAATTAAATGAAGCGGTTGCTTCACATCTAATTGAATTTGGTCATTCTGTCTAAAATCAAATGGCGTAATGCCATATTCTTTACGGAACATATAGGTAAAGTGGGATTGTGACCCAAAACCAAAATCCAGAGCGATATCGAAAATAGACTGGCTGCTATTGCGCAGTAAGTTAACCGCACCCGCAAGACGGCGTTGGCGGATATATTTACCCAGTGAAATCCCTGTGACTTCTTTAAAGATTTTTTGCATATGCCAAAGTGAATAGCCTGAATAAGCCGCGAGCTCTTCTAAGTGGATCACGCGCCCTAAGTGTTCTTCTATCCATTTACTCAAAGCATAAACAAGTGCTAAGTGGTTATCTTGTGGCATCTCAAATGTTTTCTAGTTTTACGGTAGCAGAAGTATACACAACTTCATTTCATGATGACAAAGGCTGCTTGTGCGGTATTTCCCATTTTTAGGGTAAAAAAAGCACAATCAGAATAAGTTAATGACCAATAGCGCCTAAAATGAGCGGAATTTTTGTAAAAAGAGGTCAATTGCATATTTTCCTCAAATTTGATGCTCTAAATTAGAGTACCATTTGTTCTATAAACGCATTACGTGCAATGCCATAAATGATATCTATCATAAAATGGCAGTACCTTAATATTGTAATCATTTGAAAAATAAAATCATCATAGAAATATGAAGGAATTGTCGGTGTTTGGTCGTAAATTAATTATTGCTGTAAGTGCTGTCTTAGCGTGTCTTTTTTTCTATCTCTTAGCGATGGACAACCTGTGTGATCAGGGGGGAGAAAACTTTATTTTTGGTATTTGTCGTGTAACTGACTTGTTACCATTTTGAATTTGCTTTTTAATGCACAATCCATGATATTGAGTTGGGGTAACTATCCTGCGGTATCATTTTGTTATGTGATGAAAAAAAATAACTAATAGCACCTGCTTTTGGGCCGTAAAATATGGTAAAAACAGCGCCAGAAGAATGTAGTGTTAATAAGAAAATTCAAATAAACTTGTGTCATTATCATTATTTTGGACGATAAAAAGCAAGTAAGAGGACGAAAGGGTAAAGTTATGGCGCAACAGCAACAGACGCTAAAGCGGGGATTAAAAAACAGGCATATCCAATTGATTGCTTTGGGAGGCGCTGTTGGTACAGGGTTATTCCTCGGAATAGCAACAACCATACAAATGGCAGGGCCATCGGTTTTACTTGGTTACGCACTGTGTGGGTTTATTGCTTTTCTTATTATGCGCCAGTTGGGAGAAATGATTGTTCAGGAACCTGTCGCGGGTTCGTTTAGTCATTTTGCATTTAAGTATTGGGGTGGCTTTGCAGGTTTTCTCTCAGGGTGGAACTACTGGGTCATGTTTATCCTTGTTGGGATGACAGAACTAACCGCCGCAGGTAAATATATGCAACATTGGTGGCCTGAACTCCCGATATGGGTTTCTGCCGCGGTGTTTTTTATTGCTGTGAATGCGGTTAACTTGGTCAATGTGCGCTCTTATGGGGAAACTGAGTTCTGGTTTGCATTAATCAAAGTCATTGCAGTCGTTGCTATGATTATTTTTGGTTGCTACTTACTGCTCAGCGGTCATGGCGGCCCACAAGCGAAAGTCAGTAACTTATGGGAATATGGTGGTTTCTTTGCTAATGGCTTTAATGGGCTAATAATGGCTTTGGCAATTATTATGTTTTCATTTGGGGGCTTAGAGCTTGTCGGTATTACCGCTGCAGAGGCCGAAGACCCAGATAAAAGCATTCCAAAAGCAATAAACCAAGTGGTATATCGCATCTTGATTTTTTATATTGGCTCGTTAGCGGTATTACTCGCGTTATATCCTTGGGTTGATCTTGATGGCAAAACAAGCCCATTCGTCTTGATTTTCCATGAATTAGGCGATTTACTGGTTGCTAATTCATTGAATGTGGTTATTTTAATTGCTGCGTTGTCTGTGTATAACAGTGGGGCTTATGCAACAAGCCGTATGTTGTTTGGTTTAGCACAACAAAGTAATGCACCTAAATTTCTTGCGAAAGTGAATAAAGGTGGCGTCCCCGTCATGGCATTATTCATTTCAGGTATTGCGACTTCTGGTGGAATTTTAATTAACTTTGTGATGGAAGGTAAAGCTTTCGAATTGTTAATGTCATTGGTCGTGACAACCTTGGTTCTGAACTGGATTATGATTTGTGTTTCAAATTTGAAGTTCAGAGCAGCAATGAACAAACAAGGTGTTGAAACGAAATTTAAAAGCATTTGGTATCCATTTGGAAACTATCTGTGCTTAGCATTTTTACTGTTGATTTTAGGGATCATCCTGACAATGGACGGCTTGCGCATTTCGGTATTAATTATGCCATTATGGATAGCAGTTCTATGGGTTGGGTATCAATTCTCAGGGGCTAAAAAGCAAGACTTAGCCAAAAGCCAACAATTAAGCTAGATTTGGTTTTTTTCTTATAATAAAAAGACCGGTGGGAATACCCGACCGGTCTTTTTATACTGCGATGAAGTCGTTAGGTCACCACTGCCAACGTAGCCAAGCAAATAATACGTTACCGTTATTATAAGTTCCTGGAATATAAGTGGCTTGCAGCGAAAGCTTGTCATATTCCACTGATACTAGCGGGAGCGGTGCTGGGATTGGAATGTAGTACATATCCCTACGGGCAGTGACACTTAGAGTGAAGCCTGCTCCCATACGAAAACCATCAATGTCCCCTGGGATCCACATTTTTTGGAATGCATAACCACCAATTGGTTCCCAATCATTATGTGAATCTTTAAATGCCATTGCATAGATAGCATGCCAGTCATTGTCTTCATCATAACGATATTTACCAAGGCCAAAACCCCAAGGTCGCTCGTTATACTCATCCGTTTTTTTCTTGTCGTACATTGCACGGTTGTGCCAAGTCACCGCTGGAACATATAACTCATATTTGTCAGAGTCCCATGTGGTACTGACATTATTTTTAAATTTATCCCATAAATTTGCCGATTGCTCTTGCGCAACGGCAGGCGATGATATGCAGATTGAGGCGCTCATGAGTAGCGAAGCACCTACGGCCAACTGTATGTTTTTATAAACTCTCATTGTAAATCCAGTTCTGTATCGCAGATATAAAAATGATGATTAGCTCGCTAATGATTATCAGATTAGCATTATTATTATAATTTTGAGCTCAATTATTTTAATTAAGATGTACAGAATATAACAGTATTAATTACATAGTTAAGGATAATAACTAGCTGGTCATATTAGAACTGTTTAATTTTGCCTATTTTTAAGGGGGATAACTGACAGTAAAAAGGGATATTAGCTGATCAAATTGGCTATTGAATAGGTTAATTCTCCTAAAAAACCAATAATTGACAAAATACTCCATTTTTAATTAGATAATGTGATTACTTGATGAAAATAAATGAGCTGAATTGAGTTAGTAAAGATAAGGAAAACCAATGTATCACTCATTCTAGATGTGGCTAACTTTCTGTAATAAAGAGGTATTTCGTATTATTTAGGTGATAACGACTAGTAATGTTGATAGAGCAGACATTTATGAAAAATAGCGTGCAAACAAATCCAAAAAGTATGACGCACGTCAAATAATGACTTGTCTCAATGGGATGAAATGGAGGATATAGGCGGCGGTTATAAGTTGCTGCATGTCAACACGGCTAGGAGCTAGTTCTTGAAAGTCTACGGCATATACATTGCTGTAAGCAACGTTAGCTTCTAACTAAAAAAGGAACATCACCATGATGAAACGTCAAGAACCACTGACAGAATACCAAGCTAAATGCTTGGCTATCGCCACAGATAAAATATTATCACCAAAACAAAAAGCCAATTTTTTAGCGGTAGAGGCGGATAGCCACATTCCCTATCTTGCGATGAGCCAACCCCTCGCAGAGGCGTTAAGTGAACGTGTTATTTGTGATATGTATGAAGGAAATGCACCGTATAAGCCACGCTATGTGTTGCCTGATTATGTAAAATACCTCAACCAAGGTTCAGCATACCTAGAATTAGCTCCTGCTGAGGACTTTGATGATGCGCTTAATCATCTGATGATTTTATATCATCACGTTCCATCGGTAACCAATTTCCCTGTATTTTTAGGGTACTTAGATAAAGTACTCATGCCATATGTAGGGGAATTGACAGAAGAACAATTGTATCCAAAATTAAAAAGATTTTGGATACAATTAGACCGAACTCTACCTGATGCCTTTATGCATGCCAATATTGGGCCGGATGACAACGTGATTTGCCGTTTGATTTTACGTATCGATGCGGAATTGAAGCAAGTCGCACCTAACCTGACATTTGTTTATCACCCACAGCGCACACCTGAATCACTTTTCTTACAAGCGATTGAAAATATTTGTGAATGCAGCAAACCGCATATTGCGAATGATATCATTCATCGTGCTGCATTTGATGAACAAGGTTACGGCATTGTCAGCTGTTATAATGCATTGCCTGTTGCAGGCGGAGGAAGCACTTTAGTTCGTATTAATTTGCGCGAGGTTGCATTACGCAGTCAAAATTCAGCTGATTTTTTAAATGTGCAATTGAAAAAGTATTGTGAGTTACAAATGGAACTCATTGAAACACGTAGCGCATTTTTATTTGAGGAATCAAACTTCTTCCAAACCAGTTTTCTTGTCCAAGAAGGATTAATAGAGCCAGAACGCTTTGCTCCGATGTTTGGTATTTATGGTTTAGCTGAAGCCGTGAATATCCTTATGGAAAAAGATGGAGCGAAAGGTGCGTATCAAGCAAATTCACCTGCCTTGCCACTGTCTTATCAAATCAGTGAACAGTTGGCAGACTTTGTCGAAACCACACCTGTTAAATATGGTTATAAAAACCGAGCCATGCTCCATGCCCAATCTGGGATCAGTTCGGATATAGGGACTACACCGGGGGCTCGCATTCCATACGGTGAAGAGCCCGATCCTGTTTCGCATATCCAAGCCGTAGCGCCTCATCACAAACACTATTTGTCTGGGATCAGTGACATTTTAACTATCGATGAAACGATTAAACAAAACCCGCAAGCATTAATGCAATTGTGCAAAGGGGCATTTAGCTGTGGAATGCGTGAGTTTACTGCAAACGTGGCGAGTAATGATTTAGTCCGTGTTACTGGCTACATGGTACGTTTGTCGGATATCGAAAAATACAAAGAACAAGGTTCTAGAAGTAACACTACCTGGTTAGGAGAGGAAGCGACTAAGAACTGTAAAATTACAGCCCGTCAGCAACGAGTAATTAGTCATGAGCAATCGATGCGCTACGCTGAATAAGGTTATTCCTTTTTCCTGTGTAGATGGCCCTGGTAATCGGCACGTTATTTTTTTGCAAGGTTGCAATTTACGGTGTTTGAATTGCCATAATCCATATACCATGTCGCTTTGTGACCATTGTGGGGACTGTGTTTTAACCTGTCCTCACAATGGGTTATCGTTTGTGGATGGTAAGGTTATCTGGGATAGCGATGCCTGCCAGCTTTGCGATACCTGTTTGCAAACGTGCACTAAAAATTCAAGTCCGATGACGGTGCCATTAAGTGTTAATGACGCTATTAATGACTTGAAAAAAAAAGTTGTTTTCCTGAATGGCGTAACCATTAGTGGTGGGGAAGCAACAACACAATTACCTTTTATTATTGAATTATTTAAAGCAATTAAGGCCACACCGGAGCTCAAGCATTTAACCTGCTTTATTGACAGTAATGGACATCTGGCTTCTGCGGGCTGGAATAAAGTGATTGAGTATACGGATGGCGTGATGATTGACCTAAAATCATGGAGTGATGAGTATGCTTTAAGGCTAACAGGAAAAGATAACCAGCGTGTTTTTCAATCGATTCAATATTTGGCGCAAGCAGAGAAATTGTATGAATTGCGCTTATTGTATATTCCTCAGCAAACAGATTACCTAGAACATATTGATGAACTTGCTGATTTTCTAAATCAACTTCCTACGAGCACACGGATAAAGATTAACGCCTTTCAACAGCATGGCGTAAAAAATGAAGCAGCTAACTGGCCTGCGGCAACCCAAATAGAAGTGGAGGCATTCGCTCAACTATTACAGCAGCGAGGTGTTGATAATATTCATTTGCCTAATGTGTACTTATAAATTATGTTAATTCTCCCTGCGTGAGATATCCTCTCTTTTTATCTAACTCATTAAAATTCATTCACTAACCGCTGGTATTTGTTAAATGTTATGAGACAATTAAGGCGGTTTTATTGTTTGATTTAAAATGATTTCAGTAAACCTTGCTTATCAATCTATTCAATTGCTTTAGCCGACGAAAAGGGGAGTCACACATGAGGATCAATGCGTTAACCATAGCCGGAACAGACCCATCGGGTGGGGCGGGTATTCAGGCAGACTTAAAAACGTTCTCTGCGTTAGAGGCTTATGGTACGAGCGTGATGACAGCATTGGTGGCTCAAAATACTCGAGGTGTGCAATCTGTTCAAGACTTACCCCCTGAATTTGTGGCGGCACAATTAGACTCGGTTCTCAGTGATGTGCGAATTGATAGCGCAAAAATCGGTATGTTGTTTAATCAAAGTAATGTCGCCGTTGTGGCGAATGCGCTGAAACAATATTCTATCCCGTATGTGGTATTGGACACCGTCATGGTGGCTAAAAGTGGCGACCCGTTGCTATTACCAGATGCGGTTGATGCGCTGCGTCAACAGTTATTACCCCTCGTTTCTATTATTACACCAAATCTACCCGAAGCAGCGGTATTGTTAGACGAAAAAGTCGCACAAACAGAAAGTCAAATGCTGACTCAAGGGTATAAATTGCTTGAAAAAGGTTGCCAAGCGGTATTAATGAAAGGCGGGCACCTAAGTGATGCTGAAAGCCCAGATTGGTTAATCACACCAAAAGGCGAATGGCGTTTTACTTCTGTTCGTATAAATACTAAAAATACCCATGGTACAGGGTGTACTTTGTCAGCAGCTTTGGCTGCGTTGCGCCCTCGTTGCGCGGATTGGCAAGAAACCGTTACGCAGGCTAAAGCGTATTTACAAGCCGCGTTAGAACAAGCGGATAGCTTAGAAGTTGGAAAGGGAATAGGTCCTGTGCATCACTTCCATGCATGGTGGTAACCTTAAAAGATTGAAAGCCCAAATACTCGGGCTTTCATATTATGCTTTAAGTTAATAAGTTACATTGAGGAGGTAACCGGCACTGAATGGCGTTTGGCTGCACTGAGAACGTAAAGGTATCTCCCGATAGTGGCTCACCATCAAGGTTTAAGATCATATCGTGAGGAGATGAAATTTTTACCCATGATAATTGCTTTTCAACTAAGTGTTCGTTTTTATCAGCTGAAAATAAATTCGATAAAAATGCGGGTATCACATCCCTTGCAGGAATAATCAGTAAATTTAATGCACCGTCATTAATGAGTGCCTGTGGTGTCAGTTGCTGGCCTCCACCTGCTTGCCGGCCGTTTCCGATAGCGATCACTAACGTCTCCCCCTCCCAACTAAAATTTTCCCCTTCAATATGGCAAATGTCCGTTTTCAGTGTGTCAGGACGCAGTAAGCCATTTATTACGTAAGCCGCTCCTCCTAACGCCGACTTTAGTGCTTCTGGTGTTTCGGTGGTAATACGTGTCCCAAAGCCGCCAGTGGCCATATTAAGGAAATAATATTGCTCATTGACTTGCACAATATCAATAGGCACAGCTTTGCCTTTTAATGAGAGTGCTAGTGCTGATTCAATATCCATTGGAATATTCGCGCTAGTGGCAAAATCATTTGCTGTGCCCATCGGGAGGATCCCTAAAGTAGGACGGGACTCGCTAGGGAATTTCATCAGGGTACTGGCAACCGCATTCACTGTGCCATCACCTCCGGCGGCAATGATGGTATCAACACCGTATTTTATCGCCTGAGAAATAAAATAATGCGTATCATCCAGCTCCCAAGGAATACGGACTTGAATTTGATGGCCTTCTTTACGCAGGTGAGTAATGGCTTTTCTCAGCTCAATGTGATTTGCTTGTTTACCATTAAGAATAACCATGGCTGACTGATATTGATTCATAAATACCCATCCATTTGGCTTAACGTATGTCAAATATTCGTTAAAACGAGTATAAATGGATTAATAAAATATGGATGAGTTTTTTTTGATTTTTTTACAGAAATAGCGTTAACAAGAGAAATGAAATAAAAGTAGCAGATAAAAGAAATGGCTAGCTCAAGGGAGATTGAGCCAGCCAAGGAGGTGGTTCCTAGTCTTATTTTATGACTTTCTAGTTCTTCGTTTTCGAGAGTGACTATACGATATTGAATAACCAATTGATGTGATCTGTTGCATAAAATTGGATATTCAGCGCATTTTTTAATGGAAATGTCAATAACGCGAATGATTATCATATAAGAAAAAAGCATATAAAGTGAAATAATATCGTTTTATAGATAAAAAAAAGCCAAAATATCAAAGTATTAAACGATGAAGTTTTGGCTTATAGTGAACAAGCTATTTAAAAATAACTAAGTGGTGATTAGCCTGCAATTTGCTTTTCTGGCTGAGTTTGATGAGGTGCCCGGGTGGTTGTTCCTGCTAGGTTACGGATCAACAAACCAAAATTGACATCAACATCTTCAGGGATTGGTAGATAAACCACATGGCCGTTGCCTGGTGCAACATCAATCGTTTCGCCTTTGCGGTTTGCTAAAGCGTCTAAGGTAAAGACAATATTACCCGCAGGTGTCATCATCTCTAAGCTATCTCCAACGCTAAATTTATTTTTTACATCAACTTCAGCCATACCATTGACACGTTTGCCGGTAAATTCACCCACAAATTGCTGAGTTTCAGAAACAGAGTAGCCATATTCATAGGTTTGGTAGGCATCGTGGGTATGGCGACGTAAGAAGCCTTCAGTATAACCACGGTGCGCTAATCCTTCTAAAGTGGAGAGTAACGTTGGGTCAAAGGGTTTTCCAGCGACAGCATCGTCAATTGCACGCCTATAGACTTGCGCAGTACGAGCACAGTAATAAAACGATTTTGTACGGCCTTCAATTTTTAATGAGTGAACACCCATTTTTGTTAAATTTTCTACGTGCTCGATTGCGCGTAAATCCTTTGAGTTCATGATATAAGTGCCATGTTCATCTTCAAAGGCAGTCATATATTCGCCAGGTCGTTTGGCTTCTTCTATCATAAAGACTTTATCTGTTGGCGCACCCGCACCTAAGGTTGGCGTCACATTTTGTACTGGGATGGGCTCATGGATATGGACAATGTTACCCACATCGTCTTCTTTACCTTCTTGTACGTTGTATTCCCAGCGGCAAGCATTGGTGCAAGTCCCTTGGTTAGGGTCGCGTTTATTAATATAACCGGAAAGTAAACAACGGCCGGAATAGGCCATACAGAGCGCACCGTGAACAAACACTTCAAGCTCAATTTCCGGTACTTGTTGGCGGATTTCCGCAATTTCTTCAAGAGATAATTCGCGAGATAAAATCACGCGTGTTAAGCCCATTTGTTTCCAGAACTTCACCGAAGCCCAGTTAACCGCATTGGCCTGTACAGATAAATGAATATCCATCTCAGGAAACGCTTCACGAACCATCATAATAAGGCCAGGATCAGACATAATCAGTGCATCTGGGCCCATTTCTATGACGGGGGTTAAATCACGAATAAAGGTTTTTAATTTTGCATTATGAGGGGCAATATTCACAACCACATAAAACTTTTTACCCAGCTCATGGGCTTCTTGAATGCCTTTGGCTAAGTTTTCGTGATTAAATTCGTTATTTCGTACGCGTAAGCTGTAACGAGGCTGGCCCGCATAAACAGCGTCTGCGCCATACGCAAAAGCGTAGCGCATATTTTTTAACGAACCGGCAGGGGATAAAAGCTCTGGTGTAAACATGGTTATTCTCTATCTGATGTCAAGTCAGCACTCACTCATACGAGAGAGTGTTTTTAAGGGATAGGGATTTTACTCCTATTTACTAAAAAAACCAAATATCCCACAAGAATAGTATGTCTATTGATTACTTAACATTCATCCCAGCGGTAGCCGAGGCCATAGATTGAACGGATAAAAGTTTTTTCGTTATCGAGGGACTCTAATTTACGGCGTAAATTTTTGACGTGGCTATCAATTGTGCGGTCCGTTACCACGCGGTGGTCGTCATACAAGATGTCCAGTAACTGGTCGCGAGAAAATACCATACCTGCATTATCAGACATAAATTTAAGCAATCGAAACTCAGCAGGTGTGAGTTCAAGTAACTGAGAGCCGTAACGTACTTGAAAGGCATTTTCATCGATAATAAGTTTGGTTTGATTATTGCTGGTCGTTATGTTTGGTTGGCAACGACGTAAAATCGTTTTGACACGAGCCACAACTTCTCGTGGGCTAAAAGGTTTACAAATATAGTCGTCAGCGCCGATTTCTAACCCTAATAAGCGATCAATCTCTTCAGTTTTTGCCGTCACCATAATAATGGGAACATCACTGAATTTTCGCAATTCACGACACACCGAAATGCCGTCCAGACCCGGTAACATTAAATCTAATAAAATGAGCGCAGGTTGGTGCTGTTTCACATAGTCAATGACTTCGTCTCCACGTGCAATTAATGCGGGTTGGTAGTTTGCAGCTTGTAAGTAATCAAACAGCAGTTGGCCTAGTTTAGGTTCATCCTCCACAACCAAAACAGGGGTGTTGCTTTGTTCAGCCATGATCATAACCCTTTATCTTTTAATTGAATCGGCAAATTGATGGTAATTTTGACACCTCCTAATGATGACGGTGCCGCAGAAATTGTACCATGGTGAGCTTCAACGATATTATAGCAAATGGCTAGCCCTAAACCAGAACCACCACTGGCGCGATTACGTGAGCCTTCAGCACGATAAAAACGCTCAAATAAATGTTGGCATTGCTCAGTTGTAAGCCCCGGGGCGCTATCTTGCCAAATTATACAGAGCTGGTCTTGGTCTTGTGTGACTTGGATGGCAATTTTACCTTGTGGATCCGTATAGCGTAAGCTGTTTTCCATTAAATTATAGAACAACTGGGTGATGCGATCTGGGTCTGCAAACACGTAACCTTGTGCAATAAATTGTCGTTCAACCGAAAGTTGTTGGTCTTCTAACCGCCAGCGAGCTTGGCCTATTGCCATTTCAATTAAAGGAATAATATCGGTAAGTTGCATGCGATAAACCAATGAGCCTCTATCCGATAATGAGAGCTGGTGGAGGTCATTAACTAGCTTAATTAAAGTTTGGGTTTCATTGAGTAGTGAATTGATTGTTCCGGGAGTAGCTTGGCGGACACCATCTTGCACGGCTTCTAATTCGCCTCGCAGAACTGACAACGGCGTGCGGAGTTCATGGGAAATGTCCGCCATATAGTCACGACGCATTTGTTCATTTTTTTCGAGGGTCGAGGCAAGATGGTTAAAATCTTTAGCCAGTTGCCCTAACTCATCGCGACCAGACTCGGGAACCCGTGTGGCAAAATCACCATTGGCGAGCCGGTTAGTGCCCTCGAGTAACCGCTTAATCGGTTTTAAAAAGCTACGAGCAAGGAACAATGTGGCAATCAGAGCCACAAACAAAGACAGCCCAGCGATGATCCAACTGGTATACATTTGCTTGGTATCAAAACGGCGGTCAAGGGCGCTGCTAATTCCTGTTTCATAACTGGCAACGAGCCAGCCGACGGTATCGCCATTGCTAGTCACAATAGGTTCACGAATAACTTTGCTCGGTAAGGGCGTGTCTTGCCCGAAAATCAGTCGGTCTTGTGTATCATAAACCCAGAAAATGGTTCGCCAGCGTTGGCGCATCGGGCCGCGATGTTGTTGATGTTCTACAGAGCGCAAAATGCGAAAGAAAATGCGCTCATTACCAATCAGAAAAGCCCAATTACCCATTTCTTCATATTGTTCCGCAAGGGCAGAAGAAACCAGCTCAACACGTTGTTGATCATTTTCTTTAATATAATCAATAAAACCGTGTTGAAAGCTCATGCGTACGCCTTGGTGCATAATCAACACGAGCAGCAAGCATGTCGCAAAAATAGCCAGAAAGAGCCGAGTACTTACGCTATTCAACCTAAGCTTCATGGGTATCCTCCGCAATTTGCTGTGTTACTGATTTCTTGCGCTGCCAACGTTGTCTCAAGCTATCAAAACTTAAATACACAACAGGAGTGGTAAATAAGGTCAGCAATTGGCTCATTATTAAGCCACCGACAATGGTGATCCCGAGAGGTTGACGCAATTCCGCGCCATCACCGCTACCTAACATTAACGGTAATGCACCAAAAATAGCGGCGAGTGTTGTCATTAAAATAGGGCGAAAACGTAATAAACTGGCACGGAAAATGGCTTCTTGGGCAGTTAAACCCGCGGTTCTTTGTGCTTGAATGGCGAAGTCGACCATAATAATCGCATTCTTCTTGACGATCCCAATTAACAGCATGATGCCTATTAAGGCGATTAAACTAAATGGCGTATCGAATAATTCAAGAGCTAATAATGCCCCGACACCTGCAGAGGGTAGGGTTGATAAAATAGTCAGTGGGTGAATATAACTTTCATATAATATACCTAGTACCAAATAAACGGTCACAATGGCGGCTAAAATTAAAAACAATTGTGACTGCAAGGTTTCTTGGAATATTTGTGCCGTTCCTGCAAAAGTGCCTCTCACTGTCGATGGCACGCCAAGTGCAGTCATGGTTTTTTCAATTTCGACAATGGCATCATTTAAGGTATAACCGTCCGCGACATTAAATGCGATAGTGGATGAAGCAGATAGCCCTTGGTGATTCACACTTAGCGGTGCATTTGCGGGTTGCCAACGTGCAAAATAAGACAGTGGGATAGCGTCGCCATCTTTGTTGATGACAAACATTTTGTCGAGAGCACTGACATCTTGCGTATATTCAGGAGCAACTTCCATTACGACTTTATATTGGTTCATTGCCTCATAAATAGTGGAAACTTGGCGTTGGCCAAATGCGTTGTTAAGCAAACTGTTAGCTTCACGGACATCGATACCTAGCTGGGCCATTAAGTCCCTATCGTAGGTGATCGCCATTTCCGCACCTTTGTCTTCCTTATCCGAGTTCACATCTGTCAGCTGTGGCAATTCACCGAGTGCTTTACGAATGGCGGGTTCCCAGTCACGCAATGCAGAAAGTTCATCTGCAAGCAGGGTAAACTGGTAACTGGCATTGGCCTGTCGACCGCCCACACGAATGTCTTGTACTGGCATCATAAACAGGTTAGCCCCAGGCTCATTGGCTAATTTCATGCGTAACCGATTGATGACTTCAGCTGAACTTTCAGTACGTTCACCCAGTGGTTTTAATGAGATATACATAAAACCGCTGTTGACCCGGCTACCGCCAGTAAAACCCGTGACATTATCCGTCGCTGGGTCGGCTTTAACTTGCTGCATAAAACGGGTCATTTTTTCTTTCATTGACTGGAATGAAATACTTTGGTCTGCGCGCACAAAGCCCAGCACTCGGCCAGTATCTTGTTCAGGAAAGAAAGTTTTCGGAACGGTGATATACAGGTAAACATTTAAGCCGATTGTGGCAAATAGCACTGCGAGAACACTCCGTCGATGTCCGAGCACCCAATTTAAAGCGACACCATAACTTTCTTGCAAACGCAGTAATACACGTCCAAATCCGCGATGCTTGGCTTTGACGTTGCGAGGGCGTTTCTTCAGTAAATAAGCACACATCATGGGGGTGAGCGTTAGCGAAATCACCAATGAAATACCGATAGCGGTTGCAAGGGTAATGGCAAATTCGCGAAATAAGCGCCCGACTAGCCCATCCATTAGCAATAGGGGAATAAAAACAGCCACTAAGGAAATGCTCATGGAAACGACGGTAAAGCCGACTTCATGCACGCCTTTAACCGCGGCAATAAACGGTTTTGTGCCATTTTCGATATGACGTGAGATATTTTCTAATACCACAATTGCATCATCGACCACAAAGCCAGTCGCAACCGTTAGTGCCATCAATGACAAGTTATTTAAACTAAAGCCACATAAATACATGGCCGTAAAAGTCCCAATCAATGAGACGGGGACGGCAACGGCAGGGATCAAAGTAGCGCGACCTGAACGTAAGAATAGCAGCACCACGAGGATCACCAAGGCAACGGCAATCAGTAGGGCGCGCTCAACTTCTGCTAAAGACGCGCGGATGGTCGGTGTTCTATCTTGTGCCACTTTTAACTCGATGGCGGCGGGGATCATGTCATTGAATTCAGGTAATTCATCACGAATACGGTTAACCGTTTCAATGATATTGGCACCCGCTTCACGACGAATGACAATCAAAATAGCCGGTTTACCGTCTGCCATACCTGCCGCACGCACGTTTTCAATGGAATCTTTAACATTGGCGACATCACTGAGTTTAACGGCATTGCCTTGGCTATAATGAACAATAATAGGCCGATAATCTGCGGCTTTTTTTAATTCATCATTGGTCTGTACCTGATAACGTTTTTCGTCATCATTGATATAGCCTTGCGGTTGGCGAACGTTAGCACTGCTGATGGCTGAGCGCACGGCATCAAGGGAAACCCCTTGGTTAAATAGGGCAGTTGGGTTGAGTTCAACGCGTACGGCTGGGAGCGAGCCTCCCCCCACAGAAACTTCGCTAACCCCTTCAATTTGGGCTATTCGTTGGGCTAAACGCGTCGAAGCAATATCATAAATTTCGCCAGTATTTAGGGTGTCTGAGGTCATGGTCAAAATCATAATTGGCGCATCAGACGGATTTGACTTGTAATAACGTGGACGGCTTGGCATACCGCTGGGTAGTAGGTTCTGTGCGGCATTAATTGCGGCTTGAACTTCCCGTGCAGCGTTATTAATGTCTTTGTCGAGATTGAACTCAAGGGTAATGGTGGTTCGCCCAAGCGCACTGCTTGAAGTCATTTCGCTGATCCCAGCAATACTGCCTAAAGAGCGTTCAAGTGGCGTCGCAACGGAGGACGCCATCGTTTCGGGTGATGCCCCTGGAAGTGACGCTGTCACGTTAATCACAGGGTAGTCTACTTGAGGCAACGGAGAAACGGGTAAAAACAGAAAGCTCAGGGCACCACACAAAGTAATCGCAACGCTGATAAGCGTCGTTGCTACCGGGCGGCTAATAAACAGAGCAAAGAAGCGCTTCATTATGACACCTTTGCCTTCTTCGCTTGGCGACGGTCTTTAAAGTAATGAGAAAGACGGTCGAACAATAAGTAAATAACCGGTGTGGTAAATAAAGTGAGGATTTGGCTCATAATTAAGCCACCAACCATACAAATCCCTAATGGTTGCCGTAATTCTGCACCTACACCAGTACTTAGCATCAATGGTAAGGCACCCAGCAAAGCCGCCATGGTGGTCATTAGAATTGGGCGAAAACGCAGTAAGCAAGCTTGATAGATGGCATCATAAGGGGACATTCCCTGTTCACGTTCCGCGGCAAGGGCAAAGTCAATCATCATAATGGCATTCTTTTTCACAATACCGATTAGTAAGATGATGCCGATGACCGCGATGACATCAAGGTCTTTCCCCGCCATCATTAAAGCAAGTAATGCACCAACCCCGGCTGTCGGTAGGGTAGATAAAATGGTAATCGGGTGGATAAAGCTCTCATATAAAATACCTAATACGATATACATCGCCACAATAGCAGCCGCAATTAACCAAATAGTGCTGCTCAGTGCAGCCTCAAAGGCTAAAGTCGCCCCTTGGAATTGCGTTGTAATAGATTTTGGCATCGCAATTTGTGATTCGGCTAATTTCACTGCATTGACAGCTGACTCTAGAGAAGCGCCATCCGCCACATTAAACGAAAAGGTTACAGCGGGAAATTGATCGAGGTGATTAATGGCTAATGGCCCATTACCTTCTTGAATATTCACTAAAGTACTCAGCGGTACAATGGCACCATCAGTTCCTTTTAGACGGATATCATTCAGCGCATCCATACCATCACGAGTTTGTGTGTCATGTTCTAATATCACACGATATTGATTTGACTGCGTATAGATAGTCGAAATCATTCGCTGCCCAAACGCATTATATAAGGCGTTATCAATAGCCGACATCGTGATACCAAAACGGCTTGCTGTATCACGGTTAACATTCACATAGGCAACTAACCCTTTATTTTGCCAATCACTACTGACATCGCTGAGTTCAGGTTGCTGTTTGAGCACATCTAATAACTGGGGAACCCAAGTGGTTAATTCTTCTAATGAACCAGCCTGTAAAGTAAATTGATACTGTGTGCGAGCGACTTGTGTATCGATGGTGAGATCTTGCATGGGTTGCAGATAGAGATTCACTCCAGCAATGTTATCCACGGATTGCTGGAGACGATCAATAATCGCCACCACTCTGTCTTCACGCTCATCAAGAGGTTTTAATGTAATTTGGAGGCGCGCATTGTTTAATGTCGGGTTGCTGCCATCAACACCCACATAGGTGGTGACATTGTCGACCGCAGGGTCTGCCAATAATTTTGACGCGACTTCTTGCTGCTTTTGCGCCATTGCCGCAAATGAAATAGATTGGCGGCTTTCAATTGAGCCCTGAATAATTCCACTGTCTTGCAAGGGGAAAAACCCTTTTGGGATCCACAGATACAGTATAACAGTCAGCACCATGGTACCTAGCGCCACAGAAAGGGTTAACCATTGGTGATTAAGAATACGTTTTAACCAAATTGCGTATCCAGCAACCATACGGTCAAAGAAGCGCTCACACGCTAGTTCAAAACGGTTATGTTTATGCTGCGACTCCGGTTTTAATAAACGCGCGCACATCATTGGCGTTAGCGTCAAAGAGACGACAGCAGAGATCAAAATAGCCACGGCTAGGGTAATGGCAAACTCGCGGAATAACCGGCCGACAATATCCCCCATAAACAACAGCGGGATTAATACCGCAACCAAAGAAAAGGTAAGGGAAATAATGGTAAATCCGATTTCACCAGCGCCTTTGAGTGCGGCGACTAGCGGCTTATCGCCTTGCTCTAAGTAGCGAGAAATATTTTCAATCACCACTATCGCATCATCGACCACAAAACCGGTGGCGATGGTTAAAGCCATTAGGGTGAGGTTATTGACAGAAAAACCACAAAAATACATCACTGCAAAGGTGCCAACAAGTGACAACGGTACGGCAATACCCGGTATTAAGGTGGCAATTCCATTGCGTAAAAATAAGTAAATCACCATCACTACGAGGGCGATGGCTAGCATTAATTCAAATTGGACATCATTAACAGATGCACGAATGGTACTGGTTCTATCGGTTAAAATTTCGACATTAACCGATTTAGGTAAGCTTTCAATCAATTCGGGCAATAGCGTACGAATGGTATCTGTGGTTTCAATCACGTTAGCGCCGGGCTGTCGCTGAACATTGATCACAATCGCTTGCTCATTATTGGCCCATGCACCTAAATAGGCATTTTCAGCACCTTGTGCAATCGTTGCTATATCGCCTAAACGCACAGGCGCACCATTTTGGAAGGCCACAATAAGTTGACGATAGTCGTCAAGTGACTTCATTTGGTCGTTAGCAGACAGCGTTACCGCACGTGTAGGGCCATCGAAACTCCCTTTTGCGGAGTTGACGTTCGCATTATTAATGGCAAGGCGAATTGTTTCGCTATCCAGTCCTTTAGCAGCCATGGCTTGTGGGTTGATATTCACACGAACAGCAGGGCGCTGGCCGCCAGCTAAGGTGACTAAGCCCACCCCATTCACTTGGGATATTTTCTGAGCAATTCGCGTTTCAATAATATCCTGTACTTGCGTTAACGGCATTGCATCAGAGGTGACCGCTAAGGTGAGTACAGGTGGATCTGCGGGGTTTACCTTATTATAAATTGGAGGATAGGGTAAATCCGAAGGTAGTAAGCTACTGGCGGAATTAATTGCTGCTTGAACTTCTTGTTCGGCAACCTCTAGAGGCAAGGTTAGTTGGAACATCAGCGTGATAACGGATGCCCCTCCTGAACTTTGCGATGACATCTGTTTAAGCCCCGACATTTGGCCGAACTGGGTTTCCAGTGGTGCCGTCACTGCCGAGGTCATCACATCAGGGCTAGCGCCTGGATAAAGGGTAACAACTTGAATCGTTGGGTAATCGACTTCGGGCAGGGCTGAAACAGGTAAGAAGCGATAACCGATGATCCCTGCGAGTAATATAGCCACCATGAATAATGTGGTTGCTACAGGGCGCAAAATAAATAAACGAGAAGGCCCACCGCCTTTTAACATTTCAGGCCGCATCACGCTTTCTCCGCGCTATTAGGTTTACCTTTGCGGGGCTCTTTTTTAGCGATGCCTTCAGGGGTAACGACTTCGACCGTTGTGCCATCGGTGAGTTTATCAACACCATCCGTGATGACTTTGGTATTTGCCGCGAGCCCACTTTCAATAACCACTTGTTGGCTATCTTGCATACCCACGGTTACATTGTGTTTACTGACTTTATTATCATCACTCAATATCCAAACATAATGGCCTTCATTGCCCATTTGTAGTGCAGCAGTTGGGATCACCACGGCATTCTGCAGTGTTTCAACTTGCATTTTTACGTTAACGAATTGATTAGGAAAAAGCTTTTCTTCTTCATTGGTAAAGCGGGCTTTTATTTTAAGAGTACCAGTCGCAGCATCAATTTGGTTATCAGTACTGAGTAGCTCACCACTTGCGATTAGCGCGATATTGTTTCTATCCCAAGCTTCAATCAATACTTTCTCACCAGAGGATTGTGCCTGCTGGATCGCGGGAATATCGCCTTCAGGTAAAGCAAAAAGCACATCTGCGGGTTGAGTTTGTGTGATGACGACAAGAGGGGTTGAGGTCCCGGAAGAGATAAAGTTTCCAACATCTACTTGTTTTAAACCCACGCGTCCTGAGATAGGCGCAGTAATTTTACTGTAGGTTAATTGCAGTTTGGCATTATCAACAGCCGCTTGGTCGACTTTAATACTGCCTTGCGCCTGTAATACCGCCGCTTTTTGGTTGTCTAACTCTTGTTGCGAAATCACTTTAGTGCCAGCAAGCTTTTGATAACGAGCTAAATCTAATTGTGCATTTGCTAATGTTGCTTTGTCTTTTGCCAATTGCCCCTCTGCTTGTGATAGCTGAACTTCAAATGGGCGAGGGTCAATTTGCGCCAATAAATCTCCCTTATTGACGTATTGCCCTTCAGTAAAATACAGCTGCATTAACTGGCCTTCAACACGGCTGGTTACGGTGACAACATTTGCGGCTTGGACTGTGCCTAAACCCGATAAAAAGCGCGGAACGACTTTCTGTTCAGCGACGGCAAATTGTACAGGGGCTAAAACACGTGGTGGGCGGCCCATTGCACTTCGCTGTGAATTTGGTTTTGCTACAGCATCAGTAGATTGTGTATCTGATTGTTTGTCTTGATGATAAAAATACCAAGAAGCGCCAGCTGCCGCAATAATGGCAATAAAAATGGCAGAGCGAATAAAAGGTTTACGTTGTTTTTGTTTATTCATTTTGGGTAATTCGCTTAACTCAAAAAAGTGGATGAGATCCGTCAGGCTGTATACTAAAAAACTAACAAAAAAGAGTCAGTTAGACATATTAGTAGTTTAACGTGATAGGTACAAAGAAAAATGGAGGAAATATGAATAAGTGTCAATTTCTGTACTGGTATGCTGTTGTGTGTGTAAAGGAGGGCGTGGGGGAAATTAACTTTTCTCGATGAGAATTGCACCCTAATAAATAGGGTGCAAGAGATTTTATAGACTAGAAGCGTTTAGAACCGCAGATTTTTCGTTTGAGGACTCAGAATTAACTGTCCAACCTTTCCAAGATAGTGGAATAAAGGCCACAGCAACTGCTAATAATGAGACGCCAGCGACATAATAGGCAGGTGCCATGTGAGACTGCTGTAACCAAGCACCGGTTAATATTGGTGTTAAACCACCAAAAATTGCATAAGCCACATTGTAAGCGAATGACAGGCCAGAATAGCGAATTTCAGGTGGAAATGCACGTGTACTAATAATTGGTGTCGTTGCAATCGCGCCAACAAAGAAGCCCATCAAGCCATAGTTAAAAATCAATGTACTCGCCGCAATATCACTGGATAATGACGAATAGAAGTAAATTGCTGTTACGGCTAACCCACCCCACGATAAAGTCATTGAAGCACGTGTTCCTGTTTTATCACCTAACCAACCCCAGAAGATACAGCCTAATGTTAAGGTTAATGTTGCGGCACAGTTGGCTTGCAATGCAATATTTCGGTCAATGTTATAGATCCCTTTTAACACCACATCTGGCGTCATCAAAATAGTGACAACGATAGCAGTTGATAATGACCATGTGAGTGCCGCCGTGATCATACAGGCTTGCTTATGAGATTTAATCACAGTTTTGACGGGTAATTCTTGTGACAAAGCCTTTTTCGCTGCCAGTTCTTTGAATATTGGGGTTTCTTGTAAAAAACGGCGTAAATACACAGAAATAAACCCGAAAATACCACCAAGAATAAATGGAATACGCCATGCGAAATCATGAATTTCAGTTGTGGTATAAGAGCGTTCAATAATAATAGCGACGATAGAGCCTAATAAAATACCGCCAGTGATCCCTGAAGTCAGTGTACCAACACCTAAGCCATAGCGTTGCTTTGGTGTATGCTCTGCAATAAACACCCATGCTCCTGGCATTTCACCACCAATCGCGGCACCTTGCATAATACGCATTAACAGCAGCAATAATGGGGCTGCAGCACCAATGGTTTCAAAAGTTGGCAAAAAACCAATGACAAATGTTGGGAATGCCATTAAGAAAATACTTAAGGTAAACATTTTCTTGCGGCCAATTTTATCCCCAAAGTGAGCCATAATAATGCCACCAAGAGGACGAGCAAGATAACCTGCTGCAAATAGACCCAGAGTTGCCATTAGCGCGAGAAATTCGTTATCCCCTGGAAAAAATAGTTGGGAAATAATTTTTGCGTAAAAAACAAAGATAACGAAGTCGTAAAACTCAAGGGTACCCCCTAAAGAGGATAAGCCTAATGTTTTATAGTCTTCTTTGCCCAAAGGCCTCGCAGAGGGCTGGCTGGCTGTTTGCGGTGTCATTATAGTTTCCTTCTAACTACCTGAAATACTAAATTGCATAAATTCAAAGTAATAAGCATTGGCTCATAATAATGAGCTAATCATTTTTATTGGTGCAGATAAGAGGTATAAAACGTTGGATGGGTATAACTTAGTTTAATACACAGTATCTTTTTTGCATGTGTATATTTATAGCAGGAAATTCTATATTCTGTAAACCTCAACCCTAAAAACAAGAATAACATTCCAATTAGTTTTGTTTGTCTGGATTATTGATTCGGCGTGATGATAAATAACCTTATATGATGTTAATAATATGAATTTTGCAGAATATCGTATATTTAAATTAGTCAGTTACAGTGTTAATTATATTTAATTTAATAAATTCTTACTGAAATATAGTAAACAAATATTACCTAATTATTTCTCGTTATAATTAACTTTACTCATCTCGATGAGCTAAATAACTATAAAAGCATTTAATTAATAGATAAATAATAAGTCTACTTGTGAAATTTTGGATTTTTAACGGGGTTTTGTTAGTACAGGGAGTGTTTTGTAAATGGCACGCGCCCGCCAAGAAGCAGGACGCGTGCAAAGTAAATTTAAACGAGGAACAGTGTGGCTAAGCCAAGGAAAATAAAGAATCCGCCAGTGTCTGTGATAGCGGTGATCATCACGCTAGAGCCGATAGCAGGGTCTTTGCCCATTTTCAGCATAATGAGTGGAATAAGTACCCCCATAATCGCTGCCATTAGTAGGTTCAAGATCATTGCTAATGTCATTACAGCGCCCATAGCGATATCGCCATACAGGAAGTAGGTAACGACACCCATAATTCCGCCCCAAACAACGCCATTAATAAAGGCGACGCCAAGCTCCCTTAACATTAAGAAAGAGAAACTATTATTTTGTATCTGGTGCAGGGCAATGGCGCGCACAATCATGGTGATGGTTTGGTTTCCCGTATTCCCCCCAATTCCTGCCACAATTGGCATTAATGTGGCTAACGCAACTAATTGGGAAATGGTATCTTCAAAGACGCCAATAACACGAGAAGCGACAAAAGCGGTACATAGGTTAATGGCTAACCATGTCCAACGGGTTTTAACGGCTTGGCCAACCGGGGCGAAAACGTCTTCTTCAGGGCTTAACCCCCCCATACGACGAATACTGTTATCGTTTTCTTCACTGATGTTATCAACGATATCTTCAACCGTCAGGCGGCCCATCAGTAGGCCGCTGTTATCAACAACAGCAGCAGAAATTAAGTCATAACGTTCGAACGCACTAGCGGCGTCTTCGCCTTTTTCATCGGGCAAGAAGGTCACAGTGTCAGTTTTCATGACATCGGCCACTATTTTTTCAGGGGATTGCGTCAAAATAGTGGTTAGTGGCAATTCACCTTGCAGATAATTATTGTTATCGACAACGAAAATTTTATCGGTGGCTTCTGGGATTTTGCCTCGTTGGCGTAAATAACGTTGAACCGTTTTCAGCGTCACATTTGGGCGTACGGTGACGAATTCAAAATCCATCATTTGCCCGACGCTATCTTTCGCATATTGTAAAACTTCGCGAATGCGGCTACGTAGGCTAGGCTCTAAATAGGTGAGGAGTCGGCGCATGGTGTCACGAGGTAAATGCTCAGCAATATAAGCTTGTTCGTCAACATGCAAATTAGCAACGGCGCGAAGCAGTTCTCTGTCCGACATATCCTTAATGAGGCTATCCCAAACAGACACGGAGGCCTCAACTAAGACTTCACCACGTTCGTTATTATCAACAAGACGCCATAACGCGAGACGCTCATCATAAGGGAGCATTTCTAAGATATCGGCGATATCCGCAGTATGTAAATCAAGCAGCAATTCTTTTACAAGACTAATTTTTTCACTAATTGCTTTGTCATCAATACTGACGTGTTGATCATTTTCAACAAGCGCATGGACGAACTCTTCGTCATCTAAAAATAGCGTCAGGATTTGCTGGCGAATATGTGCCAGCTTTTGAGAGTGCGGATTGACTGTTGGCACCGCATCGATTGAAAAAGCAGGTTGTGACATTTTAATCCTTAAAGCAATAGCAGCGCAAAAGCGCTTTTTATGAATTCGTCTGCGAGCGGACGAAATTTATTATCATTATTGTCGCCTATTTAAATAATATATCAAATAGTTGAGTCAAATAAGCGGTGATTTTAAAGTCATCAGTGATGTATAATAAGCATAAATCACTACAATAATGGCCGCAAATCACTTATTTTCTGCACAAATTGTTAACGACCAACCGGGGACATCTTCCCAATAGCCACTTTCCTTTTCTAAATCCAATATCATCAATGTATTTTGTACGAGATATTCAGATGGTAAATAGAGAGTCCAGTGCCCATCATCCGTTTCTATCCGTAACGAAGAGGGGATTGTGGTAGATTGGCGTTGGTTATTTAACAAAATGGCTAGCCGCAAAATTTGAATAAGCGGCATAAATTGTTTTCTTTTAAATAAATTGAATTTAGGGATATCGTCATACTTGATAGCCCTTCGATGGTTACGCACCAATGTTGCCAGTAATAACTGCTGTTCTTGGTTGAAACCCGGTAAGTTGGTATTTTGCAAAATATAAGCAGAATGGCGGTGCATACCACTATGATTAATACTTAACCCAACTTCATGGAGCATAACTGCCCATATTAAAATGGATTCCAGCTGTGGGTTAAGTTGCTTGGGGTTTTGTTGCCCCCACTGGAAATAGAGTTCTTCCATGGTTTTTAATACGCGTTTAGCTTGCTCTCTATCGATATTATAATGCTCAGCAAGGCTTAAAGCAGTACGCTGGCGGATATCTTGGTGACGGAAGCGGCCTTCCATTTCATACAAAACACCTTCACGCAATGCACCGTCAGATAAACGTAACTCTTTAATTTCTAATGAATCAAATACGGCAAGTAAAATCGCTAAGCCAGGAACAAATACGTGTTTACGTTCATTCGATAGGCCTAATATATTCAGGGTGCTAAATGACTTATATTTCAGCGCCATTTGCTTGATTTCGATAAGACGTTCCCGTGTAATAATACCGTCTTTATAACCTAATTCTTGTATCACACTATGGGCAGCTTTGATGGTGCCCGAGGCGCCCATCGCAACGTCCCAAGTTTGTTTCTTAAATAAAATTGCGGTGCTTTCTAACTTTAAGCAAGCCCCTAGGTAGGCTCGATTAAAAAATTCAGGGGTAATTTCTTCATTTGGAAAGTAAGTACGGGCAAAGCTAACACAGCCCATACGGCGACTTTCAATCAAAAGCGGCTCAAATTTTTCACCAATAACTAACTCTGTTGAACCACCACCGATATCGAGTACTAATTTACGGCCTTTTTCGGGTTGAGTGTGCTCAACTCCCATAAAAATCAATCGTGCCTCTTCTTGGCCTGAAATGATTTCAATAGGGTAAGGCATGATTTCTTTCGCGCGCTGCAAAAACAGTTTTACATTCGTTGCTACACGTAATGAGTGAGTGCCAACAATGCACACGTTTTCAGGGGGAAAGCCTTGTAACCGTTCGGCAAACAACGCGAGGCAGGCAAGCCCACGTTCCATGGCTTCTTCACTTAATTCATTGGTATCACTTAGGCCATCAGCAAGATGAACACGCTTTTTTAACCGTGTGAGAACTTGCAATGCACCGTTAACGATGCGAGCTATGACCATATGAAAACTGTTTGAACCTAAATCTATAGCCGCAATTTCTTGTGGTCTCGGCGTTGAGGCGTTGGTTATTGGCATATTTTTAAGCTCTTGTATCCGGTGTTTCGATTGATTTTAAATAATCATACACAGCAAGCTGGGCCTGGATTTTACGTTTATTTCCGCGGGGAACATAATGATTACTTAAATCTTTGTCAACATAACGTGCTTTAACAGTATCACTAAATTGCAGCTCTAAAATATCCAATACCCGTTGTTTTAAATGCGGGTCGACTAAGCTAACGGCGACTTCAATGCGGTAATCAATGTTGCGGGTCATCCAGTCAGCAGAAGAAATAAAGACTTTTTCGTCACCCGCATTGGTGAAAACATAAACACGGTCATGTTCAAGGAAGCGGTCAACAATACTGGTTACCTGAATATTTTCACTGTAGCCGACTTGGCCGGCGACTAAAGAGCACATCCCTCTGACTAACAAACGAATTTTGACACCTGCGTTGGAGGCATCGTACAGTTTGTCAGTCAATTCTTTGTCGACTAAGTTGTTAATTTTTAATGTAATGCCACTGGGCCGTTCAGCGAGCGCATTTTCGATTTCTTGGTCAATTAAGGCCATCAAACGAATACGTGTATTTTGTGGTGACACCATTAAATTATCAAAAGTCACTGGACGATAAGGATTTTCAATAAAACTAAAGACCCGTCGAACTTCGTTGGTGATCAGCTCATTTGCAGTGAGTAGGGAGTAATCGGTATAAAGCCGAGCGGTTTTTTCGTTAAAATTGCCCGTACCAATATGGGCATAACGCACTATTTGGCCTTCTTCCATGCGTGAGATAATAAATAATTTTGCATGAATTTTCAGCCCTGGTGCGGAGAAAATAACATGTACGCCCGCTTCAGTTAATCGTTTTGCCCAATGAATATTAGCGGCCTCATCAAATCGTGCTTGTAACTCAACGACCACCGTGACTTTTTTTCCATTATGGGCGGCATGAATGACAGAATCGATAATGCGTGAGTCTTTTGCAACACGGTAAATATTAATTTTTATCGATAATACATTCGGGTCAAAAGACGCTTGGCGCAATAATTCTAAAGTATGTTCAAAGGTATAGTAGGGATAATATAACAGTACATCGCGTTCGCGAATGGCATCGAAACCGTTACGGAAGTTATCAAACCAGCGGTGACGTAGCCTTGGTAATGGCTTGTTTAATAGGTTTTTATTTCCTTCATTAGGGAAATTAATAAAGTCTTTAAAATTATGGTAGCGACCACCGGCAATCACGGAGTCATCGTTGGATAGCCCCAGTTTTTCACGTAAAAGAGCAACCATTTCGTCAGGCATATCACGCTGATAGACAAAACGGACGGGTTCTGCGGTTAAACGTTGTTTTAATGTAGATGACATTATTTCGAGCAAGCTCGATTCCATCTCTGTTGCGATGTCGTACTCTGCATCACGCGTCATTTTCATCGAATAGGCATTGAGCTTATCGTAATCAAAAAAACCTTTGAAAATTTCATCGAGCGTATAGCGAAGGATATTATCAATTAGGATCATTGACTTGCGACGCTTTGGCATTTCTGGAGGCAGGTTAACAAACCGCGGGACTTTATCGGATGGAATTTCCAATAGTGCATATTGAATCTGATTGCCATTGATGATTTCAACTGCAAGATAAGTGTAGTCATCTTTTAGAAATTCAACGAGATTGGTATCAGGATTAATTAATATTGGCGTAATATGCTGCCGCAGATTCTGGCGGAAATACTGACGTAACCATATCTGTTGGCGAGGCGAAATTTGACGTTCGTTAATCAAGAAAATTTGATTGCGCGCCATTTCTAATAGTAAGTCATTGTAGAGAATGTCGAATTCTTGTTCTTGTTTAGCAACTCTTGACTGAATTCTCTTTAATAAGTGGCGAGCACCGCTTGCCGAACCGCGTTCTTCATTAATTAAAATACGGCGTTTAACATCGGCGAAGCGGACTTTATAAAACTCGTCTAGATTATTGGAATAAATTCCCAAAAAACGCATTCGCTCAATAAGAGGGTTACGCTTGTCGGCTGCTTCTTGTAAAACACGCTCGTTAAAAGACAGCCAGCTTAACTCTTTTTCATGATAGAGACGTTCTTGGGACATTCTAACTCCGTATTAGACTCTTGTTACTTTATGGCTATGATACCAGTCAGTTAGCTAAATGTGTTGTTTAATTGCTTTATCTTGGGTAATAACACTTTCAGGATTGGCAAATTGTTGCTTCATCGTAAAATATTGCTGCTGAAAAATACACATACGGATAGCGGTGTGATAACGACCATTGACAAAAAATTCGTCAATCAATTCGCCTTCAGTATGGAAGCCTAGTTTATTATAAATATGGATAGCTTTAACATTTTCTTTATCAACAATAAGATAAAGTTTATATAAGTTTAGTACGGAAAACGCGTAGTCCATTGCTAATTTTGCAGCACGACTCGCATAGCCATGCCCTTGATGGCTCGGAGCAATGATAATCTGAAACTCAGAGCGTCGGTGAATATAATCAATTTCGACTAACTCAACTAGGCCAACTTTCTCACTGTCATTTTCAACGATAAAGCGGCGTTCAGACTGGTCATGAATATGTTTATCGTAAAGATCGCTTAATTCAACAAAAGCTTCGTAAGGTTCTTCAAACCAATAGCGCATAACACTGGCATTGTTATCAAGCTGGTGAATGAATGCTAAATCTTCACGTTCAAGTGGGCGCAACCTAAACGGATGAACTTGCCCGGTCGTCATAAAAATACCTCTATTTAGTTAGGAAAATGGTTTTGTTCTTCGACTATAAGGATAACATTTATTTGCGATAAAATAATGACACAGCACAGAGAGATTATCACCTTGTTGAAAAATAGTTCACTTTACCTAACGCTAATGTTTTTTATGTAATAGCTTGCGGTCGTGTTTTTATGTGAATGCGAAGAAAAAGGGTGGTTACCCACCCTTGAAATGAAGTTTTGGTCATCACGAATATTATTCGTTAGCATAACCTTGTTGCGGTAAAATTTTGTTATTTAACATAGCCTTACCATTTTGCATTGCTAATCGGCCACTAATGAACCACTCAACGACTAATGGGTAAATCATATGTTCTTGGGTTTTTACCCGCTCGATAATATCGTCTTCGGTATCTTGTTCAAAGATAGGCACTTTGGCTTGCAAAATAACGGGTCCACCATCCAGTTCTTCGGTAACGAAATGAACGGATGTGCCATGTTCTTTATCCCCATTTTCCAGCGCCTTACGATGCGTGTGTAAACCGGGGTATTTCGGTAACAAAGAAGGGTGGATGTTGAGTAATTTACCAGCAAAGTGGTTGACGAATTGGGCTGATAAGATACGCATAAAACCCGCTAATACGACTAAATCAGGCTGATATTGGTCGACTTGTGCGAGTAATGCAGCATCATATGCTTGGCGGTCAGTATACTGTTTGGCATCTAAAAAACAGGCTGGTATTCCAGCTTGTTGTGCCCGAACAAGCCCATAAGCATTGGCTTGGTTGCTAATGACAGCAACAATGTGAGCGCCAATTGCCCCAGTGCGGCAGCTATCAATTAATGATTGCAAATTACTACCGCTGCCAGAAATGAGGACAACAATTTTTTTCATTAGCGGATCACAACCTGCTCTTCACCCGCGGGTAATGCGCCAATTGTACCGATTTGCCATGCGTTTTCACCAAGCTTGTTCAACAGAGCAAGTGCATTTTCAACTTCCTGCTGTGGCAGAGCAATAATAATTCCCACACCACAGTTGAAGGTACGGTACATTTCATGAGTGCTCACATCACCAGCTTGCTGTAGCCAGTTAAAGACAGCAGGCCATTGCCAACTGCTACCGTCAATAATGGCTTGTGTGTTGTCTGGCAGTACGCGAGGGATATTTTCCCAGAAACCACCGCCAGTAATGTGGGCAATTGCATGGATATCGCTGTTTGCGATCAGCTCTAATACATTTTTAACGTAAATGCGTGTTGGTTCTAATAAGTGGTCAGCTAAAGATTTCCCATCTAATTGAGTTTCTTCTGGATTGGTTTGACTGACTTCGAGGATCTTGCGAACCAGCGAGTAACCATTTGAATGCGGGCCACTAGAGGCTAAAGCAATTAAGGCATCTCCGGCACTCACTTTGCTACCATCGATGATTTCTGAGCGCTCAACAACTCCCACACAGAAACCAGCTACATCGTAGTCTTCGCCATGGTACATTCCCGGCATTTCGGCGGTTTCACCACCCACTAACGCACAACCTGATTGTTTACAACCTTCTGCGATACCCGTAATCACACTCGCAGCGGTATCGACATCCAGTTTACCGGTCGCGTAATAATCAAGGAAGAACAGGGGCTCTGCGCCTTGAACAATCAAGTCATTGACGCACATAGCCACGAGGTCAATTCCAATGGAGTCATGACGTTTTAAATCCATTGCTAAGCGTAATTTGGTACCGACACCGTCAGTGCCTGAAACTAAAACGGGCTCACGGTATTTCTGTGGTAGGGAACATAATGCACCGAATCCCCCAAGACCTCCCATGACTTCTGGGCGGCGGGTTTCTTTTACGACACCTTTAATACGTTCAACCAAGGCGTTACCCGCATCAATATCAACACCGGCATCTTTATAGCTGAGAGAGGTTTTATCAGTCACTACGGCCCCCAAGGCAATTACATTTTTGAGAAAAATAACATCATTGACATTATTCTAACAGGCTAGGCAAACGTTTGCGATAGCTTTGTGTTGGAAAT
Source organism: Providencia sp. PROV174 (assembly GCF_028480685.1). Taxonomy (NCBI): domain Bacteria; kingdom Pseudomonadati; phylum Pseudomonadota; class Gammaproteobacteria; order Enterobacterales; family Morganellaceae; genus Providencia; species Providencia sp. PROV174. The sequence goes on from NZ_JAMPOT010000007.1 coordinate 364,958, forward strand.
TTTTGGGTACGTACAATCAAAGAATGGAGAACGTTATAGAAGTTGTACAGCAAAATAATCAATGTATTTATTTAAATCAAATTTGCGGTTTAGCCAATTTCAACTTAACTGAGATGAGGTATAATTTAAAAAAAATGATGTTAATCGTTGTTGTTTTGACCAAAATCAAGCGTTATCTAGTGGCAACCAAAGCTAAAAGAGGTATAATCCGGCGATTTTTTTGTCCGCCGCCGTCTTAAATAGTAGGAGAAACCCATGAAGATCGTTGAGGTAAAACACCCTCTCGTTAAACATAAACTCGGCCTGATGCGAGATCATGATATAAGCACAAAGCGCTTTCGTGAACTGGCCTCAGAGGTTGGTAGCCTACTGACTTATGAAGCAACTGCTGACCTTGAAACTGAAAAAGTGACTATCGATGGTTGGTGTGGTCCTGTAGAAATAGAACAAATTAAAGGTAAGAAAATCACTGTAGTACCAATTCTTCGTGCGGGTATTGGTATGATGAACGGTGTATTAGATAGCATTCCAAGTGCACGTATCAGTGTGGTGGGTGTTTATCGTGATGAAGAAACACTGCAGCCTGTCCCTTATTTCCAAAAACTCGCCTCTAACATTGAAGAACGTATGGCATTAGTGGTCGACCCAATGTTAGCGACGGGTGGCTCAATGATTGCTACCATTGATTTATTAAAAAATGCGGGTTGTACCTCGATTAAAATCTTAGTTCTTGTTGCAGCGCCTGAAGGTTTAAAAGCGTTGGAAGCTGCGCATCCAGATGTTGAATTATATACCGCTTCAATTGATGAGTATTTAAATGAAGAGGGATATATCGTTCCGGGTCTCGGTGATGCGGGCGACAAGATATTTGGTACTAAATAATGATAAGCCGACTGAGAAGTCGGCTTTTTTTTGATTAATTGTAGAGACTCACTGCTTATTCAGTGATTAGCCATTTCGCTAAAAGAGGATAAAGCCACATGACACGTCGCACCATCAGTGTTGAAGAAAGACCCCCATTATTACAAACTATACCACTGAGCCTTCAACACCTATTTGCTATGTTTGGCGCAACCGTTATCGTACCGATTCTGTTTGGTGTAAACCCCGCTACAATTTTGCTGTTTAATGGGATCGGAACGCTGCTGTATCTGTTTATTTGTAAAGGGCAAATACCTGCTTATTTAGGTTCAAGTTTTGCATTTATTTCCCCAGTGCTGATTTTATTACCATTAGGTTATGAACTGGCGCTTGGCGGCTTTATTATCTGTGGCGTACTATTCTGTATTGTTGCACTGATTGTTAAAGTTGCAGGAAGAGGGTGGATAAACGTCATGTTCCCCCCAGCAGCCATGGGGGCAATCGTAGCCGTAATTGGTTTAGAATTGGCTCAAACGGCTGCAGGTATGGCTGGGCTATTGCCTAAAGATGGGGCTGCGGTCGATTCGAACACGTTAATTATTTCTCTGACCACGTTATCAGTCACTATTCTCTGCGCTGTCGTTTTCCGTGGGTTTTTATCTATCATTCCAATTTTGATTGGCTTTTTAGCGGGTTATGCATTGTCCTATTTTATGGGCATTGTGGACTTTACCCCCGTTATTGAAGCGCCGTGGTTTGCTATCCCAACGTTTTATACACCGCGTTTTGAATGGTTTGCTATTTTAACCATTTTACCTGCCGCGCTAGTCGTTATTGCTGAACACGTGGGGCATTTAGTGGTGACAGCGAATATTGTTGAACGTGATTTAATGAAATCACCAGGTTTACATCGTTCAATGTTTGCAAATGGGTTTTCTACGGTAATTTCCGGTTTCTTTGGCTCGACACCAAATACGACTTATGGTGAAAACATTGGGGTTATGGCAATTACCAAGGTATACAGCACTTGGGTAATTGGTGGCGCCGCAATTATTGCTATTTTATTATCTTGTGTTGGTAAATTAGCAGCAGCTATTCAATTAGTGCCAGTTCCTGTGATGGGAGGAGTTTCACTCTTATTGTACGGGGTGATTGGTGCATCAGGTATTCGTGTGTTGATTGATTCAAAAGTCGATTATAACAAGCCTCAAAATTTGATTTTAACCTCAGTGATTTTAATTATTGGTGTCAGCGGAGCCGTTATTCATATTGGTCAAGCTGAACTCAAAGGTATGGCACTGGCGACGATAGTCGGGATCTTTATGGCATTATTATTCCGTTTTATAACGTTTGTTAGGCCTGAAAAACAGTTTGTGACATCTGAAGTCCAAGAGCTTGATAGCAATAAAAAATAAGCCACACAATTTTCCATAATGCCGTTCAATTGTTTGAACGGCATTTGGTCACCGTTCTTATTCATCTATCCGTGTTTTTTATGGTAAACTGCTAGATGAAAATTGATTTGCACAGCCAGAGGCGCTTCTGAACACACCATCACAGCTTTCATTACCACTATATCTGCCAGATGATGAAACCTTTGCGAGCTTTTATGCAGGGGAAAATGGGGCGTTGCTGTCTGCTATTCAATCTGCTATTAATCAACCACATGGCAGTTATATCTATTATTGGTCGCGTGAAGGCGGTGGGAAAAGCCATTTACTGCACGCAGCTTGTGCAGAGTTGTCTGAACAAGGTATTGCGGTTGGTTATGTTCCTTTAGATAAACGTGCGTATTTTGTTCCTGAAGTACTAGACGGTATGGAACATTTATCACTCGTTTGTATTGATAATATTCAGTGCATCGCGGGTGATGAAGAGTGGGAAATGGCGATTTTCAATTTGTATAATCGTATTTTGGAAATTGGTCGCACTTGTCTATTAATTACTGGGGACCGGCCTCCTCGGCAAATCGAACTGAAATTACCCGATTTAGCTTCTCGCCTTGATTGGGGCCAAATTTATAAACTACACCCACTGAGTGACGAAGATAAGATTTGGGCACTGCAATTACGCGCTCGTATTCGTGGTTTTGAATTACCGGAAGATGTTTGTCGTTTCGTATTAAAACGTCTAGATAGAAAAATGGGAACGTTGTTTGATATCTTAAACAAACTTGACCATGCATCAATCGTTGCTCAGCGCAAATTAACGATTCCTTTCGTAAAAGATATTTTAAAACTCTAGTTGATTAAATGAGTTGGCAGCCGTATAGCTGCCAAAATAGAGTTTATAAGATTTCACAGACCTGCTCAGGCGGACGACCTAAACGTGCTTTATCACCATTAACAACGATAGGGCGTTCAATCAATTTAGGATTTTCATGCATTGCTTTAATGAGTTGTTCCTGAGTTAAGGTGTCATCATTTAAATTCAATTCCTTATACAACTCTTTTTTGGTGCGCATTAATTGACGAGCATCTTTAAAGCCTAACATTTTAAGGAGTTTTTTGATTTCAGCAGCCGTTGGGGGCGTTTTTAAATATTCGATCACGGTGGGAACAATACCCTTATCAGTTAAAAGGGCTAAGGTTTCGCGGCTTTTAGAACAGCGTGGGTTGTGGTAAATCTTAATCGAATCCGTCATTATTATAATTCCTCACGGTTTTGCATTTTTGTCACGTAATTGTAATTTTCTAAGCTCATCAATGCGAGCGTCATAACGCTGTTGTTCATAGCTGCCTAAACGGCTTTGACGGCTAGCATCACTGAGATAATTAATTGCAGTGTCATAGTTACCCCGTAACGCCATTCCTTCTGCGTAAGCAGCAAGTTCTTCGGTACGCTTACCTTGTTTTGCGGACGCTTCTGCCAGTAAATCCCAACCAATCGGGTCATCAGGGTAATCAAACGTATATTTATTCAGTAAGGTTGTTGCTTCTTTATATTGATGATTATTAATTAATGCGTTAGCTAGGTTGACAATAAATACGGTATTTTTCGGTGATTTTCTCAAAGCATTCTGTAAACGAGAGACCGCTCTAGAGACTTGATGTTGTTCAATGTCGACATCAGTCATGCTATCGATAAACCAAGGGTTATCGGGTTGTTTCGCTAATAGCTCTGTCAGGATTTTTCCTGCCTCTGCGTACTTTTTGTCTTGAGAAAGTAGTAGCGCTTTACCGTATTGCGCTGCAATTTGTTCTTGTGCAGAACCTTTACCATAGTTTTCAATGATTTGGTCTAAAGCATGTTTTTGCTCGGTACTATACATAGCCAAAATACGAACTCGGGCTAACATAAAGTCCAGTGATGATGGCACACTCACTTTAGGGTATTGGTTCGATCGGTTTCTGGCATCAGCTAAACGGCTATCCGGCAAGGGGTGCGTTAATAGAATTTCAGGGGGCTTTGACATATAGCGAGTTTGGTCTGACATTGTTTGCATAAAATCAGCCATCGCATGCGGGTCAAAGCCAGAGCGTCTTAATGTCTGTAAACCAATACGGTCAGCTTCTTGCTCATTGGCTTGGGTAAAGCTGATCATACCTTGTTGAACCCCTGCCATTGTTCCTGTTAAAGCGGCAAAGCCGGCTTGAGGATTCGCCATCACTAACAATAAAGAACCAATGGTCCCTGCAATCGCGAGAGGAGTGGTACTTTTTTGGTCTTCCATCATTCGCGCCAGGTGCCTTTGCGTAACGTGAGATATTTCGTGCGCCATGACGGATGCTAGCTGACTTTCATTCTGGCTGTACCGGAACAATGCGGAGTGCAGCACTACATTGCCCCCAAAATAGGCGTATGCGTTAATATTGGGGTTGTTGACTAAATAGAACTTAAACGGTGTTTTAACTGAGTCGGCATTTTTCACTAACCGCATGCCAAGTTTGTTAACATATTGGGTTAACAATGGGTCATAAATAAGAGGGGTGCTGGCACGTATTTGTCGTGTGATAGCATCTCCCATAATAATTTCTTGGTTGATGCTAAGTGTGCCTCCTGCTGTAGTTCCTATATCGGGTAAGGTATCTTCAATTGCACTATAAGCAGGTAAAACTGCACCGTTCATTAGCGCAGCGATCATGAAAGCCAATAATGGATATTTTAAATTTTTCTTCATGAAACGTGAGTATCCCATACAACATTTTAATTTAGGGTAAGTACCGACTTTATTTCGGGTGTGCTTTAAGTAAGGCACCTAAAAATACGAAAAGTTTAAAACACATGATAGCAAAAGCTATCGTAAAATCTGTTCTTCGGTATAATTTTCGTTACTTTAGGAACTGTCCTTTGTGTTATTCCCTAGGAGCAATAAATGCTGGAATTGTTTTTACAGTGGTATCGTCGGCGTTTTGCTGACCCACAAGCCATAGCCCTCTTTACATTACTCGTATCAGGGTTTGTGATCATCTTCTTTTTCAGCAGTATACTGGCTCCATTGCTGGCGGCAATTGCTTTAGCTTATTTGCTTGAATGGCCAACCAATTTATTACAACGCATAGGGTTATCCCGTTCAGTTGCTGTCGGTATTATTTTGACCTTATTCGCCGGAATAAGTGCCATGGTTATTTTAATTATTGCACCAACCGCATGGCAGCAAGGGATTAATTTGATGGCCGATCTGCCAAATATGGTTAACCGTTTCAATGAATTTGCACAAAAATTGCCAGAGCAATATCCCGCATTAGTGGATGTCGGCATTATCGATATGATGGCAGATAACCTGCGTAGCCGTATGTCGGGTATTGCAGACTCTGTGGTTAAAGCGTCAGTTGCTTCATTAATAGGTATTTTTACTTTAGCAGTTTACTTAGTTCTAGTGCCGTTGATGACATTCTTTCTTTTAAAAGATAAAGAGCGTATTAGCAAAAGCTTCCTCAAGTTGTTACCGAAAAATCGTTTGTTAGTGGGTAAAGTTTGGGTCGAAATGAATGAACAAATCACCAATTATTTGCGAGGAAAAGTTACTGAAATGGTGATTGTTGGGGTGGCAACATATTTATGTTTTGCTTACTTTGACTTGCGCTATTCCGTATTGCTGTCGGTTCTTGTTGGGGTGGCGGTATTAATCCCTTATATTGGTGCGGTCGCAGCCACGATCCCCGTGGTTATTGTTGCGCTCTTTCAGTACGGTATTGGCAGTGAATTTTGGTACTTAATGTTGGCTTATTTAGTCATTCAAGGTTTGGATAGCAACGTTGTGGTGCCTTTATTATTTTCTGAAGCCGTGAATTTACATCCGCTAGTGATTATTTTATCTGTTGTGGTGTTTGGTGGGTTATGGGGCTTTTGGGGCGTGTTTTTTGCAATACCATTAGCAACACTGATTAAAGCGGTGATTCATGTATGGCCGGAAGAGCCAACGGAATCAACGAACTAGGTTAGGAATAGTGCTGTATGGGGGCATACAGCACTAAGAAGTAACGATTAAGCGTGTGTATTGATGTAATCAAGCACGATTTCGTGGTGGTTACTGGTTTTAAAATTGTCAAAGACGTGTTCTATTTTCCCAGTAGGGTCAACAAGGAAGCTAATGCGATGAATACCATCATAGGTTTTCCCCATGAATTGTTTTTCACCCCAAACCCCAAATTGCTCACATACTTGGTGGTCTTCATCTGATAATAAAGTGAAGTTCAACATCTCTTTTTCAGCGAAACGAGACAGTTTCTCTGGTTTGTCTGTGCTAATACCTAATACTTCGACACCTTTCGCTTTAAGTGTATCCATTTCATCACGTAGACCACACGCTTGAACAGTACAGCCAGGAGTCATCGCTTTAGGATAAAAGTAAACTAATACGCGCTGACCCTGGTAATCAGAAAGATTGATGAGCTCACCATCTTGGTCAGGAAGGCTAAATTGAGGCGCCTTATCACCGGCTTTCAATGGGTTCATTACATATATCTCCGTTAACTTTGCATGTTGGGGTTGTTAACAATACTTATGTTGCCTTTAGCATTTAGCATTGTACACAGTTGTTGAAATTTATTTTTTATAATTATGCCATTATCGTCCAACGGATCGTGTGCAGTAATCTGAATTTCCAGTTGAGCGGGCATATCATTATTGGCTGGTTGTGTTTTAGAAACAAGCTCCGCGATATTACATTGCGAGGTTGTGAATAAATTTGTGAATTGCTCGACAATACGAGGTGCGTCGTCGACAACAACATTCACTGTTACTGTCGATGGGTAATAGGTTGTTTGCACGCTCTGAGTTCTTTTCATTACGATGAGCAAGTCGAGCTCGGCACCTTTAGGTGGCAATGTCGCCTCTAAAAGAGTGATAGCATTCCAACTGCCTGATAACATCATAATGAAGGTGAATTCCTTGCCAAACATCGCTAAGCGACTATCTTCAATATTACAATCACACTCGCTGACGAGGCGTGTAATGGTATTCACAATGCCCGGACGATCTGTTCCCAGCGCAGTAATGACAAGAAATTGCTGTTCAGTCTTAGGCAAAGTCTATTCCTTAGTATTTTAATTATGTCAGTTAAACATTTAATTAGAATATAGCAGTAAAATTCTAGCGCTAACAACTGACTGGCTATGAGGGTAAGGAAACCATAAAAAAGGCAATCTGCCAAGGGGATAAATAGACTCTTGCGAGAAATATCAGTGAATTATTACTTCTATTTAAGTTAATGTCCTCGGCATTAACAAAATTCATTAAATTCTTGCTATTGAGTGGTTTTCTTCTTTGAAATGAAAAAGTAACATGGTAGTTCAATTATTAAGGGGGTATCGCTATGGCTAATGGAAACGCAAATTATAAAGATTTTTTAACGGGAAGCATTGTTGCAGTTATTACACCAATGGATTCGGCAGGGCGTTTAGATAAAGCCAGCCTGAAAAAGTTGGTGGATTATCATGTTGAAAGCGGAACAACTGCGATTGTTTCTGTTGGTACAACTGGCGAATCAGCAACCTTAACGCACAAAGAACATGTGGATGTCGTGAAAGCGACTCTCGAATTAGCAGATGGCCGTATTCCTATTATTGCAGGAGCTGGTGCAAATGCTACCGCTGAAGCTATTTCTTTGACAAATGAGTTTGAAAACAGCGGTGTGGTTGCTTGCCTGACGGTAACACCTTATTATAATAGGCCTTCTCAAGAAGGGCTATATCAACACTTTAAGGCAATTTCAGAAAACACCAGCTTGCCACAGATTCTTTATAATGTACCATCACGCACTGGCTGTGATATGTTGCCTGAAACTGTGGGGCGTTTAGCAAAACTGGCGAATATTGTTGCAATTAAAGAGGCAACAGGGAACTTAGCTAGGGTTCATCAAATCAAAGAACTGGTTGATGATGATTTTGTACTGTTAACAGGTGATGACGCAACGGCGCTTGATTTCATGCAACTAGGTGGTAAAGGCGTTATTTCGGTCACATCTAACGTTGCGGCCGCACAGATGGTAAAAATGTGTGACTTAGCGCTTGCAGGCAAATATACTGAGGCGCGTGAATTAAATAAAAAACTGATGGGGCTTCATCTTCAGTTATTTGTTGAACCAAATCCAATTCCAGCGAAGTGGGGCTGTCATCGCTTAGGTCTGATTGCAGATGGGACATTACGGTTGCCAATGACACCGTTAACCACCTCGGGCCAGCAAAAAGTTGAGGAAGCCTTGAAACTCGCTGGATTACTGTAAAATTTAGGGAATTTTAATGGCAACATTATTGCAAAAATCGAAGGTTATGAAGGTTGCTGGCCTGTCACTTGTTGTGTTACTGGCAGCCTGCTCCAGCGATCAGCGCTATAAACGTCAGGTCAGTGGTGATGAGGAATATCTCAATGCTGCGCCATTGAAAGTGTTGAATGTGCCACAGGGGCTTACATTACCAGAACAAAATGGTGAGTATGATATCCCTAAAGCCACATCAACAGGGGCAATTGGAAAAGCGTTAGACATTCGTCCACCAGTACTGACAATTTCGCAATTAGCGGGTTCTCGTACAGAGGATAGCGCTCAAGCAAGTCGTTTGTTGCTAGAAAATACACCTGAAAATAGTGCGCTTTGGTCACAAGTTACGATGATCTTAGAGCAAAGAGGGATTCCAGTTTCATCTAAAGACGATGGCTCTCGCTCAATTGAAACCGATTGGGTGAAATGGGATCGCGCAGATGAAAACGTACCGATTGAGAGTCGCCATAAAGTTACGGTGCAACCAGAAAACGGTATGATGGCATTAACGGTAACTAGCTTAGGCTTACGTCAAGGGGGAGAGACAATTACGGATGTTGTCGAAACTCAACGTTATAACAAGCTGTTATTGAATGAATTAACCGATAACTTATATACGTTACGTGATACTTCAAACAAAAATAGTATCCAAAATGCCTATGGTATCATTGATGTTCAAACCGGTAGTGATGATACTGGCTTACCTTTAGTTGTGGTTCGTGCGCCATTTGATGCAGTATGGGAACGCTTACCTCACACCTTAGAAAGTGTTGGTATGAAAGTGGGTGACCGTACGCGCTCAAGTGGTTCTGTGATGGTAACTTACAAAGGTTTAAGCAGCTCAGAATGGCAGGCTTTGGGTATTGATGATCCAACGGTGCCAGAAGCAGATTATAAAGTGCAGGTTGGTGACTTAAATAACCGTAGTACACTGCAATTTATCACCACCAAAGGTGTGCCTTTAACACAAAAACAAAATGATGAAATGGTTGCAGCGCTGAAAGCAGCATTTAGTAAAGCACCTGCCAAAAAGTAATAATTCAACATTTTGAGATGACTAATTAAACCGTAGCTTAAATACAAGCTGCGGTTTTTTTTATTTAAATTGGATGGAGTTGTATTGGGGTAAAGATATTAAGCTTCATACGAATAGGCTGGTGGTTATCAGCTCTGTATTTTGTTTATTTCATGCTACTCGTAATCTATATACTTAGTTAGTTATTAAATAGCATTTCATCAATTTGAATTTTCCTTCTCTGGTAGGCTAATTTTATCTTTCATGTTTTCACCTAAAACAAATGGACAAAAAATCAGTGTTTATGGTTAAGTAATCGTTTGCGTCTGCTCGGGAATTTTATTATCATGATTAACAGTGAATTATAAAATATTGAATATCAGCTAGTTAGCATTTTACATGGTGAATTTCAGTAACTGACTGAAACAGAGCAGAAAATTAACAATGAATAGGCCATTTGATTGGTTTTTGTTCTTCTGTTACTTATCTGAATCTGCTGTGCAGGTTGATTTTTGTTTAGTTTAATCACATCCCTGGAGTGTGTAAGATGCAAAAGAAAGCTGAGTTGTATCGTGGTAAGGCAAAAACAGTCTATACCACAGAGGATCCTGATCTACTGGTTCTGGAGTTCCGTAATGATACATCAGCACTCGATGGTGAGCGTATCGAGCAGTTTGACCGTAAAGGTATGGTAAATAACAAATTTAACCATTTCATTATGAGCAAATTAGAAGCAGCCGGTATTCCAACACAAATGGAAGCATTATTGTCTGACACAGAAGCTCTGGTGAAAAAGTTAGATATGGTACCTGTTGAGTGTGTGATCCGTAACCGTGCCGCAGGTTCACTAGTCAAACGCTTAGGTGTTGAAGAAGGCATGGTGTTAAATCCGCCACTATTTGACTTATTTTTAAAGGACGATGCCAAACATGACCCAATGGTGAATGAATCGTACTGTGAGACTTTTGGTTGGGTGAGCAAAGAAAACTTGGCAAAAATGCGTGAGCTAAGCTACAAAGCCAATGAAGTGCTCAGTAAAATCTTTGCGGATGCAGGGCTAATCTTAGTCGATTTTAAACTGGAATTTGGCTTGTATAAAGGCCAAGTGGTATTAGGCGATGAGTTTTCGCCAGACGGCAGCCGTTTATGGGATAAAGAAACGCTCAATAAAATGGATAAAGACCGTTTTCGTCAGAGCCTTGGTGGCCTAATCGAAGCTTACGAAGAAGTCGCACGCCGTATTGGCGTACAGCTAGATTAATCAATTTCCTATAATTTGAATGAGATTTTAGCCTGCATTGCAGGCTATTTTTTTAGTCGCTAATCGAGGGGGATTGTTGGCTAATAAAATGTGTAATCCATGATGAGAGAACGGTATCAGTGGTTTTTATTTGTAGTTGTTGACTAAGTGACATCAATGTAGGCGCGGGCAATGGGCTTTCGACTTGTAACTCTGGATGGCTTAATATTTCCGTTGGCTGACCGTCAGCGATGAGTTGGCCATTTGATAAATGCAATACGCGTTGAAAATGGCGGGCAACAAAATCAAGGTCGTGGCTAATAGAAACGACGGTTACCCCTTTTTCGCGCTGCAAGGTTAGCCAATGCTCAAATTTGCGCAGCCAAAAAGCGTCGAAGTCACGGCTTGGCTCATCAAGCAGCAATAACTTAGGTGAAACAGCCTCTAAACAGGCAACAGCAACCATCCTGCGTTGGCCTGCATGTAAATCTAAAGGGTGTTTATCTGCTACATCAACTAAGTGGCAAATTTCAAGTGCTTGCTGTACTCGCACGTGAATATCACGTTTATGATATCTCTGGCGTTTTAAACCAAAAGCAATCTCATCACGCACACAACTATGAAAAATTTGTTTTTCAACTTCTTGGAATAAAATACCGATATGGTTGGCTCTTTGTGGTGAGGAAAGAAGGTTAAGCGGTTGGCTATCAAGCTGAATATCACCTTGTGTAGGGCGCAATAACCCCGCGAGAAGGCGTAATAATGTTGATTTACCTGCACCATTATCCCCAACTAAAGCGACCCATTCACCAGAGTGAATAGATAGAGATAAAGATTGTATATTATCAATAGTAGATCTGGGCCAACGATAGCTCAGGTTTTTAATCTGTAACATTCCGCTCCTTAAACATCTGTAGCAATTGTGCTTCATTGTGGGGAATTGTTCCTCGCCAATGCCCTAATTTGGCCAGTTTACCTATAGCACGCCAAGCCTCTGGCATATTGATTGTTTCAATAGCATCAAGAAAAACATCATCCAAGCAGCCTGTAGCAACCACTTTCCCAGATTCTAAAAAGGCTTTGCCGGTACTCAACAAAAGGAATGAATCACAGAAACTGATGGCAGGTAATAAATTGCGTTCAAAAAAAATAATGCTGCAGTTTGTGTGTTCTGTATAGTGTTGCAATTGCACTAAAATGCGCTGTGTTGCACTGGGTGTTAGCCGACTAAAGGCTTCATCGAGCAAGAGAAGTTTAGGTTGCATCGCTAATGCACTTGCTAACACGACACGTTGTGCTTCACCGCCCGATAATGTCGCAGGATGGCGCTTACGTAGAGCTTCACAAAACGTGAGTGCAATCGCGTGTTCAACTCGTTGACTAATTTCACTGGGTGATAAGCCAAGGTTTTCAGGCCCAAAGGCAATTTCCTGTTCAACGGTAAACGCGCAACCCGAGAGTTGTAATTGAGGGGATTGCTGAACAAGTTGGCGTGATATAGATACCTGAACTACAGAGCTGTCAGCCAAGGGGGCTTGTAATACCTCAGCGGTTCCTTCTATTTTCCCTTGAATAAGGTCACTATGCCAACCTGCAAGTATTTGTGCTAGCGTGCTTTTCCCGCTGCCATTACCACCAAATACACATAGCCATTGGCCTGCATTAAGCTGAAGATCAATCGGCCCTAATAAGGACTGCTCCGCGCTTTGTGGAATGAAGCGCATTTGTTGTAGATTCACCACCACAGAGAGAGACCACCTTCAATAAAAATTAACAAAACTAGCCCATACCTAAGTAGGGCTTGGAATGAACTATCCGTAGGTGGGTTCAATGTCGTGCGTTTAGCACAATAGCGAAAACCACGCATGTCTAATGCGGCTCCACGAATACTCAAATCACTAAGGGTATTACTGGCAAGTGGAAATAATAGGGCGGGTAATGATATAACACGTTGCCAAAAGCGCCCATCAAGAGGGACGCCTCTTGCCAATTGTGCCTCACGGATGGTGTTTAATTGCTGACGAAATTGTTCTGCAAGCAATAACGGCCCTGCGAGTAGATATGCAAAACTAGCAGGTAAACGGCTAGCAAACAACGCACGAATAAAGCGTTCAGTCTGTACATATTGCAACCAAAGCTGAGAAGCGCTAATAATCGTTAATAACTTAAACCACAATGCCAGTGCAAATTCAGGGCGGCTATTTTTTAAGGTGTCGCCGGTTAATAGCTGGGCTAGCCAACCCCCGTGAATTAACCAAAGCCCTGCCGCCATGGGGAGCATAATCCATGTAACAATTTTCCAACGATGACGTGCAGGTCGCCAAAGTAATAAAGCAGCGAAAGTACTGCAACCAAGCACAATTAATAGCCAGCTCAGTGGTAAGAAAAGCGAACTTACACTGAGCCAAAACCAAATTGTTAGCGAGGTGAATGGATGCATTTAACTGACCTTCGCCATATTGGGATAATTACGTTGGACACGTTCTGGTAATTGTCGAACGAGTAACCAAGCAATAATGGCAGATGCAACTTTGTCCGCAATATTGGCGCCTAATACCGTAATTGCTACCGATTCTAATAAGTTATCGCCAACAGCATGGAAATACGCGACAAAGAAATCAGCTCCGCTACCGGTTGTTCCTGCAAATAAGTATGTGCGAATAGGAACAGCAACTATCATTAATGCAAAAGTAATCAATACACCGGATAAAACCACTCTTGGTAAGGTGCGAAAACCACCTGCGCGAGCTAATAACCCAGCGCTGAGGCCAATCATCATCGCAACAGGCGCAAATGCAGCGGCAATTGGCCCGCTGAGTAAACCCCATAATAAATTAGTTAATAAACCACTTAATAATGCAACCCAAGGGCCTGCTAATAACGCACAAATTAACGTTCCTATAGAATCCAGAAAAATAGGCAGTTTTAGCATTGAACTTAATTGGCCAATAACCATATTAATGGCAATAGAAAAAACAATTAAAGTCAGTGTACGACTAGAAATAATCGACGTTTTAGCCATGACAAAGTCATTCCTTACAGTAATGGAATAATAAAATTAGCGAGAAGTGATGATAAGTTCTTCATAGCCTGATAACGGGCAAGGTTCACGAATGAAATTTACCTTTTCCAGTTCCCCAATAATCAGTTCTAATGTTGTTCTAACTGTGCAACCCGGCATCATATGACCACCGAGGACTTGCCCTTGCTCATCAGAGACAGCTAAATGCAGGTGTTCGCCTTTGGCATCTAAAGTGCCAATTAATGAAACAATTTCAAATTTACCTGTTGTGTGAAAGGTATCTTCTTGGCCTGCAAAACGTAGTGCAACGTCAGTTAAGCTACCTACACTGCTAGCAATGAATGCAGCTTGTAGGCCATGCTGCTCAATTTTATGTCTTAATGTTAAAAGTGCGTCTTCGCCAGGGATTAAGCGAATAGCAATAAAGCGCGCGTTTGAATAGGGCGATAAAGATTGGTTCATATTCTTAATCCTAATAATTGTGCTTATGCAGAGCGTCGCACAACCATTCAAATCATTAAAATTATAAATAATGCTAAGTTATGATTTTTCTGTATTAATTGTCTTTGCTTATTATACGCAATTGAGATGAATTGTCTGGTTGTAAAGGTATTTAGGACTATCTTCAGCAAAAGGCACCACAAGTTGGTTTTTATAATGATAAATATAAGAAAAACGTAGAAATAAAAAAATAAACAGTGATGAATATTCCGAATATTTAGCTTAAGTTTTTTCAGGGGTGGGTATTATCTGCATTAACATGCTAATTTTTATACAATTAAGCTTGTTGCCGTGAAATATGCTGAGATGCCATCTTTCGAGAAGTATTATAGAGATAATAAAGAACAGCTAAAATGTCGCACTTTAGTTAATTAATTGTGTGGAGATAGTAAGGTTTTTTATTAATATAAAAATATCGTCGCCATAAAAATAAAAAGAGTTGGCGTTAATATTTGCTTCTTTGATGATGAGCCAATAACATGTTTTTAAATCAGCCTAGTTGCTGCTAATAAATTATAATTGTGCGTTTTACAGGGACAAATCTATGAGTCATGTTGATCCAACATTAATCATTTTACTGGTCTTAGCCGGGTTAGGTATCATTAGTCATAATATGACCGTCACCCTTGCGATGCTATTTTTATTGGTGGTCAGAATAACACCATTAAATAATTATTTTCCATGGATTGAAAAATATGGCTTAACCATTGGGATACTTATCTTAACAATCGGTGTTATGGCGCCAATTGCGAGTGGTAAAATAACGGCTAATGAGGTATTAAGCTCATTTTTGAATTGGAAATCGATTCTGGCAATTGTTATTGGGATCGCAGTTTCTTGGTTGGGTAGCCGAGGCGTCACATTAATGTCCCATCAACCATCTACGGTTGCAGGCTTACTGGTTGGAACCGTCATTGGCGTTGCTTTATTCCGTGGTGTACCGGTAGGGCCCTTAATCGCTGCTGGGATTTTGTCACTATTAATTGGTAAATCATAGTATTACGATGGTGAAATTACTTACTGTCATTATAGAACAACTGCATATAGTTGGTATGCGTCGTCTTATGGTTCTTTCTGGCGACGATGCATGGGTAGAACAACAACTCAAACAACTTCAAGTTGCTATTGATGGCGATTGGTTAACGATTTCATCAAACTTACCGCAAGGGGTTTCCCCTGAAAATGCACATCTATTATTGGGTCGTGAATTTTTACATGGCATTTTTGATGTACGTAAAGGGTTTCATAGTGAAGCACTAGCCATGCTTGCTGGCACATTAAAAGCAGGGAGCTTGTTAGTTTTATGTACGGCGCCTCAAAAAGAGTGGGCGACAAATACCGATCTAGACAGCCTGCGCTGGAATGAACAATTGGGGCTCATTTCGACACCGAATTTTGTACATCACTTGCAGCGAACTTTCCACACATCTCCCGATATTTTATTTTATAAACAAGGGAATGAGCCTGATTTTTCATTACTAAAAAACAAACCATTATGGCAAGCACCGACAGGCCAGCCAACAGAACAGCAGCAGCAAATAATTAGTCGATTATTAAGAGCAGAACATGGAGTTTGGGGTTTGATAGCGCCGAGAGGGCGCGGTAAATCGGCAATAGCAGGGATGTTAATACAACATGTTGTGGGGGAGTGTTGGTGTTGTGCTCCTGCAAAAGTGGCGACAGAAGTCTTAAGCCGGCATGCAGGCCAAAAGATTAATTTTTGGTCCCCAGATAGCTTACTCGCATACTGCCGTAGCAATGAAAATATAACCGCAGATTGGCTGATCATCGATGAAGCTTCTGCAATCCCTAATTATATTTTACGAGAACTCGTGGGGTATTTCCCTCGAGTTTTATTAACCACGACAGTCGATGGCTATGAAGGAACAGGGCGTGGATTTACGCTAAAGTTCTGTGCAAGTTTAGCCCATTTCACTTTACTGCAACTTGATAACCCAATGCGTTATGCGGCCAATGATCCTTTAGAATTATGGGTCAACGAGGCTTTATTGCTGCAAGAACCAGCCACTCAAACGGTTCTTGCTGGAAATATTGAATATAAAGCGTTAACCCAGGCATCATTAGCGGAAAATAATGAGCAATTAAAAGCGTTTTATGGCTTATTGATGAGTGCACATTATCGAACGTCACCATTAGATTTACGACGACTATTGGATGCCCAACAGCAACATTTTATGGTGGCAAAAACTGAGTCTCATGATTGCGCCTATTTAGGTGCATTATGGATGGTAGATGAAGGTCAATTGGCCGAATCATTGAGCTGGCAAATATGGGCTGGGCTTCGTCGACCAAGAGGAAATTTAGTTGTCCAATCTTTAGCAGCTCATAGTTATTTCCCTATTGCAGCACAATGGCTATCTCGCCGAGTGATGCGTATTGCCGTTGATGCGAACCACCGTAGGCGCCAAATTGGTTTGACGCTTTTAGAAAAACAGAAAGCAATTGCTATAGAGCATGGGTTAGATTTTTTATCTGTTAGTTTTGGATTAACACCGGACCTAGTCGCATTTTGGCAAAAAGCGGGCTTTCGGTTAATACGAATAGGTTCGCACAAAGAAGCGAGTAGTGGCTGTTTCACGGCAATGGCGATATTACCGCTATCAGATCGGGCAAGCCTACTTTGTCAACAAGGGGAAATGCAATTAAAACGCGATATTTATTGGCGAAATGATCTGTCTGAGTTTGCTTTAGAAACCAGTGAGCAGCAGCAATTAACCGCTGATGATTGGATAGAACTGATCGGTTTTAGTGAGTTTAAACGTCCTATTTCTGCGAGTCAAAGTGCGATTATGCGTTTATTAAGGGAAGAAACAACCGGGCTTGCGATCCTCAGACGGCACTTTGTGTCATGTGAGCCTATCGCACAGATTTGTGCGGATATTGGTATAACAGGGCAAAAGCAATGGTTACAACGAGTAAGGAAAGAGGTTGGTATACAGGTAAAACTATACCAACCAGCGCTTTTAGCTGAAATAAAGCAAAAGGTTATTTCTTCTTGTCTTTAGGCCAATCGTCTTCATCATCCCAAAGGTGGTTATTATCTTGATGTGGAGGGATTTCTGGCTTGCCATCTAAAAACTTTTTGGGGTCCAATTTCATCATTTCTTTGACTGAATTCCAGATAAGACCTACCAATAAGAGTAAAATTATCCACCAGTAGTCGGCTAACCATTGCATACATTACCTCTATGAAATTGGGTAAAAGCTAAATGTTGATTTTAAATTATTTAAAATTTATACCGTTAGAGTACCATTTACACTTTGTATGAAGCAGTATGTTTTTTCAGAGATAACTACAGAAAATACACCTACAGAGTTTATTGTTTATTTAAATACCATGGCAAATGCACCAGCAATACCAAGCAAAATATCAGAGCCTGTAAGTGCGTAGATATTTTTAACCTCTTCACCACGAATATCAGCAAAGCGTTCAAGCGCTTTTTCTGTTGAAACGGCGTCAACTTCTTCAAATTGCTTTCCATATCCGGCAGCAATTAGCTTTTGAGTCTCTTGTTCATTTGGTGTAACGATAGCAATAACTTTTCCGGCCTTCATAAAAAAAGAGTAATGATTCATGGGGCTTCCTAATAGTCTTAAGTTTAGGCTCCTGTCATTTTCTCAGGCTTAGCAAGTCATGACTGGGGCTATTAGCGCTCTTTTCGTAGTAGAACAAAGGAATAATAATCGCATCAACAGGCAAAAGCGACTTTTCATTAAGCTTGTTTACCATTAGAGTATACCATTGATATTATTATGAGTTACCACAGATTTTATGCGGTTTTTACCATTTAATTTATTTATTCGGGAGGAGGGGGAATTTTGAAAAAATTGTTCCTCATTGCTATTGGATGGTTAGCCGTTGTGCTGGCTTTTGCTGGCGTCGTTCTTCCCGTTTTGCCTACCACGCCTTTCTTATTATTGGCGGCATGGTGCTTTTCTCGTTCATCTCCACGTTTTCATCATTGGTTATTATATCGCTCTTGGTTTGGGGGGTATATTCGTCACTGGCAAAAGCATAAAGGGCTACCGAAAGGGGCAAAGCCAAAAGCAATTATATTGATAATACTTACTTTTTCACTATCAATCTGGGTTGTTAGTTATATATGGTTAAAAATAGGTTTATTGGTACTGTTGTGTTGGCTGCTTATTTTTATGTATCGACTTCCAGTTGTTGATGAACAAATTTCCAAACAAAATAAAGAAGCCCCATAAATGATGTCGCATCACCTATGAGGCGTTGGCGTTATAGAAATTGTTTTGTTAGCTTAGAAATTATTCAGGAACCCTAATATAGCGTTCAAATACATAATCTAAGTTAGTGTTTAACCAATTTTTCCCGCAAATATCTTCTTGCTTGAGAACTTGCTTAATGACTTCTGGCGTTAAAAGCTGTTCAGCTTCATGGGACAGCGGCCAGTAACTAATATGCCAAGGTTCATCGGCAACCCCTGCATTTTTTGCCGTGAAGGGACGATAAAAATCAAATGTCGCCATGTTATCCGTCAGCCAGTGGTTTAGTTCAGCAAAATAGCCGCCAGTTTCATATTCCCAAGGCTCTAATTGTAAAGTTTGCCCTGCTGGGATCCGTAATGGGTCATAAACATCTATTTCGGTTCCCCAATGATGACGGCTTGCTCCTGGTAATGCAGACCAATGTAAAATAGCTTCACACAGCTCACCTTCTGAAAGCGTTGTAATATCTAAAGGTTGGCTTTGTGCATCAAGAACAGGGCGAAGACCGGTGAATTTTTCATTCCAAATTAACTGTTGACGTGAAAAATCACGAAATGCACTTGCTGATTGTAACTTGAAGCCCGCTTTTACTGCAGCTTGTTGCATGGCTAAAAATGCCTTGGTGGCATTAAATTGTAGGCGATGAGGGCCACCAAGTGTCACTAAATGGTCCGTGGAACGGCCTGTTAGCATTGCGATGGTAATCATAATAACAATAGCTCCATGACTCGCTCATAAATTAAGGCAAGTTGTTGCAAGTCTTTGACACTAACGCATTCATCAACTTTATGTATAGTGGCATTCAATGGGCCAAGCTCAATCACTTGAGTACCCATTTGGGCGATAAAACGACCATCTGATGTTCCACCACTGGTAGATAGCTCAGCGTTAAGACCCGTCAATTCATGGATTGCTTGCAAAGTTGCAGTGACAAGTTCTTGTTTTTCAGTCAAAAATGGCTGACCAGATAATGACCATTCTATTTTATATGCCAGACCATGGCGGTCTAACATACTAGTGACCCTGTCACGTATTTGTGTGTCGGTCAATTCTGTGCTGAAACGAAAATTAAATTGAACAAATAACTCACCGGGGATCACATTACTTGCCCCAGTACCCGCATGAATATTGGCAATTTGCATGGTGGTGGCAGGGAAAAATTCGTTGCCGTTATCCCAGATAGTTGAAGTGAGCTCTTGCAAAAAAGCGGTTGCACGGTGCACCGGGTTGTCAGCTAGATGTGGATAAGCGACATGCCCCTGTGTTCCTAAAATAGTCAAATTTGCTGTAATAGAGCCTCTACGCCCATTTTTTATGATGTCGCCTAAATGAGATTGGCTTGATGGCTCACCGACTAAACAGTAATCAACGCGCTCATTACGTGCCATTAATGTTTCTACAACTTTAACCGTGCCATCTAATGCATCAGCTTCTTCATCTGAGGTGATTAAAAAGGCCAAGCGTCCTTGGTGGAGAGGGTGTTTTTCGACAAAGCGCTCTGCTGCGACAACCATTGCTGCGACAGAACCTTTCATATCAGCAGCACCACGGCCATATAAATGTTGATTAATAATTGTTGGGTTAAACGGAGGAGTTTGCCAATTTTCGCTATTGCCTGCGGGTACAACATCGGTATGACCTGCAAATGCGAGGGTTGGCCCTTGAGTGCCTCGGTGTGCCCAAAAATTTAATGTGCTACCAAAATGCATTGGTTCAATGGTAAAACCAAGTTGGTTTAAGCGCTCGGTAAGTATTGCTTGGCAGCCTTGGTCATCGGGGCTGATAGAAGGGCGTGCAATCAGTTCTTTGGCTAGTTGAATAACGGGACAATCCATTAAATCCACCTGATTATCGAATGAAGCTTTGGTAGTCATTAGCGTTAAACCCAACTAAGTATCGGTTATCTGGAGAAACAAGTATGGGTCTTTTGATCATGGCAGGCTCTGCAATTAGCACTTTTTTAGCACTGTCAGCGTCAATAACTGCATTTTTTTCATCATCAGTCAGTTTTCGCCAAGTTGTTCCTCGTTTATTGACTAATACTTCCCAATCAATATGTTCCATAAAGGTAGAAAGTAGTTCATCGCTAATACCATCAACACGATAATCATGAAATTGATAGTTAACTCCATTGTCTTCTAAGTAACGGCGTGCTTTTTTAATGGTGTCACAGTTTTTAATTCCGTACATAATATAAGGAGAGTTAGGTGTATTGGGCATATGATTTTCCTCAAAAAACTAGCGATAATCCTTACATAATGCGGCAAAACTCACTTGGGATCTAGCCCAAATGTGAGAAATATATAATAACCTTATAATGACATTAAATGTAATTTAGCTCAGATAATTAATATATTAAAAATAAATTATCTTGAACGCATATAAATTAAGCTAGCTTCAAGACGAGATCGAACGCGTAATTTTTTAAGAATATTTCGAATGTGAACTTTAACGGTTTCCTCAGAAATAAAAAGTAAGTTAGATATTTCACGATTTTTTAAACCTACAGCCATTTCATGCAAAATTTCAGACTCTCGTTTTGTCAATGCGGATAGCGGGTCATTATAATGATGACGTGAAATAAGATGTTGATAAATTTTTTCACTAAAAACTAATTGCCCTTTAGAGGCTTTTTTCATACTGTAGAATAGCATATCAAGCTCACTATTTTTTAATAAATAACCTTGTGCTCCCGCGTCAATAGCACCATATATATCTGTTTTAATCGTCGAGGCAGATAACACTAATAAGTAGCTATCATTGCAGTGTTTACGAAGTAAACGTATAGTTTCAAATGTTTTAATACCTTGAATATTAATATCTATAATAATTAGGTTAGGTTTTAACTGCCTTGCCATACTTAGAGCTTCGTAGCAACAAGCGCACTCTGCTGTGATAATAAAGTGTGTATCGGTATTGATGAGCTGCCGCAATCCCAAGCGTATAATAGGGTGCTCGTCAATAATCATTACTGTATATTTAGACATAGAGGGTTCCTTTTTATGTCTCAAATGCCAACGTCTAGTTAGGTATTTCCTATAAAATAGACAATTTAATTTCGGTACGTTTATTATATTTAATTGGGGTTTTAATAATTATATAATCAGCAGTATGGAGAAGTGAGATTTATATTAATCGTTTACTTAATATTTTATAGTTCCATACTAATAATATGGTGCTTGGTGATAATACATTAAAATCGGGAAAATCATATCTAATATTTAAATTAAAGTTAAACAGATGAACATATTTAAGGTGGAATTATATTGTATTATTATGCAATTAATTATTTATATATATTAACCTCATAAAATTAATAATAAATTATTTTTAGTTGTATCTTTTAAAATTAAAGCGAGGTTGCGATATAAACAACATAACCAAGGCGATTATGTTTTACTCAGGCAGTGACCTAACTCTATTGTAACTGAAAGATTTTTCTGGAAATTGCCAGTATGATCATGATTTGCTAGTGAGATGTGTTTATACTGTTATCGCTCTTACCTTACTTCTTTTGAAAGGACTTGACGATGGATGACAAATTAAAACAAAGTGCTCTTGATTTTCATGAGTTTCCACATCCTGGGAAAATTACGGTTACCCCAACTAAACCACTAACAACCCAGAGAGATCTCGCATTAGCATACTCACCAGGTGTTGCAGTGCCATGTCTAGAAATTGCAGATGACCCACTTAAAGCTTATCGTTACACAGCTAAAGGTAACCTTGTCGGGGTTGTCTCTAATGGTACTGCCGTCCTTGGGTTAGGTAATATTGGTGCCTTGGCTGGTAAACCAGTCATGGAAGGAAAAGGTGTACTATTTAAAAAGTTTTCTGGTGTTGATGTCTTTGATATTGAAGTTGATGAAACAGATCCAGACAAATTAGTTGATATCATTGCGTCTCTTGAGCCGACTTTTGGTGGTATTAACTTGGAAGATATCAAAGCACCAGAATGCTTTTATATTGAACAAAAGCTCCGTGAGCGGATGAAAATCCCTGTGTTCCATGATGACCAACACGGAACCGCTATCATTTGTACTGCTGCTGTTATCAATGGATTACGCATTGTAAAAAAAGAAATTGGTGATGTCCGCCTTGTAGTTTCTGGCGCTGGCGCAGCATCAATCGCTTGTATGAATTTACTCGTCGCGTTGGGGTTGAAACGCGAACATATCACCGTCTGTGATTCAAAAGGGGTGATTTATAAAGGCCGAGATGAACGCATGGATGTCACCAAAGCTGCGTATGCCATTGAAGATAACGGTCAGCGTACTTTGGCAGATGCTATTCCTAATGCGGATATTTTCTTAGGTTGTTCAGGTCCACGTCTTTTAACGCCGGAAATGGTGAAAACCATGGCAAAAGATCCGCTAATCTTAGCACTGGCCAATCCTGAACCCGAAATTTTGCCACCATTGGCGAAAGAAGTTCGCCCTGATGCCATTATTTGTACTGGCCGCTCTGATTACCCAAATCAGGTTAATAACGTGTTGTGTTTCCCATTCATTTTCCGTGGTGCGTTAGATGTCGGTGCAACAACGATTAATGAAGAAATGAAACTGGCTTGTGTGTATGCCATTGCAGACCTTGCATTGGCTGAGCAAAGCGAAGAAGTGGCTTCAGCGTATGGTAACCAAGATTTATTTTTTGGCCCTGAATACATTATTCCGAAGCCATTTGACCCACGTTTGATTGTTAAAATTGCACCGGCTGTGGCAAAAGCAGCAATGGACTCAGGGGTAGCAACGCGTCCAATTGAAGACTTCGATGTCTATATCGAAAAATTAAATCAATTTGTTTATAAGACAAATTTATTCATGAAACCTATCTTCTCTCAAGCTAAGACTGCGAAAAAACGCATTGTTTTAGCTGAAGGGGAAGAAGAGCGTGTATTACATGCTACACAAGAGCTGGTTTCTTTAGGTTTGGCTTTCCCAATCTTGGTTGGGCGCCCAAGTGTGATTGAAATGCGTATTCAAAAACTTGGCCTACACATTGAGTTAGGTAAAGATTTTGAAGTGGTTAATAACGAAAACGACCCGCGTTATAAAGAATACTGGCAAGAATATTACCAAATCATGAAACGTCGTGGTGTATCCCAGGAAATGGCGCGTCGTGCAGTGATTAATAACCCAACCTTAATTGGTGGGATCATGGTGTTACGCGGTGAAGCTGACGGGATGATTTGTGGTACCGTGGGCAGCTATGGCGAACATTATGAAGTTGTTAAAGATTTATTCGGTTTCCGCGAGGGAGTTCATGCTGCAGGTGCAATGAATGCATTGTTATTACCAACGGGCAATACGTTTATCGCAGATACTTATGTTAATGAAGACCCTTCACCGGAAGAGTTAACTGAAATCACGTTAATGGCAGCGGATACGGTAAGACGCTTCGGTATTGAGCCAAAAGTGGCTTTATTATCGCGTTCTAGCTTTGGTTCTTCAGACTGCGCATCAGCACAAAAAATGCGTGATACACTCTCGATGATCAAAGCGCGTGACCCTCATCTTGAAATTGATGGCGAAATGCATGCGGATGCCGCATTAATTGAATCTATCCGTAAAGATGTGATGCCTGATAGCCCGCTGAAAGGTTCAGCAAATTTATTAATTATGCCAAATATGGAAGCTGCACGTATTAGTTATAACTTACTGCGTGTGACAAGCTCTGATGGCGTGACTGTCGGGCCGGTATTGATGGGTGTTGCGAAACCGGTACATATCTTGACACCAATTGCGTCGGTACGCCGTATCGTGAATATGGTGGCATTAGCAGTGGTTGAAGCTCAAACCAATCCACTCTAACCGTTAATATTAATTAATGCGTGTTAAAGGCTTCTATGATTTTATAGGAGCCTTTTTTATTGAAAATGATTCTCATTATCTGTATCTTGTGAGCTTGACGACATAAGATGGAAAGCATAATGATTTCAATTAGATTGACCTCTCGAATAGCCACTTTAATGGTTGGGTTATTTTTCCTTATCGGTTGTACACAAAAAATTGAACCGACAATCGTACAATTAGATAGCCAACTAACAGTAAGCAACCAAATTATTGACTTAGCAACAGGTAAGTCTTTAACACCTCAGCAATTAGTCGAGCAGCTTGCTCAATCTCCACGTGTCATTGTCGGAGAAAAACATGATAACCATTATCACCACCAAATTGAGCAATGGCTTGCACAAGAAATGCCGAAAATACGACCTCAAGGCGCGGTTCTACTCGAAATGCTGACACCATCGCAGCAAAATAGTGTGAACCGTGTACAGGCGCAGATGCAAAATAACCCTTATATTCGTGACGAAAAGCTACAGTCCGCTTTAAATTGGAATAGCGGTTGGCCTTGGGAGCAATACGGGGCTTTAATCCGCCATTTGCTGAGTTCGCCTTATCCGCTACTGTCTGCAAACCTAGATAAAGACGAGGTGCTTGCCGCCTACGCTAAACCGTCATCAGTAACGGGGCAACATTCAGCACAACCCATTGTTCAAGAACTTATCAGTAAAACGATTGAAAGTTCTCATGGTGGGGAACTGACAGCGGAACAAGTGGCAAAAATGACCGTTATACAGCAGTTGCGTGACCGCCGTATGGCAGAGTCGTTATTAAATGGACCTACACCCGCGCTCCTATTCGCAGGTGGCTATCATGCAACAAGAGCAATTGGTGTGCCTTTACATGTGCAAGACCTCGCCCCCGAAGAACCCGTAAAAGTATTAATTATTTCAGAAAGAGGTGAAGAAATAGACCATTTACATGCTGATTTTGTGTGGTACACGCCTAAATGATGACTAAGTAATAGCAAGTTAATGATTTCAAAAAAGTTAATTTTGTGAAGTAATCTTTATTTTCAGCAAGAAATGATTTCCATTTTCATTTGTTATTAATTATCATTTGCATTTATATATGAATACGTAAGTACGTAAGATAAAAATGAGTATAACAACATTTGAAAATGAGTATTTGAAGCGAACAACGAAGATGAGTGGGGGCTTCATATTGGCAATTGCTCTTCATATTGGGGTTGTTGGGTTATATATATGGGTAACTCACAATCAACAATGGGAAGAGTTATTGCCTCCGCCATCAGTGGTAATGGAAATTTCAATTGAATCGCAAGCCGAACAATTGACAGAAGCTAACATTGGTCAACTACAAGAGTTATCGGTGGCGAGCCAGGCTCATGAAGCACCATCAGAAGAGAAAATTATCCCACCATTAACCATCAGTGAGCAGGCAGAGGTGCAAGTTGCTAAAGCGGTGAGTCCAAAACAAACAGCTGAAGTCAAAAAACAAAAGCGTGAAAAGCAGGTAGTTGAACAAAAACAAGCGACTGATTCAAAAGCCAATGATGCCCCTGTCACCAGTGATGCAGCAGCACCATTACAAACTCAGAAAATTGCCGCAGAATTTAATAGTCAGTCACAATCGATAGATAACGCGAAAAGGCTATGGGAAGCACAAGTATTGGGGAAACTAAATAAATACAAGCGATTCCCTGAAGACGCCGTAAGGCGGGGGCGAGTCGGTCAATCAACAGTAACATTTACGGTTGATCCACAAGGTTTTTTGCTTGGTAGTGACCTAGTAAGTTCATCAGGAACACGATCTTTGGATAGAGAAGCATTGCAGGTGCTATCGAGAGCAGCACCTTTACCTGAACCCCCAGCTGAAATTTTAATCAATGGACGAGTAACTGTCAGGATACCTATTGATTTTACTCTTAATGAAAAATAGATTGGATAAATTATGCGTAATAAACTCACTGAGTTTTGTTTTATTACTTTACTTGGTTTATATGCAGCAACCAGTGCTGCGGAGGATAGAATGTCAGCACCAATAGCCAAAAAACAACCTTATACCATCACCATTCACGGAGATGCCCGTGTAGATAACTATTATTGGTTAAGAGATGATCAACGCGAGTCTCCAGAAATTATCGAATATTTAACGCAAGAGAATAATTATACGCAGCAAAAACTTGCAAAAGGTGAATCGTTAAAAAAAGAAATTTACGATGAATTGTTTTCTCGTATGAAGCAGGACGATGAATCAGTTCCCTATAATTATAATGGTTATACCTATCGTTCACGAGTTGTCGCAGGTAAAAATTATTCTATCTATGAAAGACGCCCTGTAAATAGCCAAGATGAATGGGTTGTATTAGTTGATGGTAATGAACGAGCGGAAGGCTCTGAATATTATCGTATGGGAGCGTTAGCGATTTCGCCAGATAATACCACGCTAGCGATTGCTGAAGATCGCCAAGGACGTAATGAATTTGCAGTGTCATTTCGCAAAATTGATGAGAGCAAGTGGCAGGAAAATGTATTAACCAATACTTCAGGTAATATTGTCTGGGCTAATGACAACCAAACGCTATTCTATGTGAATAAAGATAAGCAAACATTACTACCTTATCAGGTGGTTAAACATCAATATGGTACACAGCAAACGCAAGACAAACTGGTGTATGAAGAAAAGGATGATACTTTTTACGTTAGTTTAGTGAAATCGACTTCAAAAGATTTTATTTTAATGGGTATCACGAGTACTGAAACCTCTGAGTACCGCTTAATTGATGCCAATCAGCCACAAAATGACGTTAAAATTTTAAAACCACGTCAAACGGGGGTTGAGTACTATCCTGACCATTTCAACGGTAAATTCTATATTCGTTCTAATCACCAGCATCCATTATTTGGTTTATATATTGCAGACAATATTTCAGCACCATGGGTAAGCTTTATTGCGCCGCGTGATGGGGTTGATCTTGAAGGTTTTGCTTTATTTAATAATTGGTTAGTTGTGGAAGAACGCCAAAATGGTTTAGTGAATATTCGCCAAATCAGTTGGTTAACGCATAAAGAAAACCAAGTGAGCTTTGATGACCCGACATACATGGCGTGGATCGGAAATAACCCTGAGCCAGATACGGATAAACTACGCTACGGTTAC
Source organism: Providencia sp. PROV174 (assembly GCF_028480685.1). NCBI lineage: Bacteria > Pseudomonadati > Pseudomonadota > Gammaproteobacteria > Enterobacterales > Morganellaceae > Providencia > Providencia sp. PROV174. The sequence goes on from NZ_JAMPOT010000007.1 coordinate 392,516, forward strand.
TCATCAATGACCACCCCGTCTTCAGTATATGAAATTAATATGCTGACTCAAGAAAAGCAGCTGTTAAAACAAGAAGAAGTTAAAGACTTTAATAAGCAAAATTACCAAAGTGAGCGTATTTGGGTTACTGCACAAGATGGGGTAAAAGTCCCGGTTTCATTGGTTTACCGTAAAGATCTTTTCAAACATGGCCAAAACCCATTGTTAGTCTATGGTTATGGCGCTTATGGATATGGCATTGACCCTTCATTTAGTTCATCTCGTTTGTCTTTACTGGATCGCGGCTTTGTTTATGCGATCGCACATATTCGTGGTGGTGGTGACTTAGGTAAAAATTGGTACATACAAGGTAAAACAATCCACAAGATGAATACCTTTACTGACTTTATTGATGCAACCAAAGGGTTATTATCAGAAGGTTATGGTAAAGCAGGACATGTGTATGCCATGGGGGGCAGTGCGGGTGGCTTATTAATGGGCGCGGTTGTGAATATGGCGCCTGATTTATACGAGGGCGTTGTTTCCGCTGTTCCATTTGTTGATGTGGTAACCACAATGTTAGACCCATCAATCCCTCTGACCACCGGGGAATACGATGAGTGGGGTAACCCTGAAAATGAAGAAGATTACTGGCGAATTAAAGCGTATAGCCCTTATGACAATATCAAAGCACAACATTACCCACATATTTTAGTGACTACTGGGTTACATGACTCTCAAGTTCAATATTGGGAACCAGCAAAATGGGTGGCTAAATTGCGGGATATTAAACAAGGCAATTCATTATTATTATTAGAAACTAATATGAATGCAGGGCATGGTGGTAAATCAGGGCGTTTTAATGCTCTAGATGATATCGCTCAAGAATATAGTTTTATTCTCATGCTTGAAAATAAAGATAAATATTTTCCATATTTAAAATAATAATTAACCTATAAAATTTAGGTGATTTCAGGCCAGCAACAATATTAATGACATTGTTGCTGAGCCTCTTCACAGGTTTTATTTGGCCTGTGCTAGCGGTGTGAGCGTATGACACACAGTACGTTTACAGGAATGGTTTAATGAATAATAAAACAATAATTATGGTTGCTAGCATTATTGCCACTAGCTCCCAAGGGATTGCTTTGGCTGAAAATACGCAGCAGCAGAATAAGCAGAAAGAAGGTGTGGTTAATTTTAGCCAATTAAAAGTCTCAGGTGCGCAGAAACAAACGCCATTAGTCAAAGCATTGGAAAAACCGGGTGCTTATAGCGCGGTGGGTACGGAAAATAAATTGCAATCAATGGATAAAATTATTCGTACCATGCCCGGAACCTATACTCAAATGGATGTCAGCCAAGGTACCGTTAATGTCAATATTCGCGGGTTGAGTGGTTTTGGTCGCGTGAATATGATGGTGGATGGTGTCACGCAAAGTTATTATGGAATTTCCCCAAGTCAATATACACATGGACAACAGCCAAATAATGATTTTGGCGCTTTAATTGACCCAAATTTTATTGTTGAAGTTGAAGTAGAGAAAGGGCAATTAAATGGAGGCAATAGTGTTAACGCTTTAGCAGGGAGTGCAAATTTTCGTACTATCGGTATTGATGATGTGATTTTTAAAGATAATGTATATGGGCTGCGTAGTAAAGCTAGTTGGGGAGATAATGGTCTCGGTTATAATGGAATGGTAGCGGTCGCAGGAAAGACATTATTGCAGGATGATGGCTATTTTGGCGGTTTAATTGCGGTTAGCGGCCATAATATTCCTGGTAGTTATAAAAATGGTGATGGGTTTGATAGTGATGAATTTGCCACCGACTCCACTTTCAAACAAAAGCCGCAATCGCAATTAGCTAAATTGAAATATAAACCTAATGACAGCCATGAATTAGAATTCAGTAGTCGTTTTTTACAAAATAAGCTCACGCGAAGAAAGATTAATAGTGAAGACTATTATATTAAATATAAATATACGCCGTTAAATGAATTAATTGATGTTGAGGTTTTAGCGAGTCATGGAAAAAATGACCAACAATTTGAAGGTGACTCATTAGGTTGGGCATTAAGGCAAGGCAAATCCAAAAATATTGGCGATGGTCTTAATCTTTCTAATACAAGCCGGTTTTCCTATGGTGATATTGATTTTGAATGGAAAATAGGTTCTAAGTTATCTAAAACGAAGTATGAGCGAGAGGTTAGTTCTGTTATTGACCAAGATACGTTGAATTATAATCCATTCTCGCCAAGTGGGTCGTTAGATCTTGCGAGCGCATATACACAATTGGAAGCCAAGTATGGGATCTATACAGCAATTTTTGATTTGAATTATATGAATTATCACTTAAAAGGTTTTAAACCTGCATGTGGTGATCAAGATTTTTGTTTTCCACAGGAAGCTGCAACTTTAAATTTACGGGGTAATGGTTTTAACCCCGGAGTTTTATTATCAGCAGAAATTATTCCTGAATTCCAGCCATTTGTCAGTTATGCGCATTCAATGAGAGCGCCGAATACGCAAGAAGTTTTTTATTCTCAAGAAGGTGGTAATTCAATGAACCCATTCTTAAAAGAAGAGAAATCACAGACATGGCAAGTTGGTTTTAATAGCTTTAAACCGGATTTAATTTTTGAAGGTGACCAATTTAATATGAAGGCATTATGGTTCCATACAAAAATTAAAGACTATATTACGAGTAAGCCTTATTTACTTTGTCGCCCAAGATCAAATGCTGAACTTGCTTGGTGTTTAATGAATGATGATGTATGGGACAAAGAATTCCCAGAATTTATGCGTAAAAGCTATATGTATGTCAATGAGCCTCATGATGTTAATCTTCGTGGCTATGAATTACAGGCTAATTATGATGCAGGTATAGTTTATTCAACATTATCCTATACCAAAGAAACTGGGGATCAACCTAACTCCATAGCTAAGGTTGCTGATTTTAGTGCGGGAGATTTCACTGAGCTTCCTGATTATTATGTGACCTTGGATTCAGGTGTGCGTCTATTGGATGAAAAATTAACCGTAGGTACAACTATTACATGGACCGGCCCTTCAAAACGAATTGGTGTAGAGTCTGTCGTTGATAATGATGGAAATGCACTAAAAGATAAGTATGAAAAACAACCTACAATCATTGATTTATATACAGACTATGAAGTTAATAAAAACTTTAAATTGATGATGACGGTTAATAATATCACGAATAAAAATTATTCGGATGCACTAAATCGTGCAAATTCTACCGCTATTATGGAAGAACGCGGTAAAAATAATGCAACAGCTAGAGGGCGTACTTATATGATTGGCGGACAGGTGCGTTTCTAATCAACATATAAATGTAACACCACTTATCTCGTTATTTTTATCGAGATAAGTGGATAAAATCATTATTTCGATACTCTTTTGGCTTTAACCTTCTCAATGCGGGTGACTTGGCTTTCAACCCAGCCATCATTCAGGCGTGTTTTCAATTGCTGGCCGACTTTCACTTGGCTGGTTTTTTTCAACACAGTGCCTTTAGCGGTTTCACTGATACTAAACCCGCGAGCTAGGGTAGCTAATGGGCTAACCGCTTCCATTTTTGAACAAGCCACGGCAAAACGTTGGCGGTAACTATTAACCAAACTCGTGACCATATTCTGCAAATGATACTGTGTCTGCTGCAACTGTCGCTGCTGTTTTTGCAATTGAGGGCGCAAATCATTTTGCAGTAAACGACGATTAACTTTTTCGAATTTAACCGTTGAATTTTGTAGTTGTCGAGTCATCGACTGCGCCAGTTTTTGTTGCAATAAATTAAGTTGATTATGTTGCCGTGCTAAACGTAATTGCGGGTGTTGTTGTTGTAGGCGGTGATGCAAGCGTGCGAACCTTTGCTGTTGTCCTGCAATATAATAATCCATTGCCATTTCAAGGTGTTGCTGTGCTGATTTTAGCTGACGGAGCATTTCTAATTGATTACGACTAACAAGTTCAGCGGCTGCAGATGGGGTGGGTGCTCTTACGTCCGCCACATAGTCGGCGATGGTCACATCAGTTTCATGGCCCACAGCACTAATTATCGGCAATTGGCTGGCAAAAATCGCTCTAGCAACGATTTCTTCATTAAATGCCCATAAATCTTCGAGTGAACCGCCTCCGCGACCGACGATTAACACATCACATTCTTGACGCAAATTTGCTAGCTCAATCATCCGAGCAATTTGTGCTGGTGCCATCTCACCTTGAACGGCCGTTGGGTAGATGATGATAGGTAGGGAAGGGTCGCGACGACGTAAAATATTTAAAATATCATGTAAGGCTGCACCCGTTGCAGAGGTAATGATACCGACGGATTTAGCTGGGCTAGGTAGCGTTTTTTTATGAATAATATCAAACAAACCTTGGGCACTTAGTATTTGTTTTAATAGCTCAAAACGCTGTTGCAGTAAGCCTTCACCGGCGGGCTGCATGCTTTCAATGATTAGTTGGTAGTCGCCACGCGGTTCGTACAAGGTGACAGTCGCTCTGACTAACACCTGTTGGCCATTCTGAGGACGGAAGCTGACCCGTGTATTTTGTCCACGAAACATGGCCGCACGAACCTGAGCCCGATCATCTTTTAAGGTTAGATACCAATGACCGGAGCTGGGCTGCGAAAAATTAGAAATTTCAGCTGTTAACCAAATACGCCCCATTTGGCTATCGAGAAGTTCTCGAACCGATTGGTTAAGCTTGCTAACAGAGTAAATTGCGTTATTTTGTGAAGTCGACATGTGAGCCAGATCAAATTTTAAAACAATGACTTAATCGCTAGATACTAACGCAGCTATAGGAGTTATCAAGTTTTTTTTCAAAAAAAGGCTGGAAGCAACCGATTACGGTGTGTATAATGCCGCGGCAATATTTAACCCTTTCATAACGCTGCCTGGTGGGATATTGCCTATGTTACGCATTAAAAAAGAAGCTCTAACTTTCGACGATGTTTTACTCGTCCCTGCACACTCAACTGTATTGCCAAATACGGCAGACCTCTCTACTCAACTGACTGCAAAAATCCGCCTGAACATTCCTATGCTCTCTGCAGCGATGGATACCGTCACCGAATCTGATCTGGCTATCGCACTTGCTCAAGAAGGTGGTATTGGCTTTATTCATAAAAATATGTCTATTGAGCGCCAAGCTGAAGAAGTTCGCCGCGTGAAAAAACATGAAAGTGGTGTGGTTACTGATCCTGTCACCGTAACACCTGATACCACCATTCGTGAAGTCCAAGAGATGGCTGAACGCAATGGTTTCGCGGGTTATCCGGTTGTTGCTAAAGACAATTCACTCGTCGGTATCATTACGGGCCGTGATGTTCGTTTCGTCACAGACTTAGACCAACCTGTTACTGCGGTGATGACGCCAAAAGAACGTTTAGTCACCGTGAAAGAAGGCGAAGCACGCGAAATCGTATTACAAAAAATGCACGAAAAACGCGTAGAAAAAGCCTTAGTCATTGACGATAATTTCCACCTGTTAGGCATGATCACCGTTAAAGACTTCCAAAAAGCTGAACGTAAACCAAACGCGTGTAAAGATGAACAAGGCCGTTTACGTGTTGGTGCCGCAGTAGGTGCTGGTGGCGGTAACGAAGAGCGCGTTGATGCACTGGTCGCAGCAGGTGTTGATGTTTTACTTATCGACTCATCACACGGGCACTCTGAAGGCGTTTTACAACGTATTCGTGAAACTCGCCAAAAATACCCTGAACTACAAATCATTGGTGGTAACGTCGCAACAGCAGAAGGGGCGAAAGCACTGGCTGATGCAGGTGTTAGTGCCGTTAAAGTCGGTATTGGCCCAGGTTCTATCTGTACTACGCGTATCGTCACTGGCGTGGGTGTACCACAAATTACCGCTATCGCTGAAGCGGCAGAAGCCCTTAAAGGCACGGGTATTCCTGTTATTGCGGATGGTGGGATTCGTTTCTCTGGCGATATCTCTAAAGCTATCGCGGCAGGCGCTGCGTGTGTGATGGTCGGCTCAATGTTCGCAGGAACTGAAGAGTCTCCAGGAGAAACTATTTTATTCCAAGGCCGTACTTACAAAGCATACCGTGGTATGGGCTCACTTGGTGCGATGTCTAAAGGCTCGTCAGACCGTTACTTCCAATCTGATAATGCGGCAGACAAACTAGTGCCAGAAGGTATTGAAGGCCGCGTAGCATACAAAGGCCGCTTAAAAGAAATCATTCATCAACAAATGGGTGGCTTACGCTCCTGTATGGGGCTGACAGGTTGTGGTACTATTGATGCATTGAGAACAAAAGCAGAATTTGTTCGTATCAGTGGAGCCGGTATCCAAGAAAGCCACGTCCATGATGTTACTATCACGAAAGAATCTCCAAACTATCGTTTGGGGCAATAATCGATAAAATTTCTCAGGGTGGCGCATTCGTTCGATTGCGTCACCGATTCTTATTTTTGACTTGAATTTTTGGAATTCTCCTCAAATGACAACAAATATCCATAAACATCGCATTCTTATTCTTGATTTCGGCTCGCAATATACACAGCTGATCGCCCGTCGTATCCGTGAAATTGGCGTTTACTGTGAACTCTGGGCGTGGGACGTTACAGAAGAACAAATTCGAGAATTTAATCCAAACGGTATCATTCTTTCTGGTGGGCCAGAAAGTACGACTGAATCAGATAGCCCACGAGCTCCTGATTACGTATTTAATGCAGGTGTTCCTGTATTAGGTATTTGTTATGGCATGCAAACCATGTCAATGCAACTGGGTGGCGCAGTTGAAGTCTCTGGTGAACGTGAGTTCGGTTATGCCAATGTTGAAATCACTGAGCAGTGTGAATTATTCCGTGACATTCATGACTCTATGAACGAAGCTGGCAAACCAGTACTTGATGTCTGGATGAGCCATGGTGATAAAGTTACCGCTATTCCTGCGAGTTTTAAAACTATTGCCAGTACGCCAAGCTGCCCATATGCCATCATGGCAAATGAAGAGAAGAAATTCTATGGTGTTCAGTTCCACCCAGAAGTGACTCACACTCACCAAGGCCTAAATATTTTAACGCGTTTCGTTAAAGATATTTGCCAATGTGAAGCTCTGTGGACACCTGCTGCAATCATCGAAGATACAGTTGCTCGCTTGAAAGAGCAAATTGGTGATGACCATGTACTGCTTGCGCTATCGGGTGGTGTTGACTCATCGGTTACGGCATTGCTATTAAACCGTGCAATTGGTAAACGTTTAACTTGTGTGTTCGTGGATAACGGTTTATTACGTTTAAATGAAGCAGACCAAGTGATGGAAATGTTTGCAGGTAAATTTGACCTGAATATCATTCATGCTAAAGCGGAAGATCGTTTCTTAAATGCATTAGCGGGGATCAGCGATCCAGAAGCTAAACGTAAGAAAATTGGTCATGTATTTATCGAAGTATTTGATGAAGAGTCATCTAAGCTGCCTAATATCAAATGGTTGGCTCAAGGGACTATTTACCCAGATGTTATTGAGTCAGCGGCATCAGCAACTGGCAAAGCGCATGTTATTAAGTCTCACCATAACGTCGGTGGTCTGCCGGATGACATGAAACTTGGTTTGGTTGAGCCATTAAAAGAATTGTTTAAAGATGAAGTCCGTAAAATTGGTCTCGAGTTAGGCCTCCCGTACGACATGCTGTATCGTCATCCATTCCCAGGTCCAGGTTTAGGGGTTCGCGTATTAGGTGAAGTGAAGAAAGAGTACTGTGACTTATTACGTCGTGCAGATGCTATCTTTATTGAAGAACTGCACAACGCGGATTTATATCATAAAGTTAGCCAAGCGTTTACCGTATTCTTACCTGTCCGCTCTGTTGGCGTCATGGGTGATGGCCGTAAATACGACTGGGTGGTTTCATTACGTGCAGTAGAAACTATCGACTTTATGACCGCTCATTGGGCGCACTTACCATATGATTTCCTAGGCCGCGTTTCAAACCGCATTATCAATGAAGTCAATGGGATCTCCCGCGTCGTTTATGATATCAGCGGTAAACCACCTGCAACAATCGAGTGGGAATAATCCCCCAATAAGAATCAGCTGGCACTGACTGGCAAAATAACGACTTAAGCCCATGTAAAAATGGGCTTTTTTGTTTTTAAGACTTGCCGTATCTGGCACTCATTAGCAGCGTCAAGCACAAGTTGAATGTGGTATTAAAGTCGGTATTATCGCAAGCAGATGCCATGAACACTGACTGATACCATGCGATAGTTTTTGATCATCACATGGTATTAAAAATAAGTAATTATTTGTTTTTAAAGGAATTGAATCATAGTTTCCTACAGTTGTTTTTGCATGGTATCAAAACATTAAAAAAGGATGAAAATGAATGCTGACTGATACCAAACTGAGAAATTTAAAACCGAAAGAAAAGCTCTATAAAGTGAATGACAGAGATGGGCTGTATGTCGCTGTAACGCCTGCTGGCTCTGTCTCTTTTCGTTATAACTACGCTATTAATGGCAGACAGGAAACGGTGACTTTTGGTCGTTATGGTATTGGCGGGATAACTTTAGCTGAAGCCAGAGAGCGGCTAGGGGAAGCCAAAAGAATGGTGGCAGATGGTAAGTCCCCGGCTAGAGAAAAAGCCAGAGATAAAGCGAGAATTAAAGGTGCGGAAACATTTGGTGCATGGGCTGAAAAGTGGCTTCGTGGCTATCAAATGGCAGATTCTACACGGGATATGCGGCGATCAGTTTATACCAGGGAACTCAAGGGCAAATTTTGCAACCAAAAGTTAAATGAAATCACGCACGAAGACTTACGGGCGATCACTGACACTATTGTTGAACGTGGTGCACCAGCGACTGCGGTTCATGCACGAGAAATCGTACTTCAGGTTTATCGCTGGGCGATTGAACGGGGCCAGAAGGTAGAAAATCCAGCAGACTTAGTGAGGCCTGCAAGTATTGCTAAATTTGAACCCAGAGATCGCTCGTTAACGCCAGGTGAAATTGGTTTGATGTATCGCTATCTTGAGAAGGTTGGGACAACGCCCTCAATTCGGGTAGCTGTAAAATTGCTATTGTTAACAATGGTTCGTAAAAGTGAGTTAACAAACGCCACCTGGAGTGAAATTAATTTCAGTGAAGCAATTTGGACAATCCCAAAAGAGCGAATGAAACGTCGTAATCCACATTTGGTTTTTTTATCGCGTCAGGTAATGGATATTTTAGTTGCCTTAAAAACTTTTGCAGGCGGTTCTGATTTTATTCTACCATCGCGCTATGATTCAGATGCGCCAATGAGTAGTGCAACAATGAATCGGGTACTGGATCTTACCTATAAAGCTGCACAAAAAGACGGGCACGACCTTGCTAAATTTGGGCCTCACGATTTACGCAGAACAGCGAGTACATTGTTGCATGAAGCAGGCTATAACACAGATTGGATAGAGAAATGCTTGGCGCATGAACAGAAAGGGGTTAGGGCAGTGTACAATAAAGCAGAGTACCGCGAGCAGCGCACCGCTATGTTGCAGGATTGGGCTGATATGATAGATGAGTGGAGCTCAGATAGTTCAAATCGGTATATTAATTAATCAATTTTTCAGTAAGGGATTTATATGAGTAGCCGTGGTATTTTTTCTTTATTATCTTCAAATCAAGCATATCAAAATGCAGAAAAAGAATGGCATATAGAATTGGATTTTTACTATAAATATTGGTATGACTTAGTGGCAAGACCAACAGATATGCTTGAACATGTAGATACTAAACGCTCTATAGTTAGTTTTCTTAAAAATTTAAAAAATGAAATTGAAGAGAAACTAGAAAAGAGATTTGTTTACTTTATATGTTCTAGAGAAAGGGTGAGGTTTAATATAAAAAAGAAACCATCATATAATCCATTTACGGGAAATAAAAAAATTCATATTTTAATTGGCGAGAAAGAATATAAAAAAACCATAAGGTGTAAGTTTTTTGATGAAGAAACAAAAAAGCATTATAATCCTGAGATTTATTTAAGAGATAAGTATATAACAATTAAGTTTTTAAATGGTAATTCATGTACCATGACAATCCATGACTTTTTAGAAGCGACAAATATTAATCTTGGTATTGATAGTAAAGTCGAATACGTAGGTTTTACTAAAAATCCAGATACAAGGCCTACTAATGGAGCTCATACTGGATTGAACGATGTTATCTATAATGTTATAGATGAAAAAAAAGATTCATTTATATATTTTAATGTTTTTAAAGTTTACTCAAAGGCAGATAATTCAACACATAATTTAAACTTTGTTTTTGCTAACTCCATGATAGATGAAGTAAATGTTGATATGGAAGGAAGTATACTAGAAAAATGTTTCATTCTTTATTTTAATTCGGATAATCAATTTAGGAATAAGAATAAAGAATATGATGAGCTTAGAAGTAGTTTAGTTAAATTAGCCAAGGAGAATAAAATAAATTCTATTAACATACACTATGCTCTTTCTGACAATAATGAATACGAAGTTTTTTCTTCATCTAAAGTAAAAACTAATCATGAACATTTTTTCACAATAAAAAATGAAATTGATGGATTGAGCATTGAAAAAAGATAAGGATACAGTGGTAATATATGACTTCACATTACCACTTAACTTTATAATTATTAAAAATAATTCTCATATGGTTATAGCTGAGAAATACTATTACCATTGGTAATGGTTAAATTCTATTTTCATACATTTTTTTTGCTTCTATAGCTACATCTAATCTTCGATGTATTAACGAGACCATTGATAGTATATCTAATGCATCAATTTCATTAATTTTCCAAGTTATTTTTGGGGCGTGAGCTGTTGTATTTCGAAAAGTACCAAATAAGCCTACAAGTAAATTAATAAAACCTTTTTGCTCACTTTTTTCACTATCAGTTTGAAGTGAATTTAAAGCTAAATAAGGTATCCCCTTGAATGAAAAAGCTTCTTGTACTAAAGTTGCTCCATCAGAAGTTAATCCTGTTTTTAAACGGATTTTATCAGCAACACTTTTAGTAGCCTCAAATACAGTGTGAAAATAGTTATCTACTAGCAATTCTTCTCGGCAGTATATAAATATATCGGGATGAGCATTTCTAGATTTTAGATGCTCGTGTAATTTGCTTGCTCGTATAGCAGCTTCAGATATAGTGTTGGCTTTAGATACTTTGGCAATTTTTCCATTTTCGTTTAGTGTATAACCAGAGAAGCTAAGTGCTTGATTTAGTTTGTAACGTGTATCATTGAACCACTCAATATTATTGAGGTGCTTTGCAGGAGCCATAGCTAATTGTATGAAATTAAGCACATTGTTAGCACAACCATCTTCTTCTTGTTTATTCGCAATAGCTGAATTTAAGCGTTTCCACTTGGTATTTATAGGGTCTATATCTTTAATTTTTGATTCGTATAAAGCTTTACCAATTTCAGTACCAGTAAAACCAGTTGAAGTATCACCTAATATTTTACTAATGGCTTCAATAACACCAAAATCTAATTTTTCAATCTTAGCCATGATGCCTCTATTTATAAATGAATTAAACTTTATCTGATAATGTATTGTTAATTTTTAGGAGTATTTAATTGAAATACAGTACAAACTGATTTTATGGCCTTAGAAACAGCTTGGTGTGATAATTTTTTACCTGTCAGTGAACTGATTATTTCAGTTATCTCTCGTTGATTAAAACCTTTTTTGCTTAAAACTAACATGCGCTTTTTATTATCTGATAAACGTGAATTGACCATTTTCCTGGCAATATTGCGTATCTTATCTATATCATCAGGCCCTAAAGAAACTCCTACATTTGTCATATTATTAACTATATTAACTAGTTTTTCATATGTTTTTTCATCTACAACTATTGGGTTAGAAAACGTATTTTTAATATAATCAAAGCAAGCGTGTGCTTGGGTATCACTAATTGTTTTATCTTGAAGATAATAATAAAAGTACTCATCAATGAGGTCATCACCAGACATAGCATTTAAACGCTCAGGGTTAGCTATTTGGCGACATAATCTTAAAACTTCCAATTCAAATTGTTTAGAGGAGCGAATTGCTTGTTTATAGGCTGGGTTCCAAGAGCCATCTTTCAATTGTGGTTTATGGTGAGCACAATATTTATGGCTAAGATCAGGCCCTTTCTTTAGCCCATATTTCTCTTCAGCATCTTCAATAAAACCATCATTATCCCAATTTGTAATAAATGAAGAAAACTCAGTTGGGTTGCCACAAAGACGGCATAATCCTTTGCCTCTTTCCGTATTAAAATAGATATCAGGTGCGAGCCTTGATCTTTTTGGGCGTTTTGCTTTGCAGTGGGAAAATAAGCTTTTTAATGTTTCTTGAGTAGCTATAAATAATTTATCTGGCTCTGTATACGTAGAATGTTCAACAAAAGGCCTAAGATAATCACCAATACAATCAGAGCAGTAACGAAAACCTCTCATTTTGATTAAATCGCTGTAAGTTAGCTTAGCTGGCGCTATTGGACTATATCGTAGATAGTTGGCAGGAAGCCTACTCAAATATTCAGATACAGCTGGGTCAACTAATTCCTTGATTAATCTGGTTATATTATGGCTTTTGGAAACTTGAGAATATGAATGCCATTGTTCCCTAAACATCGTAATGGCAGCCGCTACGGATTTATCACAGCCAGCCCATATTGGAATGTAGAACTTACCTAATCGTTTTTGGATATCAAATTTCAGTTCCATTTAATAAATTCAACTTTTTTGTCCAATAGATATGATTAATGTACTAGCAAAGCCTGACATTATCTAGCAAATAATGTTTAGGAGGAGTAAGTAATGAGCATATCAGTGAAAAATAAAACGCTGATCAACCGTAAGACATTGTTGAAAATGATCCCATTATCAGACCGAACCATCTACAACCTGGAACAACGAGGGGAGTTTCCTCGTCGTATTGTGCTGACAAGCCGGAGCGTTGCCTGGGATTTGGCTGAAGTTGAAAACTGGATAGAAGAAAGACGCAGATCATTGTTAAAAGCGGCTAGGCCAGGAGATTTATGCAGGGAGTTATCATGGCGATTGAAATAATGTCTGCATTTACAAACGAACCACCTTCATTTGACTATGTTTTACCTAATATGGTCGCTGGGACTGTAGGGGCAATAGTTGCTCCAGGAGGTGTAGGAAAGTCTATGCTGGCTTTGCAATTAGCTGTTCAGATCGCGGGTGGGCCTGATTTATTAGGAATGGGGGAGCTAATGACAGGTCATGTTGCGTATTTACCTGCTGAAGATCCAAGGATAGCGATATATCACAGACTATATGCTTTAGGTGCAAGTCTTACTTATAAGCAACAGCAATCCGTGGCAAATGCACTCATGATTGAACCTTTAATTGGCAAATCCCCAAATGTTATGTCTTCTGAATGGTTTGATGATTTACGTAATATTGCAAAAAATAGGCGTTTATTAATTTTGGATACTTTAAGGCGCTTTCATATTGAGGAAGAAAATGCCAGTGGTCCAATGGCGCAAGTAATTGCAAAAATGGAAGCGATATCAACCGAGACAAATTGCTCAATCATCTTCCTGCACCATTCAAGCAAAGGAGCTGCCATGATGCGTACAGGAGACCAGCAACAAGCCAGCCGAGGTTCCTCTGTATTAGTCGATAATATCCGTTGGCAATCATATCTATCAGCTATGACGCCTGAAGAGGCGACTGAGTGGGGCATAGAGCTTAGCCAAAGAAACTATTTTGTTCGCTTTGGTATCAGTAAAGCAAATTATGGTGAACCTTTTACTGAACGCTGGTTTCAACGTCATGAGGGCGGTGTGCTATTGCCAGTTACTCTGACAAAAAAGAAACGCCAGAACGTAACCAGAAACAAAGCCGTGGTGATGAGTGATGACGATAACTGGTAATGTGGTTGTTCCAACAAGCACGGTTTTACAGGCGAGAGTGGTTATTTATCAGCCGAGTAAAAAGCCTTTAGAGCGTAAAGGTCAGTGGATTGAGACTTCGTTTGGCAAGTGCAGAGTGACAGGAAGACTCGGTCAACGTCACGCTGACATTGTTGAAAGTATGCTTTTTGTGGCAGAACGTAGGCGAGACATAAACGATGGCGGTATAGAGTTATTGGTCGATCCAGCAAAACTTAGAAAAATGCTATCAGACCATCAATATAGCGGGGGAAGATTAAATAAATTACTTCTTGAGCTTAAGGCTGCAACAATCGAAATTGTGACGCCTGAGTTGGAGCAAATAGGAGAAAGTATTATTGGTGGTTTAATTGACCATGTTATTTCATCACCAATGACTAGATACAACCCGCTTACAAGAGGAACTCGTAGATTATGGAAAGTTAGATTAGGCATCGCACTGGTTATGTTACTGGAGCGTGATTTGTCTTTATATTATCGACCTGAATTAATTGCACGACTGAAACATGGCATTAGCCAAGCGGTGGCTCGTCATGTGCTGACACATAAAAATAATCCCCCTGGAGGTTGGTATCTTGACACGCTGCTAGTTGCAGTTAGTGGTAATGATGTGAATGCGAAAACAATGAGTAATTATCGAAGCAGAATTAAAGATGATATTGAGAGATTACGTGAGATAGGTGTTGATATTAGCTCGGTAAATCGAGTTAAACGCCTCACAGGGGCCCAGTTGAAACTCACGGAGGCCTGAGTATAACTTGTAAAGGCCCGAGTTGAACTCACAAAGGCCCGATAATTTTGGGTTTTGGCAGGATCTTTAGAATTATTCAGGATATACAAAAGGTGTATTGCCCGCTTTATGCGGACATAACACCTAAGTTCAATCGGCATACGCCGATGGTTTGAACGCCAAGAAAGGAACAAAGTTTTGTCTGTGAAATAAAGCTTCTTTCCTGGCGTTTGGTTCGCCCAAAGGGCGAATCAATAAAATGATGTTTTAACACTACCAGAACACAACTCAAACGCTATTGAAACGCTATTTGAGCACTATAACGACACTATTTAATCGCTGTTTTATCACTAAATTATTAAATGATAGTAAGAATGTGGCGATATAAAGCAGTTAATTTAGGTATAGCGAAAAAATAGCGATTTATTGTATGAGTATGAAGTGAAGTAATGAACTCTAAAGTTAGGGCAGGATAGGTGAAGTAGGACTACCAACAAGTTGTTAGTCGCTCTTCACTCGATTTTATTCGCACTTCGGTGCTCAACAATAAATCCTGCTCTACGAGGTTATAAGCTACCGCTATTAATGAGGTGATGATGAATAAAGAATTAAACGAAACACGGAAGAATAGCACGCCTATAAAAGTTTATTGTTTGCGAAGTGAAAAAGAGAATATTGAATCTCAAGCTAGAAAAGCAGGTATGAGTGTTACTAAATATTTACGGGAAGTAGGTCAAGGCTATCGAATAACAGGAATAGTTGATTATGAATGTGTTAGAGAGCTAGCAAAAATAAATGGTGATTTAGGTCGGTTAGGAGGGCTATTAAAATTATGGCTAACAAATAATATCAAAACAAAAAACATTAGTAGTGTAACCATAAGAGCAGTATTAAACAAAATAGAATCTAATCAAAATGAAATAGGAAGAATAATGACAGATATTATAATGCGAAAATAATAGTAAATTTTAGCGGCTAAAATTTACTTCAGACTTGAAAAATAAATATCCAGTAATTAAAAGCAGCATCTTAATGTTAATTATCTTTTATAAAGAGGTATACCTATGCAAAAAATAAAAATTTTAGCGGCTAAAATTATGTTTGTCGCTTCAATTACAACTGTGACTTACATACAGTCTCCAATTGCTATGTCAGCAGGCATTCCCGTACTTGATGGTACGAATTTAAGCCAGAACATTATGTCTGCTATGGAAGCTGTAGCCCAAACAGCGAAGCAAATTGAACAGTATCAAACTCAACTACAACAATATGAAAATCAATTACAAAATACATTAGCACCTGCGGCTTATATCTGGGATCAAACTCAAACTACGATTGATAATTTATTACAAGCAACAGATACACTTCAGCACTATCAGAATCAATTAGGAAGCTTAGATGCATACCTGAGTAAATTCCAGGATGTTTCATATTATCGGGGATCTCCTTGCTTTAATGGTACAGGCGGATGTACGCCATCAGAAAAAAAAGCAATGGAAGAAAATCGCATATTGGCTTTTGAATCGCAGAAATCTGCGAATGATGCGCTATTTCGTGGATTAGATCAGCAGCAAAAAAATATACAAGCAGATGCAAGGCAATTACAACGTTTACAACAAGCAGCCCAAGGAGCGAATGGACAATTAGCGGCAATTGGTTATGCAAACCAATTGGCGAGTAATCAGGCAAACCAGCTACTACAAATTCGTAGTTTATTAATTACTCAGCAGAATGCCGCTGCGGCTAGGCTATCTTCTGAACTGGATGATGAGGCTCGCGGCGCGGCAAGAGAAAAACAATTACGGACATGGAATTATCAACCAAGCCCAACCGATAATTATTAAGGTAATAAATATGAATAATTTATTTTTTATCGTGTTGACTTTATTTTGCGTTTTTTTAACTGGGTGTGAAAGGACAATAATAGAGGCTAATAAAATAACATGCCATGATGATAATTATGAAAAGTCATTATCGGAAATTAAAAATAAGCATTTGCAGGAAATATTTATTGATGAATGTAGCGCCATAAGAAAATCGAAGGAAATGAGAGAGTGGAAATTTAAATCAAGTCCAGAAGATAACTTTTAAGGGAATAAATTATGAAAGTCATTATCTCATGTTGTTTCTTAATTATATTAGGGTTATTTCCTGATATCGCGTTGGCACAAGAACTAAGTAGTAGCGGTGTGATGAATGATGTTCTCAATCGTTTTCATAGTGCAGCTTCAACCTGGGCTCCAACAATAGAAGGCGCTGCCAGTCGGTTATTTTGGACATTAGTAACCATTTCTATGGTGTGGACGTTTGGCATGATGGCGCTACGTAAAGCGGATATTGGTGAGTTCTTTGCTGAACTGGTTCGTTTTACTATTTTCACTGGTTTCTATTGGTGGCTACTCTCGAATGCAACACACGGAATGAACATAGCAGGTTCAATAGTGGATTCATTGCAACAGTTGGGAGCTGAGGCGGGAGGGCTTGGCAGTAGTAAATTAGGCCCTTCCAGCATTCTTGACATGGGCTTTGAATTATATGACAGAACTGTTGAGGCAACGTCAGAATTAAGCTGGAAGGAGTTTGCCACAGCTTTAATGATGGAACTAATGGCATTGGCAGTACTGGTTGTATTAGCCATTATCTCAGTGAATTTATTATTACTGTTAGCTGCCAGTTGGATTTTGCTATACGCAGGCGTGTTTTTCCTTGGTTTTGGCGGCTCCAGATGGACTTCTGACATGGCAATTAACTATTACAAATCCATCCTTGGTATTGCTTCACAGCTATTGTCTATGGTGCTTATCGTCGCTATTGGTAAGCAATTTTTGCTGGATTATCACAATAAAATCAGTGAGAACATGGCAAGCCAGGAATTAGCCGTAATGTTAGTTATTTCTCTTTGCTTACTGTTTTTAGTGAACAAGGTTCCACCGATGATTTCAAGTTTAGTTTCTGGCGGTAATATTGGAACGATGGGGATTGGTTCATTCGGTGCTGGAGCCGCGATGGGGACAGTAATGACAGCAGCAAGTATGGGTGCTGCGGGGATGAAAATAGCAGGTGGTGCGATAGCAAGTGGGGCTGCTAATGCGACTAGTGGTATCAGTGCGATAAAGGCGGCTTTTGAGCAAGCACAAAGTAGCATGGCAGATGGAACAATGCCAAGTGGAGGAAGTGAGACAACACAAAATAGAAGTGGTGGGTCTAATACTGATTCAGGAGATTCACCTTTCAGTAAGGCTGCTGGTTTCGATGGCACGGATAGATCTTCTGTAAGCACCCAAAACCGTACTAAGGATGCAGATTCATCAATTCGTGATGATATGGCCGAGTTTTCCGATAATGCTTTGTCAGGAGATGATAAACACAGCATGAATCAATCAACTACTGATAATGATGAGGTTAGTGACTTTGTTAATCGTAACAAACCAGATAAATAGAGGTATTGAACATGAAACAAAGTAGCTTCTTGGTCGCATTCGATTTGCTCGACTAGACTGCAGATTTAAATGCAAAAGTTGCTTATGAGCCGATTGATATTGTCCCCGCTGAAGAAAAAGCAGATGTGACAGAAGAAATAGCTAATTTCATTAAAAAGCGTGAAATTGAAGTTAAAAATGAGGAATTTTGTAGTGAACTAGCCGGTAATGTGTTTGAGGAGAAATCGGAAGATAGTCCATTTTCAATAGCTGCGGGGCTTACTAGCTAGTGTTTTTAAAGCACGCAGGCCAGTGATGGTGCACTGACCTGCATTTTCACAGACCACCTGAATATGAGGTGATATATGACAGCTCCACATAATACAGAAGTTCAAAAAACAATTCATCACGTAGCGAGCGAACTGGCAGCTTTAGAGTTTGTAAATCAAGATGCTGCACGCGAGATCTCACAAGTTGCCGAAGCAGTTACCAACATGTTTACGGTGCTTTATTACCAAGCAGAAACTGGAGATGCAACAAAACAGGATTTTCAGGAAGCAAGGATTAAGCTTCAGGAAGTGTTATTAACATTATGATTTGTCGATTCAAAGGCGGTAATTAGCCGCCTTTTTATCTGTTGAAGTAGTTAATTCTGTCGAAAATATTGATTTTTTCTTCTGGAGTTATGTTTCCAGCTTTTTCCGAGCTTATAAGTCATTGTTGGATAGTCATCCCAGGGAGTGGCCAGTTGCTTTCCCCTAGCAGAGCGCAGTCTTAACGGGTAATCTTTATATTCAAATTTGTGTAAAAAATAGTAACTTTTCTCTTGTTTGGTACTGAAATTTTTGTGTATCCAACTGCGAAGGAAAGGGTAGTATTTCCATTTCCGTGTAATGCCAGAATAAGTTTCAGGATTCTGATACTGCAATTTTAGTTTTTTCATAGTGCTCCTAGGTTTCTTTAAGCTACCTAGAAGTGATCTTTTGCGTAGTAGTTCATATATCTTTTATCTTATTCACATTCTCATGAATGTAAACATTGTATTGTTTGAAGGAGGTGCGTATATAAATTCTTTTAGAAAGAATATTTTTCATAAATAGCTTTATTGATTTCCTTAGGGGAGTTTGTATGGCTTAATGTGTTTAATCTTATTTTTGTTCTTTTCATTTCTTATGCAGGATACTTACACTTCCATTTATGCTTATGTATTCGTGTCTAATTTTTAAATCAGACACGAATGGTCATTACGTTTCGTAAAACTTATTTATCTGCCAACTCTAATATTCTGTTAAACGGCTTACAATGTTCCTCGGACTTAGTACTGCACGTTAAAAACCCAAATGACTTCTTTGGAAGAGATTGATATCTGGCAACAAGATTAATTTTATTTATTTCGTTTTCATCTTTAAATTTTACATATGTGCCTGAATAGGATAAATGGTCATATAGATTAGATAAAGCAAGCTCATCGAGCAATAAATCTGTTATAATCGATTTATCTCGTTGATTTATCTTTGTTGTGCTACCAAAAAAAGCATTGTCACCAATATCTCTCCCATTAACAACATTAACTACTATCTGATTCCCTAATGTTACTTGTAGTTCCTCTTCTATTTTTTGAATAGCATCTTTGGTATAGAGAACAGTGCAAATATTAAGTGTTTCAAGCTCTAAAAATATATTAAATAGATTTGTATGATCTTCTTTAGTCAAATTAAAGTAGTTATCGCTTGGTCGGCTGCCTTCACCTTTTAAATAGAACTTTAAAGCTCTAATCACTTGAGACCCAGTAAGGACAAGATCTGTAATTAGGGTTACTTGCTTTGAGCTCTTGGTGAGAGAACGTGGTGTGAATGTGGCAACTTCTCTACCAATATCATTGTCTCGATAGAGGATTCTATGTGTGCCGTTGAAATCAGAAACTTCTTTGATCAAAAAGAGATTGCTGTTTGGCAAATCTAGTTCTTTTACTTTATCTCTAAACGACATTATCTCACTTTCTAACATGTATTCATGTGACCTAATCAGATTAATTAATGGCTGATGAAATTTTTGTGGCAGGTGGTGTAGCCAGTTTTTTAGTCTATTTTCCGCTTCTTGTATTGAAATGTCATTATGATGCCTAATTACAACTGAAGCATCATCGAAACCGCTTAATGAGGTTATATTTCCCTCCAACAACGTAATAGAAGGGTAGCTATGTTCAAACTTTTCCTCATTTATTATAACGTTGTAACGCTCTCGGAGAGTTGTATACATAACACTTAAACAATTTGCCAGTGAAATAATGTATACCGTTTCATCATTTTGGTAAGCGTAAATATGCTCAGATCCATTTATCAGAGCGAGATGTTTTATTTCGCATGATACGATCTCTTTCATTTTGGGGTTTATTATCAGTACATTCGTGAACGCATAACTTTGATTATCTATCTTTACGGTTCTTGATGAAGAGAAAGCGTTGGCTTGAGATAGTTTGAAATCTTTGAGTGTGATACTTTGTTTTTCAAGTTGGCTGTTGGAAATTAGTTCTTCAATTATCTTTGAGTAATTTAAGATATCTTCATGTAGATGAAAAGGTATAGTAATTAAAAGTTTTTTATTAATCTGAGAAATCGACTGCTGAATAGAAAATAACACAGATTGAAGATCTGAGTCGTCTATAGGCATGCTTTTTTCAACTATAAATATATGTTGACTCTTCACTTCATTATGAAAAGATGAATACTGTTTTGAAAATTTTTCAAGTCGAGATATTGAATCTAGATCTGAAAAATATATATAAAGAGACGTTGCTATTGCGACATCAAAGAAAAAATCAGAACTATCATATGCTTCATTTGTCATTTGAGAATAAAACTTAAGAAGGAATTGTACCTTATCAATATCAAGATCTAAGTTGTTAATATATTTTTCCTTTAAGTTCTTTATGGCAGTGTCACTTTTAGAGGTGTAAGACAAAAAGGAGGTAATGAAATTATCTATTGAATTTTCATATGAAGCGACAATTCCATGTTCATCATATGTTATAATTTTTGAATGATAACAGAACTCCTTGGAAAAAACTGAGACTGCATCTGATGTCATTACCCTATCAGGGCAGAACACACTAGGAATAGGCTCTCCGTCTTTTATAGTCTTAAGAAATTTGGTTAAGAGCTCAAGCCTAATATTTATTTCAACACTATTTATATAGTGACCAAATGTTGTTAACTTTTCTCTATCATAATCGACTATGATTTCAGAAAATCCGTTACTGTGCTCTAAGTCATCTTTATTAGAAGTAAACAATGAGCTAGGCTTTCTTATGAGAATTTTGTTATCTTTACGAAGAGTCGTTGTGTTATTTTCGATTATATTCCGTTCAAACCATTTTTTGTTTCCTTCAGGAAAAATGGAAACTCCATCATTGTCTATCAACCAATTATAGAATGTTGATTTTGTCTTGAGTTTTTTTAATTGGCTTGCAATCGTATCATTGTTCCATTCCCTATTTTCTATTGATAAATAGACTAATAGTGCATTATGATACTTTTCGAACACCTTTTTATCATCAGTAAGCCCTCTAAAAATATTGCCATCTACTATTGAGGAAATTACCCAGTTTGCTGTGGCGTTATTTATGTCAATTTTATCCAATTTATCCAACCAGTTTGAAAAAGGGAAATTATCGTTAGAACCAGCTAGTTCATTAAATGAAAATGCACAATATTTCCACATGGACTCAATTAGATTTGTGGAATGGCTCTCTGTAGAGACTGAGAATAAACAAAGTAGATAATAAAATTTCTTAGTTGTCATTGGATCTAAGATAGGTTTGTCAGTAATTGAGGTGGAGAAAGTGCTGTTTTTTTCTTCTACTGACATTTTCGCAAAGAATAAAGAAGCTATTTTTTTTAGGTCAACTTCGTTTTCATTGAAACAGAAAGCATAAATAACTTTGATAAAATCTTTTAACGATTTGATATTGTTTAAATATAGGTTCAAATGCAATATTAAATCATTTGTTGCGTTGACTTTACTATGGTCAGATATAGATTTTATTGCTGAAATGTAATGCTGTGGTAAAATATTAGTTACTTTCACATTTATGTTAAAGTTTGTAATCAAATAGGCTATATGCTCATGGACAATTCTTGAGTATGTAAGTTTAGGCTCAATTGTTTCAATGAGTTGCTTCAGCTTATTTCTATTGCTCTTATTTGTTTCAATTGCGTTTATAATACACGATGTCAATACTTCAGACTGTAATGTATCAAAGTTTTTTATTTCATGAATAATTTCCCATCCCTCATTCAACTCAAACAAAAAGTTAAATAAATTTTTGAATAAGCTTCCTCTTCCAATACGTTTTTCAAGGGCTGGAATAATCTGCTCTGTCTTGATACTATTTAATTCATCTACGCCATCAAGGTGTGAAAAAATGAACGATAGGTCTTCCTGACAAGAATCAGACTGAATAAGTGTTACAAACTCACTAATAGCATTATTTTTTTGTTTTTCACTGGATGTAATAAATGATTTTGATACTTGATCAACGGCATATTTAGATTGAGATCTATAATTATCAAATTTGTCTTGAAATGAAGATATCTTCGAAACTACCGTTTTTTCACTATTGAGAGTCAGATTTAAGAGTTCTAATTCACTACAAAGCTCATTTCGGAGTTTCTCTGCTTCATCTTTTGATTTTGTAATAAAAAATATGTCATCAACATATCTTTCATACAATATTATTTCATTTTTTGCTAATTTATTTTTAAAGCTTATGTCTATTTCAGATAAGTAAAGTTCTGCAAAAAAACGGGCATAGGCTGGCCCTTGAGGTAATCCTTTATTATCACCAACAATTTCCTGTGTCATATTGAAAATGGCAGTTAAGCATTCTATGTACCTTTTGTTTGTTTCAGGCCTCATTGACTCTATTTTATCTTTTATCACAGAGTTACCATCACCTAGTAATAGCCTTTTAAGTCTGTCATGTGAAATGTTGTCATAAAAGCCTTTTATATCTGTTTTAACAATATAAAAATCCTTATACACTTCATTTTCAATGGCATCTGTGATGTTAGAAATGAATTTCAACCATAGGTATAGCCATGGTTTAAATATATATCCTCCGTTAAACCCTTTGTTAATCTGATATCCATGAGAATTATTATCTGTTTTAATATCAAAGTAGTATGCAATTTGCTTAAGAATACAAGAAGTAATTACTCTCGCACTTGAGTTTAATGTAATAAGTTCACGAGTTTTTCCTTCCTCATTCCTTACATGTTTATAGTAGTCCCAGTTTTTTGAGCCTTTTATAAACTCATCCATCTCTGTTAGGAATTCGCTATTATCTTTTGAAGAGAGCTCTTCAACTACTATCTTGGCTTGAACTTCATCATTCAGGAATAGATAGTTAAGCTCAGCAATTCTTGTAATTTCTATGTCATTATTTGAAAATTCAAAATTAGCTTCTGTATATTCAAGAAATTTAGGAATACAATTTTTAAGTAGTTCCTCAATTGAAAGCGTACCATTGAATTTACAAGATAGTGTGCTTTCTATTTTATCTTGGGTAGGGAAGTTAAAATTCTTTAGAACTTGTATTGCTGATTTAGTTATATTTTCATTATAATTATTTTGCTTGCTAAATATTTCGTGCAAAATAATATTGCTTAAATCTGGTTCGCCTTTACATTCTAGGTTGCACAACAAACCTACTATTAATACCCGCTCTTTGTGTGTCAGATTTTCTCCGTGTTCAATTTTTTGAGATAGCTTTTTAAGTGGTTCTACCTCATTCCATAAATCCAATAGATCTTGTAGATTGAATGCATTTTTTTGAACTTTAATGCTTTTTATTCTGTTTGTCTGGATATTTTCTGGTTCATAGTTGTCAAAAAAAGTCCCAAGTGATTTCTCTAATGCAGTTCTGCTGGTTGAGGTATGTTCTTCTAAAATACTTATGTTATCAGCTAGCATTGCGTCAGATAATATACTGACTTTCTGGACGTTATTAATTTCAGCTAAGTTACGCAAAAGGTAAGAGTAGCAACCAGATTTTTTGTGCTTAGATAACGGTATTTTTACACCAAGTCCAACACCTCCTGTTGGTGTTGCCGAATGGGGGAATAGATCAACACCAATTAAACTGCTATCAAAATTTAAACCAGCATCTTGTAAGATCGCCTGTTGTATATCATATCCAGTTTTGTATTTTACTGCTTCATCAAAAGTAATCCAGATATGGAAACCTCGGTTCCCTGAATATTCAAGAAGGAATGGAATTCCACGCTGTTCGAGTGTTTGGTAAAAGATATTAACTGCTCTCTTTAGTTCTTTATCTCCTTGAGAAGCTAAGCCTGAATCGATACATGACTTCAAAATATCAAAATCGAAGCATATCCATTTTATTGTTAAATCATTGTTTTTTTGGTATATTGCTATTGATTTTTGATCGAGTAGGACTTGCTTAATAAGTTCAGGGGTGACAACTCCTGCTTTTTTTCTGTATGTACCATCATCTTGCTGGTCTACATGATGACTTTGGTCAGTAGCCAATAGATCTGTAATTAATTCTCCATATCTTTCGTACATTTTTATTGGCTCCGCTGGTTCAATATTTTATTAGCTTTGATTGGTGATACTCTGATATACATGTGACATCTCATGTGCAAACAACATCATACACATTCATTACTATTACTGAAATATAAGTGAGTTGGTTGTTCATACAAGTGTATCCGATCTTAAAATAAGTTCGAGTAAAAATACTAACTGATTACTAATTGAATTCATTTAAATGTGGACCCCATAAAAATAATACTTTGTTTTAAAATGATTTTTTCTATAAACGACTTTATTGGTAAAGGCAGGATCGTGATAGTCTGCCTCTTTTACGATTGATGCCTTTAACCTTTCAGCTGTCGAATAGGTAGGTGAAGTCTAATGACTTTGTTCATAATGAAGCAGGATCGTTTCTGGTATTGTTGCATCACTTAGAACAACAATATGATTTTTGGGTGAGATTTGTGTTGTAAGAACGCTGAATTGACTCAGTTCAGGTTGAGTCAAGAGTAACTGAGACAGTTTCAGTTAATAAGAAACCAATAAAATCCCATACGTGGTATTTTTCTTGGTATTAAGATGTGGTGACTTTTAAAGTGTTTGATATCTAATGATAAAATTATTCTATTAATATTAGAGTGGGAATAAACTAGTTATTGTTGATAACAGTTTTTAGTTGTCGATAAATTCAAAGGCATCAGTAATTTACTGGTGCCTTTTTGTTTTTAGGTGACGAATAGGTCATTTTATTCTGGTTAAATGATGATCACTTCATTGATTAATATACTTATAGATGGAACTGAAATGAAAAAGTAACAATGGTTTTATAGAGATACTCTTAGATTTATAGGGCAACCTAAAAAGCACTTCAATAGAGTACTCGCAAATACTATATCTGTGCTTCAATGACGTCTATCATACTCGGTAATTCACTGATTAGTTTATCGATAGCAAGCCTAATTTTTAATGAACGGTGGGGCGTGCGCAACCATACAGCATATATAGGCCAGCTTGCTGAAGAGTGTTCTTTTAATATTTCTTTCAAACTGCCACTGGCGAGCTGCTCACGGACTAGCCAGTAAGGTAACCAAGCAATTCCACCACCTGTTATCGCAATATCTTTTATCGCCTGCATATCGTCCATCATAAGCCGGCTAGGCGGATTAACTTCTATATTTTCCCCCCTTTCATTTTTAACTTGCCACTTCAGAATACGTCCTGAACGGACATAAGCAATGGCTTCATGTTGTGCCAAATCATCTAATGAAATTGGCTCCCCTGCTTGTTGAAAATAACCGGGAGAAGCACAAAAAATCATCGAGTGAGAAGCCAGATGTCGTGCTATCAGGGTACTGCTGTCAGGTAGTTCACCGATCCTGACAGCTAGGTCAAAACCTTCTTCAGACAAATCTACCTGCCGATCGCTGAATGAAATTTCGAGTTCTAACTTTGGATGTTCTTTTGCCAACGAGGACAATAATGGTGCTATACAGAGATGCCCGAGTAAAACTGGAACAGAAACCCTCAACTTTCCGCTTACCTGAAGCTTGCCACCTTCCAAAATATCTTCTGCCATTTTTATTTCATTCAACGCTCGGCGACAGAATTCATAATAAAGCAAGCCTTCATCAGTCAAGCTCTGGCTACGAGTAGTACGGTTAAATAAAGTTATACCAAGCCTTTCTTCAAGGCGGGATATAGTTTTTGCCACCGCCGATCGTGTGACATACAGTTTTTCCGCAGCCTGAGAAAAATTAGAAGACTCAGCGACGGTTACAAAAATAGGAATACTGTTCATCTCACCTTTCATATTGTCACCTAAATGGAATCAATAAGGAGAAATAGTATCTCCATTATCAACTAATAGGCAATGATAGAATTCTGTTCATCAGTTAATTACTACTTAGGAATTTCTATGAAACAAACAATGAAACGCTGGGAGCTAAACGAAATCGGACGCCAAAATTTGAAACTCTCGGAAGCCGAAATCCCACAGCCCGGTTCAAATGAAGTTCTGGTTCGAGTTAATGCGGTCTCACTAAACTTTCGCGATAAAGTCATTATTGAAGGTCATATGGGAAATAATATGCCAATGCCTTTCACGCCAGGTTCTGATATGGCCGGTGTTGTTGTCAGTGTCGGACCAAGAACGACTCGTTTCAGTCCAGGGGAGCGAGTTATCTCATCTTTTAACGCAGATTGGATTGATGGGAAGTTGAAAAATACGGCTAAAAACCCGAACTACAACACAGTAGGTTATGCATTTCAGGGCGTTTTGGCTGAGTATGTTGTGCTGAATGAAGAGTGGTTGGTTAAAGCTCCGAAGATGTTGAGCGATGTCGAAGCGAGTACGTTGGTTTGTTCAGGGTTGACTGCTTGGTTTGCACTGATTGAACGAGGTGGGTTACGTGCTGGCGAAACCGTATTAATTCAAGGAACAGGAGGTGTGGCTCTCTTTGCTCTTCAAATAGCGAAGTCTGTAGGAGCCGAAGTATTTATCACCTCATCGAGTGATGAGAAGCTGTCTGCTGCGTTAGCCCTTGGTGCTGATCACGCTATTAACCGTAACAAAGAAAACTGGGTTGAAGCCATTTACCACCTGACGAACGAGAGAGGAATTGATCATGTCGTTGATACTGTAGGTGGTAGGAATTTTGCAGACTCTGTCCGTGCGGTGGCTTCCCATGGTCGAATCTCCTTGATAGGCATGATGGACACAGACGATACGTCAGCATCAGGAATGTTATTGCTATTAAAATCGCCAACTATTCAAGGAATTGGCGTAGGTCATCGACGAGCTCTTGAAGATTTAGTTCGGGCTGTTGATGCTATAAAACTAAAACCCGTCATTGATAAATTATTCCGTTTCGACCAACTGCCGGAGGCACTTGAATTGCTCGATCAGGGGGCATTTGGAAAAATTGTTATCAAGGTAAGCTGATACCTAGAACTATTATATAGTAAAGGCATCCGTTTATAGCGGAAGCCTTTACTTTAAATTAGGGGGGATAATATTAGAATTGATATACTAACCCTAAGCCAAGCACGTTATCGGTATTCACTTTGTAATGGTCAGTAAAATCGTTATCGTTTAACAAGTTGATTTTATAATCGATAACAGCGCTCAGATTTTTATTAAAGTCATAAGCTGAGCCGATGGCGATATAATTCACTAATTCTTTATCCCCAAAGCTACCTAAGTTTTTACCTTTGGAATAGTTATAGCCAATTGATGGAGTTAGACCGAAGTCAAAAGAATACAGGGTAACCACTTCAAGGTTCTGAGTTTTATTTGCTATTGACTCCATATCATCATTACCAAAACGACTCATATTAAGCGTTTGGCCATACATGACGGCGAGATAGAGGTCTTCGTATTCAAATTTCCCCCCTACGTTCCATGCTTCGGCGCGTTTACCTGTCGCACTACTGGTTGCGGCATCTTTTTGTTTTGGTGTGCGGGAAGATGAGGAGTAACCACCGCCAAGGGAAATGCCATAACCTAGCTCATAAGCGGTCGATAACCCAAAACCATCACCGTTATCGGTTAATTCATCTCCGGATGATAGATTTTTTTCACCATTTTTACCCTGATATTGTAGTGCGAAGGTTAAACCGTCAATGTAACCAAAAGCATTATTATTGCGATAAGTGAGTAAATTGCGGTTACGGCTTAACATGTAATTATCTTCTTGATCCATCGTATCCGCTCCCCAGAGTGGTAATACGTCTGTCCAAGCATTGGTATCATAAATAACACCATAATTACGGCCATAATCAAGAGAGCCGTAATCTGCAAATTTTAAGCCTGCATAAGCTAAACGATTGCTATTTTCTTCAGTTGATTCCGATTGGTTAGTTTTCGTTTCCCATTCAAAACGCCCAAAGCCAATCAGCTGGTCGGTGATTTGCGAATCACCTTTTAGCCCAAGTCTGACACGTGAGTCGTCACCATCTTCGCCACTACGGCTTTTGGCAATATGATGGCGGACATCAATTTGTCCGTATACATCAAGTTTATTACCATCTTTATTGTACATTTCAGCGGAGTTAGCAACGTTGGCAGTAAGTAGTGTTGGAATAATGAGTGCGAGTAATTTGTACTTCATAACATAGCCTTATGGATTGAGTGATATTTAGTAAAAATTCCTAATTGATAGTTATTATCATTTAAGCATATTAATTCGCCAAATAAAAAGTGTAACAAAAGTAAATATTAGTGAAATTATTGCTATAACCTATTAAATAATAAAAATAATTTGATTTACGATGATTTCAACCAAATGTTTTATTTCTAAAGAAGAAAAATCAACTTGAAAAAGGTTTTTTTGTTTTTTTATGCAAAATAAGTGAATTATTACTTGTTTGAGGTATGAAGGTTGGTATTATTTAAAACCGATACATATTTTGTCTATTTCAACCCAGAATTATAAAAATAATGTCTTGGTAAAAATCACTAGAGATAAGGAACAACACGTGGCTTTTCGTTTGAAGTATCTGGCATTACTCCCTTTACTGGTTGCTGCAACAGCTTGTCAGCAGCCTAATAATATCACAACACCAGTAGAAACATATGCGACACAAAACCAACCGGTGGTGGTTAATAATGCATGGATTGAAATATCTCGCAGTGCATTAGATTTTAATATTAAGAAAGTACAAAACCTACTAGGAGATAAATCTTCGTTGTGTGCCGTTTTGAAAGGAGATGCGTATGGGCATGATCTTTCTTTAGTTACGCCAATAATGATTGAAAATAATGTGCAATGTATTGGGGTAACAAATAATCAAGAGCTTAAGACCGTGAGAGATTTAGGTTTTAAAGGCCGCTTAATGCGAGTGAGAAGTGCGACAGAGCAAGAAATGGCTCAAGCCACACAATATGAAACGGAAGAGTTGATCGGTAATTTAGAAATGGCGCAGCGCTTGAATGCGATTGCGAAAAAGCAAAATAAAGTGATTCCTATTCATCTGGCGCTGAACTCAGCCGGGATGTCGCGCAACGGCTTAGAGGTGAGTACACTTGCTGGTCTTAATGATGCTAAGCTGATTTCGCAATTACCTCAGTTAAAAATCGTCGGCATTATGTCTCATTACCCAGAAGAGGATGAAGCACAGATCCGTAATGACCTCAAAAAATTCAAGAAAGAATCTCAACAAGTATTGAATATGACAGGGTTAAAGCGTGAAGACATTACATTACATGTCGCGAATACTTATGCAACCATTACGGTACCAGAATCATGGTTGGATATGGTACGTGTGGGTGGCATTTTCTACGGCGATACTGTCGCGACAAATGACTATAAACGCGTGATGATGCTGAAATCGAACATTGCCTCTGTCAATCATTATCCGAAAGGTAATACAGTGGGTTATGACAGAACCTATACCTTGAAGCGTGATTCTGTATTAGCCAATATCCCTGTAGGTTATGCAGATGGCTATCGCCGTGTATTTAGCAATGCGGGACACGCATTAATTAATGGCCAAACAGTACCTGTTTTAGGAAAAACATCAATGAATACAGTCATGGTTGATGTTACTGATTTAAAAAATGTTAGCCCAGGAGATGAGGTTGTATTTTTTGGCAAACAAGGTAATGCTGAAATTACAGCCGAAGAGGTTGAAGACATCAGCGGTGCGTTATTTACTGAAATGTCAATTTTGTGGGGAGCGACCAATAAACGAATCTTAGTTGATTAAGTTAATTTTTAATTCTGTTTATTTTAACCCGCAATAATTGCGGGTTTTTTTATCCTGAAAGTCTCTTAGGATATTATCTAATATATTGCAATATGTTGATAAAATGCTGTTTAGGTGAATGACTATCGAAACTTTTAAATTGATATGTTAGCTTGGTTGAATCTTTCCTGAGCAGGTAGGCTCGGAAGGTAAGTAGAAAAATTAGAAGGATATCATTTATGTATCAAGTTGATTTACATGCGCATACTATTGCCAGCACCCATGCTTACAGTACAGTTAGTGAGTATTTCGCTGAGGCCGCAAGCCGTGGTGTCAAACTATTTGCGATTACCGACCACGGGCCTGAAATGCAAGATGCTCCACATGAGTGGCATTTTGGTAATATGCCTATCTTGCCGAGAATTGTTGATGGGGTTGGTTTATTGTACGGTATTGAAGCGAATATAAAGAACAAGTTGGGTGAGACAGACTGCAATGAAAAGATCGCTCGTCATTTAGATATTATATTAGCGGGTTTCCATGAGCCAGTTCTTGAACCTCAAAGCTTAGCGGATAACACGGAAGCAATGATTGCCACCATTCGTAGTAGTAAGGTGCAAATCATCACTCATCCAGGGAATCCCAAATACCCAATTGATATCAAGGCTGTGGCACAAGCTGCGAAAGAGTGTAATGTTGCTTTGGAAATGAATAACTCTTCATTCCTACATTCAAGAGCGGGTAGTCAACAGAATTGCTTAGAAATCGCTAAGGCAGTTAAAGAAACTGGCGGGTGGGTTGCATTAGGTTCAGACTCACATTTTTCCGGATATCTCGGCCGTTTTGATCGCGTAGTTGACATGTTGGAATCAATTGATTTTCCACAATCACAAATTTTAAATGTTTCTCCACGTCGTGTATTGGACTTTTTAGAGTCACATGGACGTAAAGCTATCCCTGAATTTGCTGATTTTTAAATCGTAATATACATAGTTTATAAAGCCACAAACAATTTAGTGGCTTTCAACTTATAGGTAAATTGTAATTTATAATTCAATTTCCATTTGAATGCAATTTAAGTGGGTTTGTGCGAGTGAAGAATAGTAACTGCTATGTTTAATCGAGGTAAACCCATGTTTTTGGTAAAATCGTTCCGCATTAGGCGATGAATCTAACATTAGTTTTTTGATATTTCTTTTTTTTGCTTCCATTTTAATGGCATCTAATATTAACCCTGCGGCTCCACAACCTGTGTATTGTGGTAAAGTAAATATTGCATCAACACTGTTCGTATCTAAAT
This sequence comes from Providencia sp. PROV174, assembly GCF_028480685.1. Lineage (NCBI taxonomy): Bacteria > Pseudomonadati > Pseudomonadota > Gammaproteobacteria > Enterobacterales > Morganellaceae > Providencia > Providencia sp. PROV174. The sequence goes on from NZ_JAMPOT010000007.1 coordinate 424,134, forward strand.
TAAGGAAGCCAGTTGCAACGGGTTTATTATTTTCATTTGTCACAACAAAGAATGGATTATATTTTACCATGTATGTATAGCTTGGTGGCATTTCATCCGGCGTCCATGCTGCGATGGTTTTTGCATCAAAACTGGTCGTACAGCCATGGCGAATGGCTTGGTTACGTATAGACCAAAGAAGTTCGGCTTCATCGGGGGTTGCTAACCTAATTTTCATCGTGAGACACCCGCTAATGTTTTTTGATTACTTTCATAGAACAAAAAATACAGTTAAAAAGCAAGATATATAACAGAAAGAAAACTAATTTGAATATGGTATACTCACCTTTATTTTTAAATCAGTGACTGCTATGAATTATCAATGTCCTCTCTGTTTTACACCACTAAATCTTGCCAATAACAGTTATCGTTGCACAGAAAACCATCAGTTCGATTGTGCAAAAGAAGGTTATGTTAACTTGTTACCTGTACAACATAAACGTTCTAAAGACCCCGGTGATAATGCTGAAATGATGCAAGCGCGTAGGCAATTTCTTGATGCAGGGCATTACCACCCTATGCGTGAAAAGGTAGTAGAAAAACTCATTCAGTTTATTCCATCATCTTGTACTAACCTGTTGGATATTGGGTGCGGAGAAGGGTATTACACAGACTATTTTTCACGAGAACTTGCAAAACATTTTGAAAAATATACAGTTTTAGGTCTAGATGTTTCGAAGGCAGCGATTCGTTATGCGGCGAAACGCTATAAATCCGTTCGTTTTTGCGTTGGTACAAGTCACCGCTTACCATTTTCAGATAACAGCTTGGGTGGAATTATACGAATTTACGCACCCTGCAAGGCACAAGAGTTAAGTCGTGTATTGGTTTCTAAAGGTATGTTAATAACCGTTACGCCTGCGGCGGAACATCTGCAAGAATTAAAAGCGTTAATCTACGATGAGGTTAAGTTGCACCCAGCGAAAGATGAAGATCTGCCAAATTTTTCGTTAATAGATAGTTGCCAACTAAATTATAGGATGGTGCTGACTGGGCAAGAAGCTTATGAATTATTGATGATGACACCATTTGCTTGGCGTGCATCAGAACAGGTTAAAGGTGATTTACACAAAGCTGAGGTGAAAGAGTATACAGCTGATTTTTTAATTCGTGTTTATCAATCTAATGCAGAGTAGAGCTATTGCCCCCATATAGGGGGCATAAAAACTAATGGGCATACATAAATAATTCAAGGTGCTCAAATAAGATATTAAAACCAATACCTATTAGTACCAATCCACCGATAATTTCTGCTTTTTTTCCGAGTAATGGGCCGACATAACGGCCAATCATCATACCGATAGTGGCCATGATCATTGTCATTAAGCCGATAGTCATTGCAGTATGAACGATATCCACTTGTAAGAATGCTAAGCCTAAGCCAATGGCCATCGCATCAAGGCTGGTGGCTATTGCAGAAAAAATCAGGCTTGTTGAGCTATGACTAGAAGGTTTAGAACAGCATTCTTCATCTTTTGTTTTAATGCTCTGCCAGATCATTCTAGCACCTAAAACAAATAATAAACCAAATGCAATCCAATGATCCCAGCGGATAACATATTGACTGGCTAAAATACCGATGCCCCAACCAATAATGGGTGTAATGGCTTCAATAAAACCAAAAATAAAACCAGTACGGAGAATTTCTCTAAAGCGGGGTTTATGAAGCACTGCACCTTTACAAATAGCAACAGCGAAGGCGTCCATTGATAGGGCAAGGGCTAAGATAAGGGTAGCATAGAAACTCATAACAGAACCTCGGTTGGGTGATTCCATATACACATAAATTACCCCCAACCAAAAGGCTTATTTATGTGTCTATGGTCTTGCCAACCGAATTTTGGTGTCCGCACCACGTTTGAAACCAAACGAGTATGTTGATACGGACTTTCTGGTATTATATATGAAACCAGAACAGGCTACTCCCCAATGACGTGGAAAGAAAGATACCATAAATTATATTAAAGGCAACACTTAATTAATTGTGGATATTAAACGGTAGTGAGAATTATTATCAATAAGGTTATTGATAAAAACAAGGCTAATTAAATTAATAATTAACCTTGTTTTTAGTGATAATATAAAATCTATTTACTTATGATTAATAAGGAATTCATAAATTCTTTGTAAATCATCAAGATGTGAAACTTGTATGTTAATTTTCTTTTTTTCTAAGCCTATTATTAATACACCATCTTCAGATAAATTCATTGTTTTTATTCTGTCATATAAAATAAAGGCATTGGCAAAATAAAAACCAGTTTGTTTAAAGAATAGCTTTGGTGTTCTTATAAATGCCAAATAAATTGACATGAAAATAGTAATCAATAATAAGTAAGTGGTTAATAAATTACCATGGCGTACAATATTTGTATAAATAACGATACAAATTAGAACAATAAAAATAATAGCATCTGCTCGATGTTTTCTTTTTAGATTAATTTTTAATAAGGTTTTACCCTTTAACAAATGCTGAATGAATTCATCATAAATCGCATAAACAAGCATGATCAAAATGATTATAGCAAGAATGGCATCATTGAAGGTCATTTGTGAGCCCTTGGATAAGTAAACATAATGCAGAGCTTAAAATTAAAAAAGGGAGGCTGCAACCTCCCAATTCAAATAATGGTGGAAAATTATGGCGCTAGGAAGTTCAGCCAAGCACCAAGGATACCCAAGCCAAAGAAGCCGATAATAATCCACAATGCGTTAACTTTACGACGCAACAACCACATGCAGGCGAAGGTTAGCAATAGGGGGACTAAGCCTGGCATGAGTTGATCAAGGATCATTTGGACAGTGGTAATGTCTTCAGTGCCCGTTGTTGGGTTTTTGATCCGTGAAACTTCAAGTGGAATATTGACATGTGTCCATTTGTTTACCAATGCCCCCATGACAAACAAACCGAGAATGGATGCTCCTTCGGTGAGCTTTTGTAGGAAACCGCCACCAATGTCTTGAACAATATCAATCCCTTTTTTGTAGCCATATGAAACACCATAGTAAAGGGTTAATAAACGTACAAGGTTAAACAAAACAAAGAACAGTAGAGGGCCAAGTAAGCTACCCGTCATTGCGATACCTGCACCGAGAGCCGCAAATACAGGGCGAACTGTTCCCCAGAAAATTGGGTCTCCAACACCGGCTAATGGCCCCATTAGACCGACTTTGATACCATTTATTGCACCGTCATCAATGTCTGCACCATTGGCACGTTGCTCTTCCATTGCCATTGTGACACCCAGAACAGGCGCTGCAACATATGGATGGGTATTGAAGAATTCAAGATGGCGTTTAATTGCTTGTTTTCTGTCATCATTATTTTCTGGATAAAGACGACGAATAACCGGAACCATTGAATAGCAGAAGCCTAGGGCTTGCATACGTTCAAAGTTCCAAGAACCTTGCAATAGGTTAGACCGTAAGAATACGCCGCGAATATCGCTTTGTGTAAGCTTTTTAGCTGTCGGTTTTGTGATATCTACCATTATACGTTCCTCCTAGTCTAGCTCATTATCAAGGTTGTTATTGCTACTATTTCCTTGGGTAACAACAGTTTGCGATTTATTGTATTTTGGACTGAGTTGGATATATAAGATAGCCATCACAGTACCGATTACCCCAAGTGCAACTAGGTTGAAATCAGTAAATGCCGCGGTAACAAAACCTAAGTAGAAGAATGGCATTAAGTAGCCTGCGCGCATCATATTGATAACCATCGCATAACCGACAACGACAATCATACCACCCGCAATATTAAGGCCGTCAGTGACAACTTGTGGGATAGAGTCCAACATTTGTTGTACTTCGGATGTACCAACCGAAATGGCAACAATCAACGCGGGTATTGCGATACGCATCGCTTGCAGTAGTAATGCAGATATATGAATAAAGCCAATAGCCGTTAAATTGCCATTGAGGGCGGCTTTATCGGCAGCATGTTGGAATGCAACTGTCACTGTACGAACGATAATGGTTAATACTTGACCTGCAGCTGCGAGTGGGATAGCAATGGCAATACCTGCACCAATACTTTGACCACCAGCAATGACGAGGATAGTTGAAATAATAGAGGCTAAAGCGGCATCAGGTGCAACAGCAGCACCGATATTCATCCATCCAAGTGCGATCATTTCTAATGTACCACCAATGATGATACCCGTTTTCATGTCTCCCAGAACGATACCTATAAGTGTACAAGCAATGAGGGGACGGTGAAATTGGAATTCATCAAGGATTGATCCCATCCCCGCGATACACGCGACGATAAAGACCATTACTATTTGAACAACGGTAAGTTCCATTGTTTAATCTCCTGTAACCAAAAGTTTTAAAATCTGTTTTGAGTAATGGATTAAAATCAATATAAAAATTGCGATAGAAATTATTTTTTGAGCTTATTAATCAAGTCCATCATGTAAACTTTGCTATCTGATGAAACTTTCCTGACTTCAAGTTCAATATTTTTGTCGTTCAAATAGTTAAATGCATCAATGTCTTCTTGATTGATAGAGACGGCATTTGTGACCATGGTTTTTCCGTCATGGTATGCCATGCCTCCAATATTCACAGATTTCACATCAACGCCTTCTTCGACGATACGTTTAACATCAGTTGGGTTAGTGAAAAGCAACATAACACGCTCACCGGCATATTTCGGGTTGTTATAAACGCGAATACATTTAGCAACATCGACAACATGCGCGGTGACACCTGGTGGTGCGACTTGTTTTAGCAATGTTGACCGAACGTGGTCTTTAGCCACGTCATCACTGACCACAATAATGCGCTTAACTTGGGTTTCTTTCGTCCAGCGTGTTGCGACTTGTCCGTGAATTAATCTGTCATCAATACGAGCAAGTGCGATCACCATATGTTCACCGGGGCCAGCTTTCACTGGTGCTGGGGCAGGAGTACTGGGTACTACAGGAGCGGGTTCTACTTCTGCTTCAGCTTCTTTGAATTTAAATGAACGAACACCCCCGCGTCCGGTTTCAAGTGCGACAGTGATTAGCTCATTCATAGATGGATCATCATCACGGCACATAAAGGTTTCAACTAACATTGGAACATTCACGCCTGTAATAATGTCATAATTACTATTTTCATTAACAATGCGACTAGCGGCGTTAAATGGACTACCTCCCCATGTATCAACAAGGAATAAGACACCCTTTGATGTATCTAAATCAGTTAGCTTTTGGGTGTACTTATCAAATAGGGTGTCTGCGTTTTCCCCAGGGATAAAGTCAATAAACGAAACGTTCTCTTGCTCGCCTATTAACATCTCGGTGGTTCGAAGAAGCTGCTCTGCGGCGACTCCGTGTGTACCAATCATAATAGCTATACTCACTATTTTTCCCTCATAGATAGATAAAACAAAATATCATCTGTTGATAAAATGGACACTTAAGTTAGACTCCTTTTTATCAGTTTCCCCTGTAAGATAATTTTAGCTGAATAATTACAAACGTCTCATAATATTCATGAGCTAACTCATGGTGTTGTTAGTATCAATTACATTATTAGCATATCATCTCGTATTATCCTAAAAACTTGTTTCGCGTCAGAAAAATAAGAATACACCTAAAAAATGATATTAAATCGCAGTTAGTTGCTGTTTATTTTTATTTAAAAAAATCAATAAACTAAATATTTATCTTTTATTGGCTTATTATTTTGTTATCGGTAACAAAAGCAGCCCGAAAAATAGTGTGATATTGATTTTTAGAGTATAAAATAACCAAATTTCAATGGGGAACAGTTATCTTTCAGTCATGTCAAAACAGTCTTTAGCACAAAATAGTATAAATTTTGTTTTGATATAGTTTGCTGAGCATAAGAAAATTGAGTTAATTCAATGAAAAAACTGTGGATGATTGATTAGTTGAATTGGACTATATGGGAAGAGAAGCATAGCAAAAATAGAAAAAACTTTTTAATGCATGCTAAAAAAGCACCCTCAAAATCCTGTTTAAAGTGATAACAGAATAGAAAAGGGTGCTTAAGGATTAAATGCTAATAAAATTAGTCACATTGTACTTTGATGGCTAACCCGCCTCGGGATGTCTCACGATATTTTGCATTCATGTCTTTCCCTGTTTCGTACATAGTTTCAATGACTTTATCAAGTGAAACTCGTGGTTCGCTTGTTCTGCGTAGAGCCATACGTGTGGCATTCACCGCTTTAACAGATGCGATGGCATTTCGTTCAATGCAAGGAACTTGAACTTGGCCAGCAACAGGGTCACAAGTTAAACCTAAATTGTGCTCCATGCCGATTTCAGCAGCAATACACACTTGCTCAGGGCTACCACCGAATAATTCGGCCAGGCCAGCCGCGGCCATCGAACATGCCACACCGACTTCACCTTGGCAGCCAACTTCAGCACCTGAAATGGACGCATTCATTTTGTATAAAATACCAATAGCGCCCGAAGCTAAGAAATAGCGCATATATAACTCAGGCGTTACAGGTTCTATACAATGGTTATAGTAAGCTAATACGGCAGGTACGATACCACATGCACCATTAGTCGGGGCTGTCACAACACGGCCGCCCGCAGCATTTTCCTCATTTACGGCTAAGGCATACATATTGATCAGGTCAACGACATTCATTGGGTCATTAGATAGCTTACTTGATGAGGTCACCATTCGGTTAAGTGCAGGTGCACGACGAGGTACACGTAATGGGCCCGGCAAAACGCCTTCGGTGCTTAAACCACGCTCGATACAGGCTTGCATGGTATGCCATACATCAGCAAAATAGGCTTCAATTTCTTCTTTGGTATGAAGATCTAACTCGTTTTTCATCATTAAGCTAGAAATAGAAAGACCGGATTTTTTGCAATTTAATAGTAGCTCTTCCGCGGAATTAAATGGATAAGAGACTGGTTTGCTATCAAGAGTTGATTCGCCAAAATGCTCTGCATCGACAATGAAACCACCACCAATGGAATAATAGGTTTTGGTGTAAATTTCATCATTATCGGCAAAAGCATGAATAGTCATGCCATTTTCATGTAATGGCAGATTATCTTGACGAAAATTCATGCCACCCTCATTAGGGAAGTCAACGACCTGAAGGCCATTTGCTAATGATAACTTTTCTGTTTCTTCTACATTCTTGATAAAAGTTGGGATGGATTCAATGTCAACAGTGGCAGGCAAATTACCTGCTAGCCCCATAATAATGGCGATATCAGTATGGTGCCCTTTTCCAGTAAGCGATAATGACCCATAAACATCCACTGAAATACGAGTGACGTTAGGTAATAAATTTTTGCTTACTAAATCATCGACAAATTCTTTCCCAGCTTTCATTGGACCAACGGTATGAGAGCTTGAAGGGCCTATGCCCACTTTAAACATGTCGAAAACGCTTATCACGCAGGACTCCTTAAAAAAAAGATGAAAATGTAGTGCATTATTTTAAAAGGCGCTACTTTACTGTTATTTAGTAGTGTTAACCAGTAAGTTTAAAGTATTTTTTGAAATAAGGTAGTTGCTGAAGGGTAATTGATTGTAAATAGCACAAAATGTCTGTGATATGGCTAAAAAAGCAACATGTGGTAGAGGTATATTTTGTCATATATGACGCGATATCTTGTCATCTTAAATAGATTTTACTGCAATAGTGGTATTATATGGTGAAAAGTTGTGTTAGCCCCTAATCTAACTGCAAGGCAAGTTGGTGAATAATCGAAGCGGTTAATCCCCAAACTAAATGGCCTTTATACCAATAAAAAAAGATGCGGTTATGCCGCCCTGAACGCTTAATATCGACATACTTATGATGTTGGAGTGAAAGCGCATCAAACAAGGGAACTTCAAAGATAGCAGCGACTTCACTAGGATTAGCCTGATATTGAATATTATTTGGTACTAACCCAACAATTGGCGTAACTTCATAACCACCATAACTTTGTAAGGGGCTTAATTGGCCCAGAACAGTGACTTTTTCCGGTGGGATGGCGACTTCTTCATAAGCTTCACGCAAAGCGGTATTCACAAGCGTTCCATCCTCTGGGTCACTAGCCCCTCCTGGAAAGGCTACTTGGCCAGCATGGGAGCGTAAAAAAGGGGACCTTTGTGTGAGCAGTAATGTTGGGTTTGGTTTATTGATAATCGGTAAAAGAACAGCCGCCGATTTACCCGCCTTAGCCTCAAATTGGCGGGTAGCCGGTAAAGTAAACTGAAAACGATTGATAAAGTTATTCAGTTCAGTCATCGTTATTGAGCGCTCCTAATAAAGGTAAGATCAGGCTTAATTTATCAAAGGTTTCTTGATACTCTTTGTCTGCTTGGCTATCTGCAACAATACCACCACCAGCCCAACAATAAACCTGTTTTTTATATGTCAATAAAGTACGAATAGTAATATTGCTATCCATATTGCCATTGAAACTAATATAGCCTATTGCTCCACAATAGCCATGTCGGCGATGGGGTTCTAATTCTTCAATTATCTCCATTGCACGCACTTTCGGTGCACCGGTTATTGACCCGCCAGGAAAACACGCTCGTAATAAATCAGTTGCACGGTATTGGCTATCTAACTTTGCCGTGACGGTACTAACCAGATGATGTACTGCCGGGAAAGCTTCAACAGCAAATAATTCAGGAACACTGACCGTACCCGGTTTGGCGACGCGGCCAATATCATTACGTAGCAAGTCGACAATCATTAAGTTCTCTGCGCGATCTTTTACTGAATTAGACAATTTTGCTGCTTGAGCAAGGTCATCTTGTTCATTGTCTAAGCGCGGAAGCGTTCCTTTTATTGGACGGGTTTGAATATCTCCATCTTGCAAAAAGATAAAACGTTCAGGTGAAATACTGATAACCGTATTTTCGGGAAGACGTATAAAAGAAGAGAAGGGAGCACCATTGCGATCAAGTAGTGCTAAAAATGCATTCCATTCATCTCCTTTATACTTGGCTTTAAATCTTTGCGCTAAATTGATTTGGTAGCAATCACCATTACGTAAATATTCATGGATGCGCGCAATATTATGATGATATACCTCTTCTGACATATTGGATTGCCATGCAGAGGTTAATTGGAATTTGTTTTTACGTGGCCTTTTTTGGTTGTTTAGCCAAGCTAACCGAGCATCAACATCATCATAACTAATTAATGTAGTGGTTTTATCATGATGATCAACAATGAGAGCCCACAAGTAGATGCCAACTGCCATGTCTGGGAATTGTAGCTCTGTGGTCGAAATTTCAGGTAATTTTTCAATGCGTCGCCCTAAATCGTAACTCCAAAGGCCAAGGGCCCCCCCGTTGAAAGGGCACTCACTATCTTCCTGGCGTTTCGGTTGGTATTTATCAAGCAATCCTTGAAGGAGTTCAAAAGGGTCTGACTCAGAAACGAGAGCAGCATGATTTTGCTCTGTAATCGTTGTTTTAAGCTGATAAGTCGTCAGTGTGGCAATCGGGTCAGCAACGATAATATCAAAGCGATTATGTGAGTGTTTTGCATTACCTGAATGCAGTAACATCGCCCATGGCTGGTGTGCTAGTGGGGTAAAATAATCAATGGCTGCGTTAGGGCTATAAGGTAATTGGATTTTTTTGATAACCATAATGATGAGTCTAAATTTCCGCAAGTGAATCAATACAGATTAACATATATTCTTATCTTAATAGGCGAAGAGATGTTAAAATCTTAATCATTGATTTTAGTCTTTTATTCATGAGGTTTAAACCATGTTTTCTGGTATGCCAGCACTTAATCACGAAGAACAGCAAGAAGCTGTTGAAAAAATTCATCAATTGATGGCGGAAGGTATGAGTAGTGGTGAGGCGATTGCAATAGTCGCTCATGAAATTAGAGAAAAGCACCAAGGTAAAGAGCAGATCCACGTCCGTTTCGATGATGAAAATTAATAATTTATAAACATACTATTAACATTCATACATAAATCTGATAGATTAATATTAGTTAAGTCATTCTATTTATCAATGAAGACTAGATAATAACCAGAAGATAACTGGTATCTGATAGGCTGAAATAAGCCGCTAAACTAATCAAAAATCTTTACCTAGTAATGGGTATCGGAGGATGGTATGGAAGCGAATCGAAAAATTGCTGTAATTTTAGGTGCTTGTGCTCTGGTTTTTAGCTCTTTTGCATTAAGCGCAAATAATGAAGAAGGTAAAGCTGCGCCTTTCGTCAGCTGTGGTACGTTAACTGAGCCACAAATTGCAGCACAGGTGAAAAGTGACTTTATGCATAATCGTTTGCCTCGCTGGGCAGATGAAAAAGCGGCTTTAGGCAAAAAAGCGGTTGCTTGGGTCAATGATAGTGAAGTCACTAAAACTGAAACAGGTTACACCGTGCCGCTGGTTGTTCGAGGTGCAAAATCTGATTTGCATTATTCAGTCGCGGTAGACTGCCAAAATAATACCGTGACATATAATACAACAAAATAAAATTTTTATTGAATATCAAGGGGTAACCATAAAGGCTATCCCTTTTTTGTATCAGTTTTTCTGTGTATCCGTGAGCCTAGCGATTACGTGGTTCATAAGGCATACGAGCAAAATTTTGTGACAGCTGACGGTAGTATACTAATCGCTCTCTGAAGTATTCCCTTAAGTGTTCAGGTTGTTCTCGCTCAACAGCTTCAGCAATGATGGCAATGTTATAGCGCTCTTTAAATGCAACACCGGAAGCCAAAAGGTCGACATTGACCTTATCCATTTCATCTTTAGGCAATAAAGCAAGGTTGTGACTCATATTTGATCTCTACGGTTAAATTAATACCTTATTATTGTAACTGGATAATGAGAAAAAATCTCATTACATTAATTGTAATAATAAAAATAAGAGTTAAATTTATCTATTTATATATTTAGCTATTAATAGAAAAACAGGGAAAGATAATGAGATTGATTATTATTGTTTTTAACAAAAGTTATTAATTATCAGTAAATTGGATTTTTTTGTTTTAAGATTGTTTTAGGGTTTTAATTATTTTAATACTGTGCATAATATACGCATGAATGATTAACCGATAAGGCTTAAATATGTTAACTACAGATATGGTCAAAAAATTAAACGAGCAATTAAATCTTGAGTTTTATTCTGCAAATCTCTATTTGCAAATGAGTGCTTGGTGTAGTGATAAAGGCTATGAAGGCGCTGCAGCGTTCTTAAAAGCACACTCACAAGAAGAAATGGAACATATGCAGCGTTTATTTGATTATCTTAGTGACACAGGGGCGTTGCCACTGTTAGGGCAAATTGCTGCGCCGCCCGTTGATTTCAAATCAATTAGTGATGTATTCACCCAAACTTATGAACATGAGCAATTAATTACTCGTGAAATTAATAAATTGGCTCATTTAGCAATGACAACACAAGATTATTCTACATTTAATTTCTTACAATGGTATGTTGCAGAGCAACATGAAGAAGAGAAATTATTTAAATCAGTACTGGATAAACTGGATATGGTGGGTGAGTCTGGTAAAGCACTATTCTTGTTAGATAAAGATTTGAAAAACTTGTCAGCAGCAACACATATCTGATTTATCCACCAATAGGTAGATAGAAATCGAGTTTTTATCTCTACTTGATGCATAAAGATCTCTCTAGACTTATGGGCATGAATTCTGTAATTCAATGTTCATAAGTCTTTTTCTTTTCATTTTGTGTGAAAACTCACAGGACAGGCCAATAAAACCCATTTTTAAGCGGTAAAATGGTTTGTTTTCCGTATAATGATTGGCAATTATTCTAAATTCACCTGCAAATTAAGAGGTTACTATGCCAATTAACCCTATTAAATCTTCATGGCGCAAACTTAGTGCTGTCGCTGTTCTATTTTTAGGAATGTCTTTCCAACAAGCATTTGCCCATGCTCATTTAAAAGACCAGCTTCCTGCTGAAGGTACGGCAGTGGAGCAAGCGCCAGAGTCTATCTCATTAAGCTTTTCTGAAGGTATTGAAGTTAATTTCACTAAGGTCAGTATTATCGGGCCTGAAAATAAAATAGTGAAAACTGGTAAAGCAACATTAGACCCAAATAACGACACAAAAGTGATCGTTCCTGTGGAAGACAAGCTCATTGCTGGGAAGTATGATGTTAATTGGAGCGTCGTTTCTGTCGACGGGCACAAAACAAAAGGAACGTATAGCTTTACAGTGAAATAATATGTCACTAGAAGCTTTTTATACCCTTATTCGCTTTATTCATTTTATCGCTGCAATATTGATGTGTGGAATGTCAATATTTGCAGTGGTACTTAGTCGTGGCTCATTTAATTATTTACTAAGCCGCTATTTGAATAAAGGCATTTTCTTTTGTGCCATCGTTACTGTGCTAACAACTTTTAGCTGGATGATTGCGCAAGCAGGTCTGATGGGTGATGGCTGGGAAGATAGTATTGATTGGCAGATATGGCAAGGGGTTTTAGGGACGTCATTCGGCCAAATATGGCGTTGGGAACTTTTGTCATCTGTATTATTGCTATTGGTTTTATTTATAAAATCAATTCAATTACGATTGAAACTAATATTAGTTTTTTCAGTAATCCTACTTGGTTTGCATGCTTTTATTGGGCACGCAGCTATGCATGATGGCCTACTCGGAACGTTCCATCGTATTAATCAATTTATTCATCTCATTAGCTCCGCCTATTGGTTTGGCGGTTTGTGGCCATTTTTAATTTGCATCCAATTTTTACGCAATAAAAAAGAATTGGCAGAAGGGATGGACAAACAAATTGTGAATACCATGATGCGTTTTTCGCGTTTCGGCCATATCGCTGTTGCACTGGTGATCATTACTGGGGTCATTAGTGCCATAACACTCTTACCTGGCTGGCCATTAAACTATTCAGGGTCAGAATACCAATCACTACTTTGGTTTAAGATCATTTTAGTGGGAGGAATGCTTTTATTAGCTATTATCAATCGTTATTACATCGTACCTATTATTAAGCAAAAAGGGCGAGTCAATTACCTAATCATTAACAGTTGGGTTGAGTTACTGTTAGGTACGATGGCGATTCTTTCTGTGGCAATTTTTGCAAGCTACCAGCCAATCTAGCTAAACTTTTATATTTAATTGATAATATGCAAAGATATCTTCAATGTCTAATAAGGTCACTACCATGAAATTTAAACTCATTATTTGCTCACTATTATTGGGTGGAACCGTGAGTACCGCTTTTTCTGCGCCGTTAACATCTGTGAGTAAAAAACAATTTGGTGATGATTGGCCATTTACTCGAGAGGAAGTCATGCTAGAGTGCCGCCATAATGGGGCTTTGGTCGTCATTAACCCTGCCACGCTAATGCAATATCCATTAAATGACATAGCGACTGAATTGATGATTAAAAAAGAAATTAAAGCACAGCCTATTGATGTGCTGCTTAAGCCTACCGACAGCACCAAAGCAGTTGAGGAAAGAATATTGCCTATAAAAGAAGCTGCTGCAAAATTGTGTGCGAGCAATTAAGTTCATCGCTCAGTTAAAATTATCAACCAAGAAGGGAAGTGGAAAACAAAAAATTATTGTTATTATTCAATGTATTGATTAATTGAAAGGTTTGAATGATTGCATGAATAGGTATAACCTATTAAACAAATAGTTCAATATTAGAAAATTAAGAAATAAATTGTGTTAATAATATGTAAAATATTTGATAATAAACATGGTAAGAACGTGCATTGAAAGCTAGTATTAGAGTGTACTTTGTTACGTCTCAATGGCAATTTTAGCGCACGGCTCTGCCAGAGCCATTTCCCAAGGCCCGGTAATCGGAATCTACCAGGCCTCTTTTTTTGCCTATTATTTTGTCAGTTCTCATTTCATATCAGCTTATCGGTTCCTACCTATTTATATGCTTAGCTAATAACCTAAGCATACTACTAAAACTATTAAGCAAGTTTCATCACCCAATGGTGATTTTCTTTGTCATAACGATCACGGTAGAGTAGCACCGGTTTTTCATCTAAAGTTGCGGGGATACTTGTATGCTCGTCCCAGCCATCAAGTTGCATGCAAAAGTCTGTATCAGAATCACATGGAATACTTACTGTATCGCTTTTATGGGAAGCCATAACCGCATCATTAATTTCATAGGAAGATATTTTCAATTTTACAATACACATAACAGCACCTCATTCATCGATTTTAACCATATATAATCAGCTCAACGAATTTAAGCATAGTATAAATGGAATTAATTTCCAAAATATTTTTTAAGGCACTTGTGAGGGAAGGGTGCTATATATGGTTAATATGCACCCTAATAGTGATTATTTTTTCGGGATAGATGTTCCCCAGTCCACGTAATCTTTAGGGGACTCCAATTTTAGGATGAAATGCTGTTCAGGCTTAGCTTGTGGGGCTAGAGGTACTGACGGTGGCGTTGCGAGGGAAATACCGCCGCGCACAAATTGTTTGAAAGTCCCACTTTTGGCAACGCCTCCTGTTAAGCCAAATGAAAAATTAAAACCAGAAGATTGCCAAAACTCAGTATTATTACGAATGAGATATTGGTATTCCTTACCAATACGTGTCGCAACATATACGCGATCGGAAAGCTCTCCCAAATAGAGACCTGTAACAACACCGACTTCTAGACCTCTAAACAAAATAGGTGTACCAATTTGAATGGCACCTACATCACTCGCATCAAGGTAAATAGTTAAACCGTCTAGATAACGTGAGTCTGTAATATTGGCAGTTTGTAATTCAAATTGATAACGGTTTTTACTGTTGCGCCCCGGTTCAGCACTGATGTAAGGCTGTAATATACTATCTAAATTATTTAAACCCGCAGGGGATAGTTCAGGTGTTACCACAGCGAAACGACTTCCTAACCGGGTAAAGGTACTGACATACTCAGGATATAGAATTGCTTTAGCTTGTACTTCACGTTTGTCAGATGACAATTTTAATGATTCAATTTGGCCAATATTAATACCTAAATAACGGATTGGCATACCTTCGGAAAGCTTTGATGCATCAAATGTGGTTAGCGTAATAATGCTTCCTATTGCCTTCGCCGAGGTTTCATTTGGGTAAAGTGTGTGTTGTCGAGCAGTATTGGCAACGCCACCATCTAAGTTATCAAAGCTAATTGCACCGCTAATCGCTCGGCTCAGCGGTGCAGCTTGAACGGTTAAACCATTACTATTGAGCTGAACTTTTGCGCCGCCTTCAGCCCAAAATACACTATTTTCTGTGAGCAAATGAAGATATTCATTTGAGATATTTACATTGATAGCAAACCCAGCTTTAGTTGGTTTAATGTCAATGATTTTGCCGACTGCAAATTGGCGATAAAGAACAATAGAACCCGCCTGAATGTCTGGTAGTGTCGTGGTATTTAGGGTGATAGTTGTAGGGGGTAAAGCGCCTAAAATACCGGCTTTTGCATTATCATCACTACGATATAAAGGAAAGGTTTCGGGAAGTTTATCTTGGCTTTGTCCAGCTATCAGATGAATCCCGCCATCTAACCATTCTTGGGGGGTAGCGCCTTGGAATTGTAATCCATTAAGGCCTAATTGGATATCTACTCGGCTATTCGCAACAAATTTACTGTCTTCACGAACAAGGTGCTGGAACTCATCATAGATTAGGATACTAAAATTCACTTTTTCAGTTGCTAGGTGACGCTGTAACACTTCGCCAACTTGAATGCCTTTATAAACAATGGGTTGTCCTTTGTCGACACCATAGGTTTCATGTGCCCAAAGTGTTAGCATGAAGGGCTCTTTGCCGTCTTGTTCTGCAGTTTTGGCTATTTTTTTACTATCTTGCAGAACAAATTGTTGTCCTTCTTCCGCTTGAGGACTACTTTGTGGTGAGTCAAAAGCAATGGCGCCATTTATCACAGCAGAAAGGCTTTCCATTTTTACACTCGCTCCAGATTTAAGGTCGAAGCTACCTTGTAACCCAGATACATTCCAAAACTGACTCTCTTTGCGTACTAAGTTAGCATACGGTTTTTTGACAACAGCAGAGATAGAAACACCTTGGTTATCTGGCAAAACGGTATAGTCTGAAATATAACCAACAGGTACTTTCCGGTAATAAATCGGAGAGTTTTCGTTTAACGAACCTAAATCTGGCGCAGTAAGGTGAATAAGTAATTCACCTTTATCTATGTTTAGCTGCGGTGGTGTATCCTGTGCAACAAAAGAGAATTGCTCTGTTCCCGTGCTTGGTAACATTCCAATGTAGTTCCCACCAACTAACGCATCAAGACCAGAAACGCCTGCTAATGATGCTTTAGGGGTCACTAACCAAAATTTAGTCCCTGAATTCAAGGCTGGCCGCATGTCTTTATTCACACTAGCGGTAACAATAATGGTTTTCATGTTTTTACTGATAGCAACAGATTGCACTAAACCGACTTCAACACCCTGATAGCGGATAGGTGTTCGGTTGGCAACTACTCCGGGTGCAGATGTAAACTCAATAGTAATATCCGTTCCTCGTTCAACCCAATGCTGAAACAAAAGCCAACCGGCAATGAAAATAGCAACTAAAGGCAATAACCAGAAAGGCGAAATTTGTTTGCGCTTACGTAATATAGCTTCTGATATTTCTTCAGAGGGTTCATTTTGCGGGTTTTGATTTTCCATAAGAATCCCAAATTAAACGGCTATCTAACCACTCAACAGCCAAAATTGTTAAAATAACGGCTGTACCAAAATACAGTGCGGCAGGCCCCATAGTAAAAGACATCAGTTGGTCGCGATTAACGAGTGTCATCATCAAAGCAATGACAAATAAATCTAGCATGGACCAACGACCAATCCATGAAACAAACCTAAGTAATTTCATACGTAAAATAGGGTCAGTATTGCTTTTGAAATGGATAGAAAACAGTAGCAATATCATAATAATAATCTTAATAAAGGGCACCAATATACTGGCAATGAAGACAATGACTGCAATTGGCCAGTTACCTGAATCAATTAAAGAAACGACTCCAGAGTAAATGGTGTCCTCTAAACGCTGCCCATTGAGATAAAAAATAGAGATTGGCATTAAATTAGCAGGAAATAATAGCACCATGGCAGCAATTAGTGCGGCCCATGTTTTTTGTAAACTGTGCGGTTCGCGATAGTGAAGGGGACGATAACAGCGTTGGCATTTTCCATTGCTAGTTGCAGGGCCGCAATAATGACAAGCTGTACAGACCAGTAAGTTATCTTGTCCTTTTTTATTATTAATGGGATAAAATTTGTTCCATAACTCATCTACGTTTATGTGAATGAGGATTAATATACTGAGAATAGACATGGTGATAAAAGCGATTAAACCATGACCAATGAAAACACTCGCATAATCTTGCATTTTAATCGCAGCAATACCTAGCGCGATGAGGTAAACATCTAACATAACCCATTCTTTGATGTGACTTAATACTAAAAGAACAGGTCGGAGATTCAAATTGATATGCTGACCAATAGATAATAATAAAATCAAAATGGGTAATAATAATGGGGCTGCAATAGCACAAAAAGCCACTATACTGGCCGTAAATGGGTCCCCTTGTTGATTAATTAAGTGAATACCTTCAATGACGTTTGCATTGATTTGGCTTCCTAATAAGTGAATAGAAATGAGTGGTTGCCAAAATGCAATAGGGGCAAGCATCAATAAGGTGATAGCCAGTATTGATAAACGGTTGAGTGACCAAGAACGCCCATCATTAAGTTGACTAAAACAACGAGGGCAAACAACAACTTGCCGTATGTTGAATCGAGGCGTTAGTAACTTCTGATCGCAATGATTACAACGTTGAAAAAGCAAATCAGTGTGATTAATGTGGTTCATATTGACTCATTTTAGGTGGTTACCTCGATGTAATCTAGTGTAAAAAAATTTACCTCAAAGTGACAAATTGGTAACCTTAGGGCTACTCTTACAAATATTTGATTAATTGCTTGATTATTACAAGAAATAATTATGGATAAAAAGAAGTATTATCACGAACTTTCAGACAATCTCTCTGCGCTACTTGCAGGGGAATATGATTTAATTGCAACCTTAGCAAATACCAGTGCATTATTATATGACTGTTTAGAAGGGGTTAATTGGGCTGGTTTTTATCTCAGTAATGGGCAAGAATTAGTACTGGGTCCTTTCCAAGGTAAAGTTGCGTGTGTTCGGATCCCTTTTGGTAAAGGCGTGTGTGGAACAGCGTTTAGTAATAACCAAGTTCAGCGTATCGAAGATGTTCATGCATTCCCAGGTCATATTGCCTGTGATGCAGCAAGTAACGCTGAAATTGTCTTTCCTTTGGTAGTTAATGGGCAAATTATCGGGGTTTTAGATATAGATAGCCCAAATATTAGCCAATTCGACCATGAAGACGAAAAAGGGCTACAACACCTTGTAAACCAGTTGTGTCAACACCTGGCAATGTGTTCTATGCCTAAATATCACTAAATAATGGTCAGTTAAATTAATAGTAACGTGGCAATTGTCAGCAACACGATTATAATGTCGGCTTGTTCATGCCCGTGAGGTTGGCAAAATCGTTGTTATCAGGAAATTTCATGGAAAATCAACCTAAGTTGAATAGTAGTAAAGAAGTTATCGCATTTCTAGCAGAGCGTTTTCCTCGCTGTTTTATCGCTGAAGGCGAAGCACGTCCGTTAAAAGTCGGAATTTTTCAAGATATCGTAGGGTGCTTAAAAGAAGAAGATGGTATTAGCAAAACGCAATTGCGTTCTGCATTGCGCATGTACACTTCTAGCTGGCGTTATCTCTACGGTGTTAAAGAGGGCGCTAAACGCGTTGACCTAAACGGTGAAGATTGTGGTGAATTAGATGCAGAACATATTGCTCATGCGCGCCAACAATTAGCCGAAGCGAAAGCTCGCGTTCAAGCACAACGTGCTGAACAAAAAGCGCAAAAACGTCCAGTTGCACAAAAAACGGGTGATAAAACACCACGTACACAAGACGCAACTAAGCAAAAAGCGCCTCGCCGCCGTCCAACAGACAATAAAGAACGCTCGCAAAATACATCAGCTAAAGCCCCTCGCCGTAATACACCTGCACCAGAGCAAAATCTGAAATCAGTGACTGACATCAACACACTCCAAATTGGTCAAACTTTGAAAGTCAAAGTTGGTACTAGTGTGATGGACGCCTCTGTTTTAGAAATTGCGAAAGATGGTGTTAGGGTTCAATTGCCAACAGGGCTGGCAATGATTGTACGCGCGGAACACTTAAAGTTCTGATACGGAGGTCAATCAGGTCATGAACAAACTTCTTAAAATTGCATTGGTGGTCAGTCTAGCGACCTTTGGCAGTGCAATAGCTAATACTCAAGCAGTGACTCCGGTCACTGCGGCTCAGTTACCGGTCTTAAAGCAGAGTGCACAGCACGGTACGGTGAGTGAGAGAGTGACATCTCGGTTCACTCGTTCACATTACCGCCAATTTGATTTAGACAATGCGTTTTCTGAGAAAATATTTGATCGTTATCTTAATATGTTAGATTTCGGCCATAATGTTTTACTTCAATCCGATATTGACCAATATGCCAAAGATAAAGGCAAAGCAGGTCAGTGGCTTGAGGATGGCAAATTAGATACGTTCTATGACCTGTATAACCTGTCTCAGGAAAGACGTTTCGAACGTTTTAAATATGCATTGGCTCGTTTAGAGCAACCTATCGATTTAAATGCGACGGATTCTATTGAAGTTGATCGTTCTAAATCACCGTGGCCTAAAGATAAGCAAGAACTTGATCGTCTATGGGACCAAAAAGTCCGTTATGACTGGTTGAATTTAAAACTATCAGGCAAAGATGATAAAGAAATCAAAGAAAAATTGACGAAACGTTATAATTTTGCATTGCGACGTTTAACGCAAGCGCAAAGTGAAGATGTTTTTCAATTGATAGTTAACTCTTTTGCTCGTGAAATCGATCCACACACAAGTTATCTATCGCCTCGTAATACTGAACAATTCAATTCAGAAATGAGCTTATCATTAGAAGGAATTGGTGCGGTCTTACAGCAAGATGATGAAAATACGGTTATCAATTCGTTGGTTGCTGGGGGCCCAGCAGCTAAAAGCAAAGAGCTAAAAGTCGGCGATAAAATTATCGGTGTAGGCCAAACGGGTAAACCTATTGTTGATGTAGTTGGTTGGCGACTTGATGATGTGGTTGCTTTAATTAAAGGCCCGAAAGGAAGTAAAGTTCGGTTGGAAGTCGTTTCTGATACTAAAGGGGCGAAACCTCATATAGTCACCATAGTTCGGGAGCAGATCCGGCTAGAAGACCGAGCTGTCAAGTTGACAATCAAACAGCAAGGTAAAGATAAAGTTGCTGTTTTAGATATTCCTGGTTTTTACGTTGGTTTAACGAATGATGTTAAAACTCAATTGCAAAACATGGCAAAAGATAATGTTTCCGCATTGATTATTGATTTACGTGGTAATGGTGGTGGGGCATTAACTGAGGCGGTCTCCTTATCTGGCTTGTTCATTCCACAAGGGCCAATAGTTCAAGTTCGTGATAACAATGGCCAAGTTCGTCAAGATATCGATGATGACGACGTTATTTATTATAAAGGCCCTCTCGTTGTTTTAGTCGACCGTTTTAGTGCATCTGCATCTGAAATTTTTGCTGCGGCAATGCAAGATTATGGCAGGGCGATGATTGTTGGTGAGCCGACCTTTGGTAAGGGAACTGTTCAGCAACACCGTAGTTTGAGTCGTGTTTACGACCAAATGCTGAAGCCTGAATGGCCTTCCTTAGGTTCTGTTCAGTATACTATTCAGAAGTTTTATCGGGTTAATGGTGGTAGTACACAACGTGAAGGGGTAACCCCTGATGTAGTCATGCCAACAGGTCAAGATCCCGCTGAAACGGGTGAAAGCTTCGAGGATAACGCATTGCCATGGGATAGCATTCCACCGGCAAAATATACGCCTGCTGGTGATGTTTCTTCTGATTTATCGTCAATAAAAACGCAGCATTTGGCGCGTATTAGCAAAGACCCTGAATTCAATTATATTGATGAAGATATTGCTCGCTATAAAGTAAACAAAGAGAGTAAGAATCTTATTTCGCTCAACTATGCTGAGCGTCAAAAAGAAGATTCTGAAATTGAAGCGACAAAACTGAAACGTATAAACGAACGTAATACTCGGGAAGGCAAACCGCTATTGAAATCAATTGATGATTTGCCAAAAGATTATGAGGGGCCAGACCCATATCTTGATGAAACGGTGAAAATGGCGATCGACTTAGCGAATCAGCACACTAAGCTATTATCAAATAATAAATAATATTTCTCTTATTATTTGTCAGGTTAAGCCAGCGCAAGCTGGCTTAATTTTTGTGTCTTTTCAATACAACCTAAATACATACAGCAAAACAGAAACTGAATAGTAACTTATTGTTAATTTTGTTTTTTTTAGCAAGTATCCCCTAGGTAGATGCAGTTTTATGCTGTGTTTACTTTATTTTTAAAATGACTGACTGAAATTAATAATTAACTATAGGTTTCTTTACCTTTACTTAATTTATCCTAAACTTTTGGTATAGATTCCTTAGCAACGAGGCAATACCATGCGTAAATTATTTGTAGGATTAATAGCAGTGAGTGTAATGATGGTTGCATCTATTAACACAGCGAATGCAAGAAACTACCCTTGTTCTGGAAGTAAAGGGGGAATTGATCGCTGTGAAGGTGGTAAATTTATTTGTAATGATGGTTCTACGAGTCGCTCAGAGCAAGTGTGTACTATTGAACTAAAAAATGATATCAACAGCAAAGCGAAAGCCGCTGGTGCTGTGATTGGTGCTGGTGTTGCCAAGCAACCAAGTAAACCGTCTGTATCTGATTCAATAAAAAGTACGAGTGATAAAGCCGACAAGGCCAGTGACAAAGCATCTGGCACTGCTAAAACAGTAAAAGAAAAGGCCTCTAAAACTGCGGATAAAGACGTTAAAGAGGTGAAAGATAAAGCGACTAAAG